>CAZZBE010000137.1:0-11622 GCA_964652715.1 uncultured Desulfobacteraceae bacterium
CGGAGACCATCCGGAAATGGATCGACAACCAGGAAGAGGGCAAAGCCTTTTCCATCGTGGCGGTCATCGGCGACCGGATCGTCGGCCACGCCGCCCTGCTCCTGCGCCGCTACGGCGGCCGAAAGCACGTGGCCCGGATGCGGGTCATGGTGGCGCCCGATTACCGGAGCAAGGGCCTCGGCACCTGGATGGTCTTCGATCTCACCAAACGGGCCATGGAAATGGGGATGGAAAAACTCCGGACCGATTTCGTGGCGGGCGTCGAGGACCGGGCCATCGCCGCCGTCAAGAAGATGGGGTTCGTCCGGGAGGCCCTGCTCAGGGACTACATCCGCGACCAGGACGGCAACGCCCACGATTACCAGATCATGATCAAGGATCTGCAACAGGAATGGAGCGACTTCTAATCGCCGCCGACGAGGAGACCGCGACCATCAGGTCGTTTTGCGGCCCCGATGAGATCCTGGCCCTGGATTTCGACCCCGCCTTCAAGCGGTTCGCCCGGTACGATCCCATCATCTCCGATAAAGAGAGTCTGGCCAGGAAGGCCCGGGCGCCCGATGCCAACGTGGTCCTGACCCTCTCCCCGGAGGAGACCATCATCGGGTTCGCCGTCCTCGCCTACCCCGATCCGGACGAGCGGTGGGTCCGGGTGGGCGAAAAGGTGATGATGGAGGTGATGGTCATCGAAGTGAGCCGCCCCTGGCGGGGGCGGGGCCTGGCAAAGGCCCAGCTTGAGCTGCTGCTCGACCATCCCCTGCTGGAAGACCGGATCATCTACATGGTCGGCTATTCCTGGACATGGGACCTGGAGGGGATGGCCCCCATGACCTACCGCGACATGATGATCCGGCTCTTTTCCCATTTCGGATTCCAGGTCTTCCAGACCAATGAACCCAATGTGATGATGCACCCGGAAAACCTCTTCATGGCCCGCATCGGGGAAAACATCGGCGAAGAAACCGTCCGCCGGTTCAAAATGGTGCGGTTCAATATGGATTGAGTCCGATTTGTGCTATAATGGGGGCTTTACCGGAAGATTCGCCATGACCGACAGCGCCGACATACCCGTCCCCGAGGTCTGCATCGACCCCGAGCGATACCGCGTCCTCCTGGAGGATGTGGCCGACGGCTATTACGAAACCGACCTGAAGGGCAATTTCACGTTTTTCAACAGCGCCCTGTGCCGGATTTTCGGTCACGCGCCCCGGGAGATCCAGGGCCGCAACTACCGGTCTTTCATGGACGCCGAGAACGCCGACTACGCCTTCCGGCAGCTCAACCGGGTCTACAGAACCGAAGTCGGCGTGACCGACATTATGTGGGAGATCATCCGCAAGGACGGCGAGATCCGGTTTCTGGAGATATCGGCCAGCCTCATCCACGGGCCGTCGGGGGAGAAGACCGGCTTTCGCGGCATCTCGCGGGATGTGACGGAAAAGCGGCGGATGGAGCGCAACAACGAGACGCTTTTCCGCATCGCCCAGGCCCTGCCCCGGTACCGGCGCCTGGACCCGCTGCTGCGGTACGTGGCCCGGGAGATCCGGGAAATCATCGATGTAGGGGGCGCGTCGGTCATTCTGCTGGACGAGGCGGCAAATGAGTTCTATTTTCAGGTGGCGGCCTACGACGACACCGAGGCGGGGCGCCGGATCAAGGAGATCCGGTTTCCGGCGGACAAGGGCGTGGCCGGCCAGGTCTATCGGAACCGGGAACCGGTCATCGTCCACGACACGAAAACGGATCCGAATTTCTTCATGGAGGTGGACAAGCAGTCCGGATATCCCACCCACAACATGCTCGACGTGCCCCTGATCGCCCCGGCCGGACCGGAACGGATGATCGGGGTCCTGTGCGCGGTGAACAAAAAAAACGGCGTCTTCGACGACACCGACGTCAAGATGCTTTCCACCATCGCCGCCACCGTGGCGCTGCCCATTGAAAACGCCCGCATCGGCGATGAACTGAAGCAGTCCTACGAAGAGGTCAAGACCTTCAACCGCGCCAAGGAGCGGGTGATCCACCACCTCTCCCACGAGCTGAAGACGCCGGTGTCGGTGTTGTCGGCCTCCTTCGGGTTGCTGGAGAAACGGTTTTCAACCGGTGACGACCGCGCGCGGCGCATTCTGGACCGGGTCCGACGGAACCTCGACCGGTTGCTGGCCATGCAATACGAGATCGAGGACATCATCAAGGAGAAGGATTTCCGGACCCATGCCGTGCTGTCCGCCCTGGTGGACGCCTGCGCCGACGTGCTGGAGACCTTCGCCGAAGCGGAATCCGACGCCCCGGACCTGGCCCAACGGCTCCGGGCCCGGGTGGACAGACTGTTCGGCCCCCGGGCGGCGGCGCCGAAACGGCTCCGGCTGGACCGGTTCGTTGAAGACCGGATGCGGGAACTGAAGCCCAAGTTCGCCCACCGGGGATGCCGGGTGGTGCTCCGGACCTCTCCCGCGGCCCCCATCGTCATCCCACCGGAGGTGCTGGAAAAGGTGGTGGACGGCCTTGTGCGAAACGCCGTGGAGAACACCCCGGACGGCGGCCGGGTGGAAGTGTCGGTCCAGCAGGGAAAAGGCGGCGCGGAGCTGTGCGTGGAGGACAACGGCATCGGCATCCCCGAGGAAGACCAGCCGCTGGTGTTCGAGAGCAACTTCTCGACCCGGGAGACGGACGGGTACGCCTCCCGACAGCCCTATGATTTCAAGGCCGGCGGCCGGGGATTCGACCTGCTGCGGATGAAGATCTTTTCCGAACGATACGGTTTCTCCATCCGCTTAACCTCCCGCCGCTGCCCGCACCTGACCGCCGACGCCGGGTGCTGCCCCGGCGATCCGGAGAAATGTGCGCATTCGGAAAAGCCGAAAAGCTGCGGGACGGACTGCGGGACCAGCGTAGTGGTTCGGTTTTGAATCAAGATGGGCAGGATAGTTGACAGGATGCCCAGGATGATAACAGATTATCCTGGCTATCTTTCTTTTTCATCCTGCATATCCTGATTCAAATTTGAAGAAACGGCAGATTAACATAAACAAATCAATTGATGCCCCCATGAAAAACGACACCCATCGCCCTCCCCTTGAAGAGGAAACCCCGGAGACCTTTTTCCGGGAAATTCAGGTGGAATTTCTCATCCACGAAATGAAGGATCCGCTGTCGGTGGTGGAAACCGGCCTCCGGTCCCTGCTGGAACGGCGGCAAAAATACGGCGAACTGACCCCGCGCCAGGAAAAAACCCTGCTCCGGTCGCTTCGCAACACCCGGAAGGCCCGGGAGATGCTCTACGGCCTTTTGGAAGTGGGCCGGTCCCAGGCCGGGTGCGTCTCCCCGTCCCGTTTTCTGTTGGGGCCGACGGTCATCGAAGTGATCGGCGACTGCATGGAGCTGATCGCCGCCGGCCCCGACGGCCCGCCGGAACTGGGAAACGATCCGGCGTCGGTGGAGGCGGCCCTCGCCCGCCACGCCATCCATCTGGACCTGTCCGGCGCGGCGGACCTGGAACTGGAGCAGGATCGGGTGAAATTCCGCCAGATCCTCTCCAACCTGATCCGAAACGGCCTCCACCATCGACGGAACCGGCTGTCCATTCGATTATACCGAGAGGGGGACGCTCTCTGCGGCGAGATCGCCGACGACGGCCCCGGCATCGCCCCCCGCCATCACGACATGATCTTCGAGCGGTACGCCCAGGTAGAGACCGCCGAGTGCGACATGTTGTCGCGGCGGGGCCACGGACTGGGGCTGGCCGGCGCCCGGATCATGGCCCGAACGCTCGACGGCGACATCCGGGTCCGGAGCGACGGCGGCGCCGGCGCCACCTTTCGCCTGACCCTGCCCATGACCCTCAACCCGTAAGGAGCAGCGCATGACCCAATCCTATCTTAATGGAAAACGCATTCTGGCGGTGGACGACGAAACCGACATCCTGGAGACCATCATCGACATCCTCGACATGGCCCAAGTCGACACGGCCACGAACTACGAAACCGGCTCGGAAAAGATCCACAAGGGCGGCTACGACCTGGCCGTCCTCGACATCATGGGCGTCGACGGCCTGACCCTCCTGGAGGAAGCCACGGAAAAGAACATCCCGGCCGTCATGCTCACGGCCCATGCCGTCAATCCCGACGCCCTCATGGCCTCCATCCGGAAAGGGGCCATCTCCTACCTGCCCAAAGAGAAACTGAACGAGCTGGACACGCTGCTGGACGAACTACTGGCCGCGCACGACCGGGGAGAGCCCCCCTGGAAACTCCTTTTCGACAAACTGGGCGACTATTTCGACGAACGGTTCGGCCCGGAATGGAAGGAGAAGGACAAGGCGTTCTGGTCCGATTTCAGCCGCACCTATCAGGTGGGCAGGGGCATCCAGGAGCGGCTCAAGCACGACCCCCGGCTCAAAGGGATGGGGGTTTAGGATGGCGGCGTCCCCGGACCCCAGGGAATGGCATTTCGAACAGGGCCCCATCCGGCCGCCCAACGAAGCCGCCAGCCTGCTGCTCCGCATCACCCGGAACTGCCCCTGGAACCGGTGCAAGTTCTGCGCGGTCTACAAGCGGCGTAAATTCTCTCTCCGCACGGTAGAGGAGATCAAAGAGGACATCCGGGCGGTGCGGGCCATCGTGGACGACATCCGGGCGACCTCCGAATCCATCGGCGCCGGCGGAGCGATCAACGCGTCGGTCGCGAACCATATCTTCCAGCGGGAAGATCTGAGCGAGCGGTACAAACGGGTGGCGGCCTGGCTCTACTACGACACGGGGGCCTGCTTTCTCCAGGACGCCGACAACCTGATCATGAAAACCGACGACCTCGTGGAGATCCTTTCGTTTTTGCGGGAGACCCTGCCCGAAATCACGCGGGTCACCACCTATTCCCGGTCCCGGACCGTGGTCAACAAATCCGTCGATGCCCTGACGCGAATCCGGGAAGCGGGGCTGGACCGGGTCCACATCGGCATGGAGACGGGATACGATCCCCTGCTCGAATGGATCCAAAAAGGCGTGAGCGCCGAGCAGCAAGTCGACGCCGGGCAGCGGGTGAAAGCCGCCGGCATGGAGCTGTCCGAATACGTCATGCCCGGTCTGGGGGGACGGGAGATGTGGCGGGAACATGCGATCGAAACCGCCAAAGCCCTCAACCGGACCGATCCCCATTTCATCCGGCTTCGGAGCCTGCGCATCCCCAAACGGGCGCCATTGTTCGCCGAGTGGAAATCCGGCCGGTTCGAAATGCAGCCCGACGACGACCTGGTCCGGGAAATCCGGCTGTTTATCGAAACCCTGGAGGGCATCCACGGCGCCATCGCCAGCGACCATTTCATGAACCTGCTGGAGGACGTGTCCGGCAAGCTGCCCGAGGACAAGGAGAAGATCCTGGGCGTCATCGACGACTACCTGAACCTGTCCGAAACCGACCGCCGGATCTACCGCCTGGGCCGCCGGGCCGGCAAGTTCCGGTCTGTAAAGGATCTGACGCGAAACCCGGCCGATTACAACCATTTCAAGGAATGGATCGGGGAAGTGACGGAGAAAAAAGGCGAAGCGGGCGTCGAGCGGTTGATCGCGGAGCTGGTGGATCAGTATGTGTGACGGAAAAACGGAAGGAGGGACGCCATGAACGACGAAGCACAAGAAGAAAAAAAAGGGATCATCGCCAAAATCAGCTCCTTCAAAGGAATCGTCATCTCGCTGACGGCGCTGTTCGTGGTCATCCCCGCCATGATCAATTCCGGCATCGACGTCTATAGATCCATCGCCCAGATCCCGGACAGCATCCAGGAAAAGACCAACGACGAACTGTTCAAGCGCCACTTCAAAGAGTCCCCGGTCTTTTCCCAGCCCATTGAGGTCAAAACCGGCAGCGCCACGCTGGAGATGATGCTGGACGTCTACGAAAACGGCGACATCCTGATCCAGTACGGCGATTTCAAGCAGTGGTTTCCCTTCAAGGGCGTCTCCGTCGCCCGAACCCCGCCGTTCATCGGCGTGGCCTACGCGCAGGACGGGGGCGATGCGACCGATCCGGATAAGCAGCGGGACGCCGATTCTCAAAAGACCCTCTACCATAAGCCGCTCATCATCGACATTCCCCAATACCAGAGAGACATGGAGGCGCAAAGGGACAACCAGCCGGAAACCATGGAAAAATCCTACCTGGTGACCCAGATGAAGGACGACCATTCGTCTTTCGTGAGGGCGTCCGGCAAGACGTATTCCATGACTTTCGATGCGGAGCCGGGCTACAGGATCGTTCGATACAAATTCCGGAAAATGGACGCCAAAGCCTTCGATCTGAAGGAGATCAAGCTGCTGGACGACGGCAAGTCCATCATGGTTACCTTTACGCTAAAAAGCGGGTCCATCATCAACCGGTGGAAAGGCTGGATCAAGGGGACGTTGCAGACGGCGCAGGAGCGGGTTCGGTGATGTTTTCCGCTTTTATGCCAGCGAATAAAACTGCTGAATAATGGTTTCAGCCAAAACGACGCGGCCGAAGAACTTGGCGTGGCGCCCGACACTCGCCGCCGCGAACCGTCTTAATTTCATCATGAAAAAGCGAGATCATCGGCTGTCCTGCGCGATATTCATTTTCGGCTTCAAGTACGCGGCGCCGCACGGCAGCCTGGTGGGTCCGCAAATTTTGGGTATGGGGCTGATATGGGTCACAGTGACCGCGGGGTTCGTG
The DNA here is from genome assembly GCA_964652715.1 of uncultured Desulfobacteraceae bacterium. GTDB lineage: Bacteria > Desulfobacterota > Desulfobacteria > Desulfobacterales > JAABSP01 > JAABTD01. The sequence continues at coordinate 6,685 of CAZZBE010000137.1, forward strand.
TAGACCGCCCCATCCAAACTGCAAAATCAGGTTCCGCAGAACGTGGCCGTCACGACCTGCTCGGGCCGGGGCGGGGTTTTGTAGCCGCTGTAGCGGTCCTGCTCGGTATAGGGTTTCGCCAGCGCGTCGTTCATCTCATGAAAAAGGCTGAAGTCGTCCTGAAGCCCCGCTTCGATCGCCTCCTCGATCTTGTGGTTTCTGGGGATCAAAACAGGGTTGACCCCGTTCATGCGCCGACGGATCGTCTCCGGGTCCAGATCCTGCTGGTGAACCCTTTCGCGCCATGATCCATAGAAATCCTGAAACGCCTCGCTCTCTTTAAAAAAATCAGAATCGGACCGGCCTTCCACCAGGTGGGCCAGATTGCGAAAGCTCAGGGTAAAGTCGCGCCCCTCGTCTTCCAGATAGCGGAGCCACTTCCGGACGAAATCCCCGTCCTCCGGGTGCTTGGCATTGAATATCCCCAGCTTTTCCAGAATCTTCGAGTTGAATCGCTCCGCGAACAGCTCCGCGAAGACCTCGAGTTCCTGGTTCAGCGCCTCGGTTGCCGCTTCGCTGTCCGGGCCCATCAGGGGGATCAGGCAACTGCCCAGACGGCTCAGATTCCACAGGACGATCTTCTCCTGGTTGGAATAGGCATAGCGGCCATGCCGATCGATGGAGCTGAAAACCTGATCGGAGCGAAACCGGTCCATGAAGGCGCAGGGGCCGAAATCGATGGTTTCCCCGGCGATGGACACGTTGTCCGTGTTCATCACGCCGTGGATGAAGCCCAGCGCCATCCAGCCGGTCACCAGCTCCACCTGGGCCTCGCCGACCCCGCGGAAAAAATGGAGGCGCGCCTCGGGATCATTCCGGATTTCCGGGTAGTGCCTCTGGATGGCGTAGTCGGTCAACAGCCGCAGATTGTCCAAATCCTGCCTTGCCGCGAAATATTCAAAGGTTCCGACCCGGATGTGACTCGCGGCCACCCGGGTCAGGATCGCGCCCGGAAGCGGACTTTCCCTGGTAACCGGTTCACCGGTTTTGACCGCGGCCAGGGACCGGGTGGTGGGGAGCCCCAGGTGGTGCATGGCCTCGCTGACGAGATACTCCCGCAGGACCGGCCCCAGCGGCGCCTTTCCATCGCCGCGCCGCGAAAAGGGGGTCCTTCCGGACCCCTTGAGCTGGATATCGCGGCGCTGTCCCGAAGGGTCCACAACCTCGCCCAGCAACAGCGCCCGGCCGTCCCCGAGCCTGGGGACGAAGCCTCCGAATTGATGGCCCGCATAGGCCATGGCGATGGGATCCGAACCGGGGAGCAGCCGTTGTCCGGTGAAGATGTCCGCCAGTTCCCGGTCGGAAAGATTTCCGGTCTCCGCCCCGAGCCGCCGGGCCAATTCGGCGTTCCACTCGATGAGTTCCGGTTCGGGGACAGTGGCCGGCGACACCTTGGCGTAGAAGGCTTCCGGAAGCCGCGCATATGTATTGTCAAATTGAAACATTCTCTTTTACCTCTCTCAACTTGTCTTGGTTGTCATCTGGGATAAGACGTAATCATTATCCCGCCCTTGGCAAGTCAAGGGATGGCCGCGCCCGAGTAACCGCTGACATTCCGCGGCGGCATTCCGGTGTTTTCGGGAATCTATTTGACGCTCTGCAAAGCGATGCTGTATCCTTATCCAGCAGATGGGGCCGGTGTCGGCATGAAGATCGAGGTTTACACCGGCTCATCCCGAAAATCCTGTCCGTTCTTTTTTCTGAAACCTGTTGCAGACAATCCAGGCGGCATCATGAAAATCAACATCACCAAAAAAGAATACCGTCTCCTCCTCGATGTCTTTTCCATCGCCGATTGGGTCATGACCTCTCACAAAACCGGAAAAGATCCGAAAGTCGAACCCTACCAGAAACTGGAACAGAAGTTTCTGGCCTTTGCAAAGGATTTCGGATACGAGGATCTGGTGGAGTACAACAAAAAAACGGAAACATATTACCCGACCGTCAAGTACGAACAGATGAAAACGGACCGGCCATTCATCGACGAGTTTGAAGAAGACGTGTTCTGGGAAACCCTCTGCTCCCGATTGGCGATAAGGGACATGCTGATGGAGAAAGGAGCGGATGCCATCTCGAAGATGCCCTTCTCCGAGAGGTTTATTGAAGAAGAGACGATTGCGGATAAATATGTTCAGGAATTCGTGGAAAACGGGATCAAACATCTGGTTCTTTCCAAAGAGCCCACCTCTGACACATGACCCTGTCCGCCTGCGGCTACATGGACTTTCCCGTCAGCACCATGCTGCCCCTCATCTGCAAGGAATTCGGGACCCGGTCCCCCAGCCTCGAAAGCCTGCTGAAGTGTGAGCACAAATACTGGAGCCGGGTGGAGCAGAAAAAGGTGATCACCTTCGACGTGGAACCGATCCGATAGCCGACGCCCCATAAACGGGAGAAAGACCCCCTGTCCCCATGAAAATCCGAACCGAGTTCCCCAGAAAAGTGCGCGAAATCGAGCACCTGACCATCCCCATGTCCGACGGCGTGAAACTGGCCGCCCGGATGTGGCTGCCCGAAGACGCCGAGACCGACCCGGTCCCCGCCATCCTCGAATACATCCCCTACCGGAAACGGGACCTCACCGCCGAGCGGGATGTCGGCCACCACCCCTACATCGCCGGGTTCGGGTATGCATCGGTGCGGGTCGACCTCCGGGGCAGCGGCGAGTCGGAGGGCATCCTCACCGACGAATATCTGCAACGGGAGCTGGACGACGGCGTGGAGATCATTCACTGGCTGGCGAACCAGCCCTGGTGCAGCGGCGCGGTGGGAATCATCGGCATCTCCTGGGGCGGGTTCAACGGCCTCCAGATCGCGGCCCTCCGGCCGGAACCATTGAAAGCCATCGTCACCATCTGCTCCACCGACGACCGGTACGCCGACGACGTCCACTACATGGGCGGGTGCCTGCTGGGGGACAACCTCTCCTGGGCCTCCACCATGTTCGACCAGAACACCCATCCCCCCGATCCCGCCCTGGTGGGGAACAAATGGCGGGACATGTGGCTGGAACGCCTCGAAAAGAGTGGGTTCTGGCTCGACACCTGGATGCGCCACCAGCACCGGGACGACTACTGGAAACACGGATCCGTCTGCGAGGATTACAGCGCCATCCGTTGCCCCGTGATGGCGGTGAGCGGATGGGCCGACGGCTATTCCAACGCCGTGTTCCGGCTGATGGAAAACCTTTCCGTGCCGCGCAAGGGCCTCCTGGGTCCCTGGAGCCACAAATATCCCCACGAGGGCGTGCCGGGACCGGCCATCGGATTTTTGCAGGAGGTGCGGGCCTGGTGGGACCGGTGGCTCAAGGGGATCGAAAACGGCATCGACGACGAGCCCATGTTCCGGGCCTGGATGCAGGACAGCGTGCCCCCCACCACCAGCTACACCGAGCGGCCCGGCCGGTGGGTCGCCGAGCCGTCCTGGCCCGGCCCCCATGTCGGGTCCCTCGACTTCACCCTGGACAAATGGCGGTTGGCGCCGGCGTCGGAGGCGGTTCCGGAGCAGCCGCTGCCCATCCAGTCGCCCCTGAGCGTGGGGCTTTTCGCCGGCAAATGGTGCAGCTACCAGGCCCCGCCGGACCTCCCCCACGACCAGCGGCAGGAGGATGGCGGCGCCCTGGTCTTTGAAAGCGAAGTGCTGGAGGAGGACTTGGAGATTTTCGGGGCCCCGACGGTGGAACTGGAACTGTCCTCCAGCGAGCCGGTGGCCATGGTGGCCGCCCGCCTGTCGGACGTGGCGCCGAACGACAAGGCGACGCGCGTCACCTACGGTCTTCTCAACCTGACCCACCGGGAGAGCCACGAGAATCCCACGCCCCTGGAACCCGGCAAGCGGTACCGGGTGACCGTTCAGCTCAACGGCGTGGCCCAGCGGTTTCCCAGGGGCAACCGGCTCCGCCTGTCCCTGTCCACCAGTTACTGGCCCCTGGCATGGCCGTCGCCCAGGCCGGTGCAGCTCACCATCTACGGCGGCGCCAGCACCTTTACCCTGCCCGTCCGTCCGCCCCGGGCCGAAGACGCCCAACTGCGTCCCTTTGAAGAACCCGAAGCGGCAAAACCCCTGTCCGCGACCCTCATCCGGCCGAGGGAGGAGGAGTGGCGGGTGATCCGCGACCTGCGCCGCGACATCTCCAAGCTCGAAGTGCTCCTGGACACCGGCGTCACCCGGTACGAGGATATCGACCTGGAGATCGGCTCCCGCACCCTGGAGACCTACACCTACCGGGCCGACGAATACGATTCACTGGCCGGCGAAACGCGGTGGGAACGGAAATTCACGCGGGGCGACTGGGAGGTGCGCACGGTCACGAGAACGCTTCTCACCTCCAACGAAACCAGTTTTCATCTCCGCGCGGATCTGGATGCTTATGAGGGGGCGAGCCGGGTGTTTACGCGGAGCTGGCATACGGTGATTCCGCGGGAGCTGGTTTGATGTCGAGGGAAGCGGCGGGTCGTTGCCTTCCGCCGGATCGGCCTCGAACAGCGACTTTCCCCCTTTACCGTCCCGCACGGTGATCTGGCCTTTTTCGAAATCGATGTCCTTTATGCGAAGACGCAGGCATTCCGTCGGTCTCAGACCTGCGCCGTAGAGCAGGCCCGCCAGGAGCCAATGGACGCCTTTCAGTTCGTTCAGCAGCCGCTTTACCTCTTCCCTCGTCAATACTACCGGCAGCCGTTTCGGGCGCTTTGATTTGGTGTAATCGCTGAAATCGCAGGGTTGTTTTTTTAGCACCTGATCGTAGAGAAACACCAGGGCGTTAAGGGCCTGCTTTTGCGTGGCGCCGGCGACCCGGCGGGTTTCCGCGAGATATTCCAGGTAGGCGCCGATTTCGGGCCCGCTCCTCTCTTCGGGGTGCCGCATGTCGTGGAAGATGATAAAATGGCATGTGCGCATGGC
>CAZZBE010000138.1:0-5474 GCA_964652715.1 uncultured Desulfobacteraceae bacterium
TGAGTATCTTGAGTTTGAAAGAAACTCGGAAATCAGGCATGAGTACTTTGAAGGTGAAATATTTGCCATGACAGGCGGCAGTTTGAATCATAACCAGATTAGTGCCAATATTGTCAGGGAGTTGGGGAACCAATTAAAGAATTCGCCATGCAGACCATTTGCAAGCGATATGCGGGTCAAAGTCAACGAGATTGAAAAGTACATTTATCCTGATATAGTGGTTGCGAAGCCGGCAGGGTGATTTCAAACGAAGAATTGCTGGACAGAGTTGACGAATGGTCAAATTAAGGCGATTCCTATCGGTCGGCATGGCGCACAAGAGATAACATGAACCCCTTGAAACGCACAAACCGCATCTACGACACATCCCGCTTCGGGCAGCCGCAGATCCGCGTCTATCACAAGAAAGGCGTCGGCAAAAAAATGCCGCGTTACCTTCTCAAATGCGGTTGCTGCGAAGAGAAGGTCGAAATCTACTACGACGAAGACGGACTGGAAATCAACGGGGTGAACGGCGCCATCGATGACTGGCGCGAGATCCTCCTGCCGTTGCTGCTGATCGATCGTCGGGGAGACCGTTTCGTCGACCGGCGGGCCTCCGAAATGGACGCCGACGGCCCGCAAGTTGAAGGAAAAGGCCCGGGATTGGAGGGAAATGAATAACGCATCCGGAAAAAGGTGGTTGACCTCCCGCCCGGGGCGGTGAATAATGGCGATATGTTATTTCCGGAGGGTATAGAGGAACCTCAGGCCGGCCCCTTTTTCCGGATCGTGGCGTTAACCGTGACGGCGATTCTGGTCGGCGCCGCCAGTTCCATCGCGGCCATCGGTTTTGTTGAACTGGTGGGCTGGCTCAACAATGTGTTGTTGGTTTCTCCACGCGCCCGGGTGCAATTTGAAGAATATGTCTGGCTCGTCCCGGCGGCCACCGTCTTGGTTCCGGCGGCGGGCGGATTGATTGTCGGCGTTCTCGTTTACAAGCTCGCGTCGATTCGCCGCCCGCCGGGACCGCCCGGGGTCATCCGGGCCGTGCAGCTTCGTTCGGGCCTGCCCGATATGCGTTCGGGGGGGACGACGATCCTGGCCTCGGTGATTTCGCTGGGTTGCGGCGCTTCCGTGGGGCAATACGGTCCGATGGTCTACCTCGGCGCCATGTTTGGCAATCTGGCGGCCAAACTGCGACTGCGCGTGGCCAATCTGCCCCCCATCGCCATCGCCTGCGGCGTTGCGGCAGCCATTTCCACCGCTTTCAACGCCCCCATCGCCGGGCTGGTCTTCGCCCATGAAGTGGTGTTGCGCCACTATGCCACCCAGGCATTCGCCCCGACCACGGTGGCCGCCTCGATCGGCTATATCATCGCCAATGTGATTTTCGACCGGCCGCCGCTTTTTCTGGTGTCCTTCGGGGGCGTGCGGTTCGGCTATGAATTCTGGCTCTTCGGCCTGCTTGGCCTGTGTTGCGCCATCATGGCCATCCTTTTCATGCGTTTGTTGCTGTCGATCCCCGGGCATGCGGCGAAGACCCGCATCCCCCGGACGATGCGTCCCGCGACCGCTGGTTTGTGCCTCGGCATCGTCGGTTTATGGCTGCCCGATATCCTCGGAATGGGAAAAGAAACGCTCCGCTTCGCCACCATCGAGGGCGCCTTTACCTTCGCCGAACTCCCCCTGCTGATCCTGGCCAAAATCCTGCTCACCGCGCTGTGCATCGGCCTGGGCTTTGCCGGGGGCGTTTTCAGTCCCGCCCTCCTGATCGGCGTCCTGCTCGGCGCCTGGTTCTGGATGCTGATCGACACGGTCCTGGGCATTCCGACCTCGGGCATCGCGGTCTATGCGCTCTGCGGCATGATGGCGCTGACCAGCCCCATTATCGGCGCGCCCCTGACCGCGATCCTCATCGTTTTTGAACTCACCCGGAATTACGACATCACCATCGCCTCCATGGTGGGCGTCGTTTTTGCCAATCTCATCGCCCATCATTTTTTTGGCCGCTCCCTCTATGACGTTCAACTGCACCGGTGGGGCGTGGATCTTTCCACCGGTCGGGACAAGGCGAAGCTCCAGGCCGCCGAAGTGCCGGCCTTCCGGGTCGAGGACCTGGTCACGGCCCATCCGGATGATCCCGCCGGCGACGTTGCTCGTCAACTTGACCGCTCCGACTGGACAACGGCCTTTGTGCTCGACAACCGCGGGCGGTTGCGGGGCGTTTTCAGCAGCACCGCAAAAGACGGCCCGGTCGGGGAGCACATGGACGCGCCGGAACTGATCTTTAACGAGACGACCAACATCATCGACGCCATGCGCGGCATGAGAGATTTTCCAGGCGATGCCGCGCCCATTGTCGACCAGGGGAGCGGCCGCTTTTTGGGCGCGGTCACCGAAGCTGCGGTGATGAAGGCCTATTTTAAAATTTCACAAAGCCTGAGACGGGAAGAAAATGCCGCGCTGTAGAAAAAGAGGGACGACGATCCTGCTCGCGGTCTTTTTCGCCAGCCTGTTGGCCGGCGGTCGCGCCGTCATGGCGGACGCCCCCCTCACGATCGTTACCTGGGGCGGGGCCTACGAGGCGGCGCAGCGGCGGGCGCTGTTCACGCCGTTCAGCGAAGCGTCGGGAAGAGCGGTGCGGGTCCTGGCATACAAGGGGACGCTGGACGAACTGGCGGCGCGCGCCGGCGCGGAAGACTGGGATGTGGTCGATATGATCGAGGATGAGGCGATCAAGGCCTGCAAGAAGGGGCTCCTGCACCCCCTTGATCATGAGCGGATTCTCACGGAGGAGGGCGGCGTTTCCATCCAGGAGGACTTCGCCCCCCTGCGCCTGAGCCCCTGCGCCATTCCCCAGAATGTGTACGCCCAGGTGCTGGCCTATGACGACGACGCTTTTTCCGGCGTCAAGCCGAGGCGGGTGGAGGATTTCTTCGACATCGACCGTTTTCCGGGAAAACGGGCGGTGCAGAAAACCCCGGACGGCCTGCTGGAATGGGCCCTTCTGGCGGAAGGCGTGCCGCAGCGGCAGGTGTACGATCTGTTGAGCACGGACCGGGGGCTGTGGATCGCCTTTCGCAAACTGGAGACCATCCGCGATGCGATCGTCTGGTGGGACGATCCCGCCGAGCCGGCCGCGCTGCTGGAAGAAGGCGCGGCGACCATGGCCAGCGGCTACAACGGCCGCTTTTTCTCCGCGGCCCAGACGCGCAAAGCCCCGGTGGTCATCATTTGGGACGGACAGCTCATCGGCTATGATGTCTGGGCGGCGCCAAAGGGGGCGGATATCGAGGCGGCCTGCGACTTTCTTCGTTTCGCCACCCGCTCGGCGCGAATGGCGGATCTGGCCGAACTGATCCCCTATGGCCCGGCCCGCACCTCGGCCCTGGAGCAGATCGGTCTCCACCCGGACACCACCGCGCCCATGCGGGAGTACCTTCCCAATGCCCGCATGTCCTCCGGGCGGTACCTGATCCGGGATTCCGATTGGTACGCCAACACCCACGCCCTGCGCATGCGGCGTTTCCGGGCCTGGCTGGAAAAAGGGGCAAACCACCGGACCCCGTCTAATCCAAAGACCGCCCCGCCCGGGCCAGCACCTCCGCCTCATTCAGCGGATTCGCCGGATGGTGCGACAGACACAGCGGCATCTGGATTTTGACCGGCGCTTCCAGCGTCTCCGTATAAAGATAGAACCGCCCCTTGTCCAACGTCGCCACCTCCGACCCGTCCCCGCCCCTCAAACTCAACTGATCCGACACCACCTTGATGGCGTTGGGGGAATTCGCCTTGCCGTAGTAGTGGGTGGCGCAGTTGGTGATCACGGAGTGGTCCAGATCCTTGGGCGACTGGGTGGCGAAGATCAGCCCCAGGCCGTATTTCCGGGCCTGGGCCGTCAGCCGCAACAGGCTGCTCTTGCAGGGGGCGGACCGGACAGAAGGGACGAAGTCCTTGGCCTCGTCGAGCACGAACAGCCCCCGGATGGGGCGGTCCTTGACCGCCGGGTGTTTCTTGACCCAGGAAAACAGGGTCATGGCGAGCCCGTTGAGAAACAATTGCTGGTTGACGGGCTGGGGCAGCCCCACGAAGTTGATCACCGAAATCCGGGTCTTTGCGTTGCCTTCCCCGAACAGCAGGCCGGGGTCCATGGCTGCGCCCCGCTGGCGCAGCAGGGGATTGGTCTGGACCGCCGCCCGGATGCTGTCTGCGATTTCCCGGGCCGTTTTGGCCGCGTCGCGGATTTTGCCCGACGCCTCCCGGGGCAACTCGGACAGGAATTCCACGAAAGCGTCCAGCCCCCGGCCCGGCCCCTTCGCGAAATGGTGGAGCGCCGAAGACAGGATGCCGATTTTTTTCCTGGCGGTCAGGGAATTGCCCGGCGCCGCGATCTCCCGGAAGGCATCAATGGCCATGGCGACGGCCTGTTCCAGTTCATCCGGATCATCGGCCACCGCCCCGAGGTCGGGCAAAGGTTCCAGGGTCAAAGGACGCCCTTTCTCCCGGCCCGGCGTCCAGATCACCGTCTCCACATCCCGGTGGTAGCGCTCGGCCTTGGCCGCGTCGGTTTCAGACCAGGCCCCGGGCCGCTCCGGCCAGGGATCGCCCATGCGGGCCAGATCGTTGGCTCCGTCGATGAGGATAGAGGGGATGCCCATCAGGGCCGCCTCCTCCACCAGTCGCCGCAACAGCACGGTCTTGCCGGACCCGCTGCCGGCCAGAACCACCACATGGCGGGCCAGCAGGGACGGATCGACGGCCACGGGCCCTGCCAGGCGGTTTCCCGCCACCGTCATGCCCAGGAACATGGCGCCGTCGGCCCCCTTCGGTTTTGCCGGCGCGGATGTCGGCCGGCGGCCGGAAGGCGCCGATGCCGGCCTTTTTTTTCCCGATCCGGAGGAAGGCGGCGGCCTGTTGTCGGATTTGACCAGACCGGCTTCCGCCATCATCTCCAGATGGGAGACCGGCTGCCGCGACTGGAGCCACTCGTCGAAATCGGCGGGGGCCTCATTTTCCAGCCGGTGAAGGGCCCAGAGAGTTGCCAGTTCCGGCAGTCGGGGCTTGACGAACCGGCCGCCGGCCCCATGAAATTTTTCCACGATTTCTTTCGATTTCCGGCCCGAGGGGGGCGATGTCGTCCGGATCAGGATGAGATGGCGGAACCTGAGCTTCCGGTCGATGCCCGAAGCGGTGACGGCCGCCTTGACCCGGGTCTGGAAAGCGATGGGGTGGTGTTTCTGGACGGCCCGGAGGCAGTAATGCTTTTCCAGATCGTTCTGGTCCCGATGGATCAGGCGAATCCGGGCATGAAGCGGCGGGTAGTTCCGGCCGCCGCCGAATTCAACATCCACCACCGGATCCACTTCCCCGGTCGGGGGCCGCTCCCGGATCAGGCAGCGGCAGGCCGTCTGGATCAGGGGGGCCAGCGCATCTTCGTTGCGCTCGTCGATGAGGGGATCGACCGGGGCCTCGGCCCGAAGGGCGTCGAGCCG
>CAZZBE010000138.1:5574-8872 GCA_964652715.1 uncultured Desulfobacteraceae bacterium
GGTGATGGTCGCAAAGCTGAAGAATGTCGCGCGGCGACATGCTCGCCGTTTCCGCCAGGGCAAAGGCCTCGGGCCTGAAGGGCCAGGAAGGATAGGGCGGCGTGAAGCCGATTCGATCGAACCCCTGCCGGAGCCGGTTTTCGATCAGGCGTCTGGCGGTGTCGGCCTGGATCACCGGTTCCAGGGTCAGGGGGGCGGCGAAGCTGTCCGTGTCCGACTTGAGCGCCTTGCCCCGCAGAATCGTCCAGGTGGATTCGATGCAGGTCGCAACCACCAGGGACCGTTGGGCCACGCCCCGGACCAGCCCGCTCAGCCCGCCGGCGATGCCTTCGATGATCGAGAGCGAGGCGAGTTGTTCGTCCGCCAGGTCGCCGTCCCGCCGGACGCTGGACAGCACATGGTGTTGTTCCACAATGGCGTCCAGCTGGTCGAGGGCCAGGAGGGTCGGTCCCCGGAGGCTGAGCAGCCAGGACAGCCCCTTGACGATTTCCATCGGCGGTCTGGCGTGAGCCCTGAACCTGAATTCCCGTCGGTCCGCATCCTCCAGGGGGATGCCCTGGAGCCAACTGTACCCGATGTTGGACAGGCGGATATCGGGCGAATGGAACAGGAAAAGGGCCCGGAGCGCGTCGCCGTGCTGGTGGATCCGGGCTCGGTGACGCCGAACCAGACCCTCCATGATTTTGTCCATGTTCCGCTGGAGCTTGTCGCCGTTTTTGGGGAATCGGTCCAGGATCAGCCGGGCATTCTCCGATGGGTACAGCATCCCGATGATGCGTTCCAGGATCAGCTCGACCTGGGTCCGTCCGTCCCGGTACGGCTGCTGGAGGGAACTCAGGTATCCCAGGAGTACGGTTTCCCAGAAATCCCCCACATCGGTCAGGTCGATGAGGATGAACCCGCCGTCCCGCTCCTGGACGGCGCGCCGGGTGGCGGCCAGCGCGTGAGTCTTGCCGGCCCCGCCGACGCCCACCAGGATGCGGCCCAGGGGAGAGGGCGCATCAGGGGTTTGGGTCATCCGGTCGATCTCGTCCAGGAGGCGGGCCCGGAGGTCTTTATTGAGGTCCGGCACATGGAAGGCGGGTTCCTTCCAGACGCTTTCCAGGAGCATGACCCAACTGAAATCGACGGCCTTGAGCGCGTTGAGTCGCGAGACGGCGTTCATCGTTGCATGTACAGAATATGACGCTTGAACCCGAGGATGTCGATGGCCGCCCCCTCGTCTTCGGGGGTCCGCTCCCGGGGGTCGTCCAGGTGCATGAGGACGAGGCGGCCCTCCTTCTGAAGGGCGAGCAGCGCCTTGTCCAGTGTTTCCCTCGGCACGTCGGTCAGCCGGTTCCGCAAGTCTTTGAGGTGGACCCGGACGTTGGGCCGGCCGTCGGTCAGAGCGAAGCAGGCCGCTCGGATCCGCTCCGGCAGGTCGTCGGCCGCGGCGTCGGGCGGGCCGGCGTCGGCCATGAACCCGGCCAGGGGGAGGTTGCGCGCCTGGAGAAAGTGCTTCAACCGGGCCAGGAGCGCCTCGAACGCTTCGTTGGTCCGGGCTTGAGGGGAGATCGGCGCGTCCAGGTGCTCCGACGCCCAGGCCCAGGTCCGGTCCGTGAGCAGGATATGTTGCGCCCGGCCGCGCTTTTCCAGTTCGATGAAGCCGGCGTCGATCAGTTCTTTTCTCGTCCGGGGATTGAGTTGCTTGACGTCGGATTGCTTGGGCTCCTGCCCGGTGAACAGCAATCGGAAGAGCACCAGGGTTTGCAAAGGGGATGGGGTAAACATCATGATCCTTTCCTTATGAGGTCGCGGGGGTCGATGTCAAGGCGCTTTGCCGAAAATGGACCAGATCGCGGATTTTGTCCACCGCCAATTCCGGATCTTCCATGATTTCTTCGTGGGTGAGCCGCAGCACCAGGTATCCGCTGATGATCAGCTCGTAGTCGCGGTTCCGGTCCTCCCGGAAGGCGAACCGGCTTCGGTGGCTGGCGAAACCGTCCACCTCCACCACGACCCTGCCTTCGGGCCAGAGCAGATCCACCACGAACCGGCGATCCCGGACCGTGGTCACCGGCTGGTTGAAGGTGAACAGCCCGTTCAGCCGGTCGTCCCCGGCCAGGCGACGGGCGAGCATCCCCTCGCCGGGACTGAACGGGTGGGGATGTCCCCGGATGGGCTGATAGGCGTGCTTGGCCTCGTCGGCAAGTCCGGCGCCGGGCCGGGCCGGCCTCTCGGGGGATGGAAACACCGCGCCGTAGAGAAGGCTTTCCAGTGCCTTGCAGCCGGACAAAGGGGTGGGCAAAATAACGAGCAGCCTCGCCCCGGTTATCCGGGCGAACCATTCGGCGGCCCTGGCCAGCCCCAACAGTCGCTCCTCCCGGGGGGTCGGGTCTTCCATCGACAGGACAAAGCCGAGGGCCTCCCCGCCGACGGCCAGGCAAAGTTGGGCCGCCTGAATCTCCCGTGCGAACCGGCGCGGCAGGGGAGGCCGCCCGTTCCGGCACCGGACCGCGGCCGCCCGGAGCCAGGCGGCGGAGACGCCGGCCCTGGCGGGCGTGATCGCCCCCGCCGCTTCGGTCGCGGCCAGGGGATGGGCCGGCCGGAGATCGACCCCGCCGCCGTACCAAAACGGGAAAAGGGCCAGGGCGACTTCGGCCAGCGAACCGACCATGGCCGACAGCAGCCCGTCGAGCCTGTCCAGCCGCGCCACACGGCAGACGGCTATGGATCGCCCCTCCGACTCCGGCGGGTCGGTCAGTTCGATCTCCGCCAGCAGCTCGGAAGGCGCGTCGCAGAAAAGGGCCAGGGTCCGGCCCGGTTTCAATCGTTTGAGATGGTCCTGAAACACGAATGCCTCTGGTGCGGTTTATCGGATTTGCGATTGGGCCTGCTGTGTGGTACATACATGAAACGGCGTCGCGACGCCACCCCAAACCACCCGAACGGAGACTGCGACCATGGACGCCGCCGACGCCCGACACCCCCCGACCCTGCTGCCCCCCCATCACGACCACGAAGACGACGGGCCTCTCCATGAAACCGTCCGGCTGCTGGCCACGACCCTGGGCCGGGTCATCCGGCGGCTGGAGGGGGAATCGTGCTTCAAGGCGGTGGAGCATCTGCGAACCGAATGCCGGTCCCGGCGGGAGGGGGACCCGGACGCCGCCGACCTTGATCACCTGCTGAATGTCGTCGGAAAGCTGGAACCCGCGACCCTGGGCGTCGCGGCCCGGGCCTTCGCCCTTTTTTTTCTGCTGATCAACACGGCGGAGCAGGTCTACCAGGCGATGGCGCATCGGGAGGAAGGACGCCG
>CAZZBE010000138.1:8972-11621 GCA_964652715.1 uncultured Desulfobacteraceae bacterium
CCCGACGGCGACCCCCGGCCCGGCACCTATCGCTGGGCCATGACCCAACTGAAAGCGGCCGGCCACGATGCGGACACCGTGGCCGGTTTTCTGGATCGCATGGAGGTCCGGCCCGTGTTTACCGCCCACCCCACCGAGGCCACCCGCCACACGGTGCTCGACCTCCAGGCCCGGGTCGCGGACCGGCTGCTGGCCCTGGACGAGGCGGATGAGGCGGAGCGGCAAGAGCTGGAAGAAGATCTGGAAGCCGAAGTGGAGATGCTCTGGCTCACGGCGGAGGTGCGGGAGGACCGGCCGTTGGTGATGCACGAGGTGAGCAACGTGCTCTGGTACCTGGAACACCGCCTGCTGGAGCTGGACATCGCCGTGGCCAAATCCCTGCGCCGGGCTTTCATGTCGGTCTTCGAGGAACCGCTGGACGTGCCGGCCCTGATGCGCATCGGCAGTTGGGTGGGGGGCGACCGGGACGGCAATCCCCACGTGACGCCGGCGGTCACCCTGCAGGCCGGCCGCCAGACCGCCGGCACGCTCCTCGACCTTTATATCCGGAAACTCCGGGAGCTGATCGAGGCCCTTTCCATGTCGACCCAGATCAAATCGGCCCCGGAAGCTCTGACCGCATCGCTGGCCGAAGACCGCGAAACATTCGCCGCCGTCCGGGAAACCGACCGGAACAAGCGGGAGCCGCTGCGGATGAAGCTCGATTTCATGAAGGCCCGGCTGGAGTCCGTCCGCCGGAAACTGTCCGGGGCGTCCGCCGAGGAGACGGAACACGCCTACCCCGATGCAGCGGCTTTCCGGGCGGATCTGACGCTGATCCGCGACGCCCTCGAAGCCGTGGGCGCCCACCACTCGATCCGGACCTTTCTCGACCCGCTGCTCACCAGCGTCCGGATCCACGGCTTTTACGGATACGCCATGGACATCCGCCAGGAGGCCGGCGTCCACACCGATGCCCTAAAAGAGATCTGCGATACGCTGGATCTGCCGCCCATGGACGCTCAACAACTGAGCCGGGAGCTGCTGGGCCGCCGGCCGATCATCGGCGGCCACCTGCCCCTTTCCGACCGGACCCGGCGGACCGCCGAGGTGTTCGGAACCATCCGGCGGCTCCAGTCGGAACTGGGGGAAACAGCCGCCGCCACCTATATCATCTCCATGACCCATTCGGCCGGGGACATTCTGCGGGTGTTGCTGCTGGCCCGGGAGGCGGACCTGGTGGACCTGGCCGCCGATCCGCCCCGGTCCCAGATCGACGTCGTCCCCCTGCTGGAGACCCTGGCGGATCTGGAGGGCGCGCCCGATCTGATGCGCGAACTTCTGGACGACCCGGCCTACCGGCGGCAGCTCGAGGCCCGGGATATGCGCCAGGAGATCATGATCGGCTATTCCGATTCCAGCAAGGATGCCGGATTGATGCCGGCCTCCTGGGCCTTGTACCGGGCACAGGAGGATCTGGCCGCCATCTGCCGGGACGCCGGCGTCGCCGTCACTTTCTTCCACGGCCGGGGCGGCACGGTGGGGCGGGGCGGCGGTTCGCCGGTCTTCCGGGCCTTGTCGGCCCTGCCGCCGGGGTCGGTACACGGCAAGATCAAAATCACCGAGCAGGGCGAGGTGATCAGCCAGAAATACGGCCTCATCCCCATGGCCGAGTACAACATGGAACTCACCCTGACCGGGGCGCTGATGGCGTCCTTTACGGCGTGGTGCCGGGACATCGATCCGGAAGACGAAACGCGGTACCGGGAGGTGATGGACCGGCTGGCGGACCTGGCCCTGCCGATTTACCGGGAGCGGGTCCACAAGGGGGACGACTTGTTCGACCTCTTCCAGACCGCCACGCCGGTCCGGGAGCTGGCCAACGTCCATTTCGGATCGCGGCCCGCCTACCGGGGCGGCGGCGCGTCCATGGCGTCGATCCGGGCCATCCCCTGGGTCTTCGGCTGGACCCAGATCCGGCTCAACCTCCCGGCGTGGCTGGGGGTGGGAACGGCCCTGTCGACGATCATCGACGAAAAGGGCGGCCTGGAGACGCTGCGGGAGATGGCCGACGCCTGGTGCTTTTTCGACGACCTGCTCGGCAAGATCGAGATGATCTGCGCCAAGACGGATCTGGAAATCGCCCGGACCTACGTCGAAACCCTGGCGCCCCGGCACAAAACATTGTGGGACGACCTCGAATCCGAATACCGCCGCACCGTGGACGCACTGCTCAAAATCCGCGACACCCAATACCTCATCGCCGACCAGCCCCTCCTCCAAACCGCTATCCTCCACCGCGACCCGTATCTCGATCCCCTGGCGCTGATCCAGATCCACCTGCTGCGGGAGAAGCAGGACATGGCTGAAGACCACCCGGATAGAGAGCGCATCGACCGGATTTTGGGGACCACGCTGAACGGCATCGCGCAGGGGTTGCGGAATACGGGGTGAGGCGAACATCGCCGTTTTTGTTGAAATCCTTTCATGGCTTGATCGAAAATATATCATAGCGTGAAAGGATTTCAATATCCACATGTGCCGAGTGTAAGAAAACCGCACATGTCAAAGTGGAAAAAATGGCCTTAATTCCTTTGTAATTGGTTTATTTCAATAGAAAAGGCGCATCCAATGGAAACCTTGCCCAATCTGCCCATCGGCAAATCATCT
>CAZZBE010000139.1:0-11614 GCA_964652715.1 uncultured Desulfobacteraceae bacterium
GCGCCGCGAACCTCGCGCTTGCCAAAGGACGGCATTTGTGTTAGACATTGTCATTATGTTTAGCGACTGACTCTGAACCAGAGGATGAAGACCGTTCACCATCCTCAAAACCCTGACGGAAAAAGGAGGACAAAAGATGAAACGAATCGGATTGTGCGTTGTTGCGTTGGCCCTTTTCACATTCCTGGCCGCGCCGGCCATGGCGGGAGAAACCCTGGACGCGGTCAAGGCCAAGGGATTCATTCAGGTGGGCGTCAACCAGGGCCTGTTCGGCTTCGGCATGGCCGACGACAAAGGCGTCTGGCGCGGGCTGGATGTGGACACGGGCCGGGCCATCGCCGCCGCCGTCTTCGGCGATGCGACCAAGGTGAAATTCACCCCCCTCACCGCCGTCCAGCGGTTCACCGCGCTCCAGTCGGGGGAGATCGACGTCCTCTGCCGGAACGCCACCCGCACCCTGGGCCGGGAAACCTCCCTGGGCCTCAATTTCTGCCAGACCAACTATTATGATGGCCAGGGATTCCTGATCCCCAAAAAACTGGGCGTCAAGAGCGCCAAGGAGCTGGACGGCGCCACCGTCTGCGTGCTGCCCGGCACCACCACCGAACTCAACGCCGCCGACTACTTCCGGTCCAACGGCATGAAGTGGAAGCCCGTGGTCATTGAGTCCACGCCGGAACTCAACAAGGCTTTTTTCGCCGGCCGCTGCGATTCCCTGACCTCCGACATTTCCCAGCTCGCCGGGGTCCGGGCCGTGGCCCCCAATCCGGACGACTACATGATCCTGCCCGAAGTCATCTCCAAGGAGCCCCTGTCCCCGGCGGTTCGTCACGGGGACGACCAGTGGATGGACATCGTCGATTTCACCGTCCTGGCCATGATCAACGCCGAGGAACTGGGCATCACCTCGGAGAACGTGGATGAGATGCTCAAGAGCAAGGACCCCAAAATCCAGCGGTTCCTGGGCGTGAACGCGGGCAACGGCAAGGCCCTGGGGCTGGACGAAAAGTATGCCTACAACATCGTCAAGCAGGTGGGCAATTACGGCGAGGTCTTCGACCGGAACGTCGGCGTCGATACGCCGCTTGGGCTGGAACGGGGCCTCAACGCCCTGTGGACCGACGGCGGCCTGATGTACGCCCCGCCTTTCAAGTAAGCGCTTACCAACCGCGGAACCCTATAGTTTCCCGGCGCGCCTTTTCCCCGGAAGGGGCGCGCCGCTTTCCGGATAGAAGCGACATCCCCCCATGCGCGATAGAAACACCGACGCCCTCATGGCCGGAACGGTTCCCTTCTGGAACGACCCCGACAAGCGCGCCATTATCTACCAGATCCTGACCCTGGCCCTGGTGGCCATGGCGGCCTACTACCTGATCTCCAACACCCTGGCCAATCTGGAACGGCAGAACATCGCCACCGGTTTCGGCTTCCTGCGGAAAGAGTCCTCTTTCGAGATCGGCGAATCCCTGATCGGATATTCCGCCTCGGACACCTATGCCCGGGCCCTCTGGGTGGGGGTGCTCAACACCCTCAGAGTCTCTTTCATCGGCATCGTCGTCACCGTGATCCTGGGGACCGTCATCGGCATCGCCCGGCTTTCCACCAACTGGCTGGTGTCGAAGCTGGCCGGCCTCTACATCGAGGTGATGCAGGACATTCCGATTCTGCTCCAGCTCTTTTTCTGGTACGCCATCTTCTACGAAAATCTTCCATCGCCCCGACAGGCCCTGACCCCCTTTGACGGCGTTTTCCTCAGCAATCGCGGGTTCATGTTCCCGGTCCCGGAGAGCCATCCCGCCCACCGCTACATGCTCGCGGCCTTTGCCGCGGCCTGCATCGCCGCATGGGCGCTGCGTCGCTGGGCCCGGAACCGGCAGGCCAGAACCGGCCGGCCCTTTCCGGTCATCCGGGCCAATGGCTGCATTCTGGTGGGACTGCCGATCCTGGTCTGGACCCTGTTCGGCGCGCCGACCCGGATGGATGTGCCGGAACTGTCGGGGTTCAACTTCATCGGCGGCCTCAGCCTCAGCCCGGAGTTCGGGGCCCTGTTGCTGGGGCTGGTCCTTTACACCGCCGCATTCGTGGCCGAAATCGTCCGGGCCGGCATCCAGTCCGTGAGCCACGGGCAGCGGGAGGCGGCCGAGGCCCTGGGGCTCCGGCCGGGAATGGTCCTCAACCTGGTCATCCTGCCCCAGGCGCTCCGGGTGATCATCCCGCCCCTGACCAGCCAGATGCTCAACCTGACCAAGAACAGCTCCCTGGCCGTGGCCATCGGCTACCCGGACTTCGTCTCCGTGGCCAACACCACCATCAACCAGACGGGCCAGGCCATCGAAGGGGTGCTGCTGATCATGGCCTGCTATCTGTGCTTCAGTCTGCTGACCTCTCTGTTCATGAACTGGTACAACAAGAAAATGGCGCTGGTGGAGCGATAACCCATGGCCGTGTACCCCATTTCCGACGCGGATGCGATCAAACCGCCCAAGACCCAGACCGGGGTCGTCGGATGGATGCGCCAGAACCTCTTCAACGGGGTCTTCAATTCGGTTCTCACGGTGGTCATCCTCTTTTTTCTCTGGAAGACGGTTCCCCCCCTGATCCGCTGGTTTTTCCTCGACGCCGTCTGGACCACCGGGTCGAAGGCCTGCTATGCCGCCGAAGGGGCCTGCTGGTCGGCGATTTACAACAACATCCGGTTCATTCTCTTCGGCCTCTACCCCCACGACCTCCAGTGGCGCCCCCTCGCGGCCATCGTCCTGCTGGTCGCGCTGCTGGTCTACAGCCGGGACCGTCGGCGCTGGCGGCGCTCCCTGCTCTGGATATGGCTGACCGGCCTGTTCGTCATGGGACTGCTGATGAAAGGCGGACTGTTCGGGCTGGAGAACGTGGACACCACCCTCTGGAGCGGCCTCCCCCTGACCCTGCTGCTCTCCGTTTTCGGCATGGTGGCCGCCTATCCCCTGGGGGTGGTGCTGGCCCTGGGGAGGCGGTCCCGGTTGCCGGCCATCAAATCGCTTTGCGTGGTCTATATCGAGATGATCCGGGGCGTGCCGCTCATCAGCCTGCTGTTCATGTCCTCGGTCATGTTCCCCCTGTTTCTGCCCGAAGGGCTGACCATCAACAAGATCCTCCGGGCCCAGATCGCCATCATCATGTTCACCGCCGCCTACATCGCGGAGGTGGTGCGCGGCGGGCTCCAGGCCATCCCCCGGGGCCAGTACGAGGCGGCCGAGTCCCTGGGGCTCGGCTTCCCCCAGAAGATGCGGCTGGTGATCCTGCCCCAGGCCCTCAAGATCGTGATTCCGCCCACCGTGGGCATCCTGGTGTCGGCCTTCAAGGACACCTCCCTGGTGGTGATCATCGCCCTGTACGATCTGCTCAAAACCACCCAGTCGGTGCTGTCCAACCCCAAATGGATGGGGTTTTCCTCGGAGGCCTATATTTTCATCGCCCTGATCTATTTCATCTGTTGCTTTTCCATGTCCGACTACAGCCGGAAGCTGGAGCGGGAACTGGGAGCCGGAGAACGCCGTTAAGCCCATGAACGAAACACCGATTCAAGACGCGCCGGAAGACCGACCGATCATCCAGATCGTCGGCATGCACAAATGGTTCGGAGACTTCCACGTTCTCCGGGACATCCACCTCACCGTCAAACGCCAGGAGCGGATCGTCATCTGCGGCCCGTCGGGATCGGGGAAATCGACCCTGATCCGGTGCATCAACCGCCTGGAGGAACACCAGCGGGGCGACATCGTCGTGGACGGCATTGAGCTGACCAACAACATCAAGAACATCGAAAAGATCCGGGCCGAAGTCGGCATGGTCTTCCAGCATTTCAACCTCTTTCCCCATCTCTCCATCCTGGAGAACCTCGCCCTCGGTCCCATCTGGGTCCGCAAAGTCCCCAAGAAAGAGGCCGAGGAGACGGCCATGTATTACCTGGAAAAGGTCCAGATCGCCGAGCAGGCCGAAAAGTATCCCGGCCAGCTCTCCGGCGGGCAGCAGCAACGGGTGGCCATCGCCCGGAGCCTGTGCATGAAGCCCAAGGTGATGCTCTTCGACGAGCCCACCTCGGCCCTGGACCCGGAGATGGTCAAGGAGGTCCTCGACGCCATGATCGAGCTGGCGGAAGAGGGGATGACCATGCTGGTGGTCTCCCACGAAATGGGGTTCGCCCGGAGCGTGGCCCACCGGGTGCTGTTCATGGACTTCGGCCAGATCGTGGAAGAAAACACGCCGGAGGAATTCTTCCACAATCCCCAGCACGAGCGGACCCGGCTCTTCCTGAGCCAGATCCTTCACTGACCGTGATCCCCTTTATTTTCTACGCCCTCGACGTCCTGTTTCTGGCGGCGGCCCTGCTGACGTTTCGCATCGAAGGCCCGGACCGCCGGTTCTCCACCATCGCCCTTATCTATCTGTTCGCCGTCCTCCACCTCGCCTGGATCTATTTTTACGGTCTCTATCATATGGAGATCGCCGCCCTGCGGATGATCCTGTTCTCGGAACTGGTCTTCTGCGGGGTATGGGTCGTCATGATCAACAGCCTGTTCCACTGGATCTCCCGGGAGACGACCAACCCCTCGGTTCAATTCTGGATCATCTTTGTGGGAGGCGGGGTGGTGGCCCTGGCCGCTGTTTTCGCACCCCCAGAAGATGCGGTCGCCGTCGCACGGGAGAATGTTTTCCTTCTCAGCTACCGGATGACGCTCATGCCCAGCGTCCTGATGCTCTCGGCCATGATCCTGGGGGCCTGGCGGCTGGAATCCTTCTGGCGCACCCTGTCGCCCAAGCAGCGATGGGAGTACAAGGCCCTGGTGGTGGGCAGTTTCCTGGTCTGCGGCAGCCTGGGATGGGCCAGCTCCTACCGGTTGACCTACCTTAACATCCAGTCTCATCATCTTCTGCTCCTCTGGGCTTTGCTGCTGTTCGCCTGGTGCCAGATCCTGTACGCGATCTTTCGATACCGGCTGTTTCACCAGGAAATCTACGTCTCCCGAAAAGTCGTCTATGCGAGCATCGCGCCGCTGTTGTTCTCCGTCTATCTGCTTTTGCTGGGGGTGGTGGCGCTGCTGATGCGGATCTTCGGCGTTTCCATGCCCTTTGTGATCCGGTGGCTGCTTTTTTCCGCCGGAGTGGTGGCCCTGGCGCTGGTGGCGGCTTCCGGGAAAGTCAGGGACGATATCCGGTTTTTCATCAGCACCCATTTCTATGCCAACAAATATGAATACCGGGACGAGTGGATCGCGTTCTCCCAGCGCCTGAAAGGCGTGTTGACCGAGGATGAAGTGGTGGATGCGCTGTTTGAGATCCTCCGGAAAAGCCTCTACACCAACACCATTTTCATCTGGCGCGGCGACGAGGCAAAGGGGTTTCGACTCGCATATCCCAAACAGGATCTGGAGGAGGATAAAAAAGCCTACCAGCGGCTGCCTCCGGAGACCCCGTTGCTGCACCATCTGAAGGTCCACGGCCGCCACTACACCGAAGAGCTGGCCCCGGAGGAGATGCCCGATTCACCGGCCAAAGCATTCCATGAGGATTTTGATCTGGTTTTGTTCGCCCCCATGACCGTCGGGGACCAACTGCTGGGAATGATCGGCCTGGGGCGGGAGTTCACGGGAGGCCATTACGGTCATGACGATTTCGATCTGCTCCTGGCCCTGGGGACCCAGACCGCCACCGCGCTTCTGGCGGGACGGATGGCGGAAGCCCTGGCCCGGGCCCGGCAGCAGGAGGCATGGGACACCATGTCGGCCTTCATCCTCCACGACGTCAAGAACGCGGCCTCCATGCTCTCCCTGATCCGCCAGAACGCCCCCGGGCACATCCATGATCCCGACTTCCAGCAGGACATGCTGTCGAGCGTCGATGATTCTTTGAAGCGGATGCACAAGGTCCAGGAAAGACTGAGCGCCCTCAAGGGGGAAATCCTGCCGGTATGGCGACAGGTGGATCTTCGCGCCAGTCTGTCCGATATCTGCCGAAAGTTGACGCCGCGTCTGCCGGGGGTTCGGATCGATCTTCAATGCGGCGGATCGCTCCGGCTGCGAACCGACCCGGAACTCTTGTTTATCGTCCTGGAAAACCTGTTGCTCAACGCCCATGAAGCGGGCGCCACCCTTGAGACGATCAGGTTGTCGGGAGGGGAATCCGGCGAGGAGCCGGCGACCATCACGATCGCCGACAACGGGCCCGGCATCCCCGACAATTTGCTTCCGGATGCGATTTTCGAGCCCTTTAAAACCACGAAGCCCAAGGGCAGCGGCATCGGGCTCTGGCAGGTCAGGCGGCTGATCGCCGGGCTTGGCGGCGACGTTTCGGCAGACAATGCGGAAAATGGCGGCGCGCGATTCACGATCTCGCTGCCGACGGAAAAAGCAGCCTGACCGCATCGGCGGAATCCTTCAGTCGATGCCGTGCTTTTTGAGCAAATCGTGAAGGGTCGGCCGGCTGATGGCCAGCAGCTTGGCCGCCTTGCTGATATTGTTCTCGGTGATGCCGAGGGCCCGCCGGATCACGCGGTACTCGGCGGCCTCCCGTGCCTGCCGGATGGTCAGCAATTGCGTGTCAACCGCGCGCGAGGCCTCTTTCAATCCCAGATCCGAAGGTTTAAGATTCCGGCCATCCCGGGCCGTGGCCAAAGCCCGGTAGATGGCGTTCTGGAGTTCCCGGACATTGCCGGGCCAGGAGTGGTCCGACATGGCCGCGGCGGCGGCCGAGGAGAGGGAGATCTTCCCCCGCTTCAGTTTTTTGGATTCCTCCGCGATAAAGTGGTGCGCCAATTGGAGGATGTCCTCTTTACGGTCCCGAAGCGGCGGGACTTCCAGCGGGACGACATTGAGACGGTAGAAAAGATCTTCCCGGAATCGCCCTTCCCTGACGGCGCTTTCCAGATGAACGTGGGTCGCGGCGATGACCCGCACATCCAGTTTCATCGTCTCTTTGCCCCCCACCCGTTCGATGGTCCCTTCCTGGAGAAACCGGAGCAGCTTCACCTGGAGCATGATGGGCATATCGCCGATCTCGTCCAGGAAAATCGATCCGCCGTCGGCCTGCTCGAATCGGCCGATTTTCCGGGCGGCGGCGCCGGTGAACGCCCCTTTTTCATGGCCGAAGAGTTCGCTTTCCAGAAGATTTTCCGGAATCGCGCCGCAATTGATGATGATCAGGGGGCCTTGGGACCGGCGACTCAGTTCGTGCAGCGCCCGGGCCACCATCTCTTTCCCGGTGCCGCTCTCCCCCAAAACCAGCACCGGGTAATCGGTGTCGCTCACCCGCCGGATGGTATCGAAAAGATGGTCCATGGCCGGGGAGGTTCCGATCATGCCGCAAAACCCCTTGTTCGACGATCCGTCCCCCTGGTCCTGCTTCCGGCTGGCCTCCTCCCATTTATAGATCCGGCCCGCCCGCTGAAGGATCACCTTCAAGGTTTCCAGATCGATGGGTTTTTCACAAAAATCGACGGCGCCCGCGGCGATGGCCCGCATGGCGTTGCCTTGTTCCGTATTCCCGGTAATCACCACGACTTTCGTATGGGGGGAGAGCGCCGGGGTCTTCTCCAGCAGCCGCAGTCCCTCGCGGGGATCGTCCGGCGACGGCGGAAGCCCCAGGTCCAGGGTGGCCAAAGGAAACGCCCGGGTGCCCAGCAATTCCTCGGCTTTCCTCACATTGTCGGCGATCATCACTTCATAGGTATCGGTAAGCCCCCATTTGAGCTGCTTGGCCAGGGAGAGTTCATCTTCGATTACCAGGAGTTTCTTTTTCATGTCATCCTCATCGAACCCAGGTCGATTACCAGAATTGCCAGTTTCCCGTATAGAGGACATAAATGCCCAACAGAAAGTTTGTAACGCCGTGTGCGACGATACAGTAAAAGATATGGCGGGTTTTGTAAAGCAGGAGGTTGTATATCAGACCTGTAATAACGCCGGCCAGCCAGAAATGGTGCTCCAGTCCGAAGAGCACGGCGGAAATCAGGAAGGACGCCCAGGTGAAGGCGCCGATCCGAACCCGGGTGAAATCCTCCGGATCGATGATGTAGCGGATGATAAAGGAGCGCCAGAACAGCTCCTCGAAGACGGGCACGACGATGGAGGCCCCCAGAAGCCGGACGCAGATGAACGCATAAAACCAGTGGGAGGCGAGGATCGAGGGATCGTAGACCTCCGGCTCGCCCAGGGTGGCGAAGCCGAAATCGAGATGGATCCAGAGCGCGAAGACGCCGGCCCCGATGAGCAGCGCCGCCAGAAGATCGCCCCATTTCAGGGCGTCCACCCGGAGTTCGTCATAGGAGGACCAGTAGAAACCCAGGGCGATGATGACCGCCAGGATCTGCACCGGATAGAGAATCGGCGCGAGATAGAGGGCGGCGGTCGCCTCCGGCGGGATCTTCCGGAGGCCGGCGGCGATCATCAGAAACAGGATGTAAATGGCGAAGGGGAGGGCGCGTTTGAAGCCGGGGGAACCGATCATGTCGTCGTCGTCTCCGTTTGTCTCACGGTTTTTTTACACCACTGCCTTGGGCGGCAGATCCAGAGGCCGGGTGAATTCGGCCCGGACGATCCGATCGGCGCCGTGGATCACCACCACCTCTCTTTGGGCCACCTCTTCGTTGGGGAGGGTGAACTCCAGGCAGAACCGATCGCCCGGCTCGAAGCCGATGTCCTTGTCCAGCTCCACCCGGATGCCGGTCCGGGACAGATCCAGAACCGTGACGGCGCCTTCGAGCTGTTCGCAGACAGGGCCGTAGGCGCCGGGCTTGCAAATCGCGATGCGGTAATGGGACCGCCGTTCCAGAACCACGGAAGCGACGCTCCCGCATTTGCCGCAGGTAAAGGAGATGCGCACCGGATGCTCGTGGCGACGGTAGGCGGATACATCCTGGCGCTGGGCCTTGTCGCACCTTGGGCAGATGAAAAAGGCCTTGTTGTCGCTGTCCATAAAGACTTTTTTCTCCGCCATGGTTCCGCTCCTGTAAGGATTAATGACCGGAGTCTACCATTTTTTAGAAAGAGCGTCCAGTGCTTCGGTCTGCGTCCGGATCGACGGGTCTCACGCTTCCTGCCGCGAGATGTTGAAAATGGCCCGGACCTGCCGGCAGAGGGTCTCGAACTGCTCGGGGTAGAGGGACTGGGCGCCGTCGCTCATGGCGCGGTCCGGCTCGTGGTGGACTTCGACCATCAGCCCGTGGGCGTCGGCGGCCACGGAGGCCCGGCTCAGGGGGATGACCTGATCCCGGCGCCCGGCGGCGTGGCTCGGGTCCACGATAATCGGCAGGTGGCTCTCCCGGCGGACCACCGGCACGGCGGAGAGATCCAGGGTGTTGCGGCTGTGCTTGACAAAGGTCCGGACCCCGCGTTCGCACAGGATCACCTCGGTATTGCCGCCTTCCATGATATATTCCGCCGCCATGAGCCATTCGTCGATGACCGCCGACATGCCTCGCTTGAGGAGCACCGGTTTCCGGGCATGGCCGGCCCGGCGCAACAGGCTGAAGTTCTGCATGTTGCGGGTGCCGATCTGGATGACGTCGGCGTACTCCTGGACGAGATCGAAGTTCTCCTCGTCCATCACCTCGGTGACCACGGGCATGCCGGTCTCCTCCCGGACCTTGGCCAGGATCTTGAGCCCTTCCTCCCCCAGCCCCTGGAAGGAATAGGGGGAGGTCCGGGGCTTGAAGGCGCCGCCCCGGAATATCCGGGCCCCCGCCTTCTTGACGTGTTCGGCGATGGTCAGGGCCTGGGATTCGCTCTCGATGGCGCAGGGGCCGGCCATAATGGTCAAGTGACCGTTGCCGATGGCCACATCCCCCACCCGGATGATGGTGTCCTCCGGCTTGAACTCCCGGCTCACCAGCTTGTAGGGACGGGTGACGGGGATCAGGTCCATGACCCCGGCCATGCCCAGAAACGGGGAGGGATCCACCGACCCTTTATTGTAGAGGATCCCGATGGACACCCGGTCGCCGCCGGCGATGGGCCTGGCGGTCATCCCGCGTTCTTCGATGGCCCGCACCACGGCGTCGATTTCTTCCGGTTTGGCGTTTTTGTTCATCACGACCAGCATGTGCGTCTCCTTTTCTCCGTTGAGGTTCGGCCGTTTTCCCCGCGGCCCCGGCAAATGAAAAGGGCCGTGGGGGAGGGGGTCTCCCGATCACGGCCCTTGTTTGCGTTCTTTAAGGCTGGCTTGCTAAAGCAATCGGACGGCGCCCCCCATTCCACCGGCGTTAAACCACCAGCGCCAAAAAAAGATTGTCCGAATTGCATCGCCCATTGCGTTTCCTTTCAAGTCTCTCCTCTATTAGAGGATGGCCGTCGGAGTTGTCAAGACAAATTTAGATTTGTAATGAATTCCTAAGCGCCTCCTTGCGGCATCCAAGCTTGATAAAGAGGTTTCCCATGATTATTGTGATTTGTAAATAATTTTTCGCCAAAAGCGAAGCCTTCACGAAAGGAGGGGTTGCGATGAAACAGCTCCTGATTTTATTTTTCGGCGTCATCCTGACGACGATGATCGTCGGGATGCACCATCGATTAACAGCAACAGAGGCGAAGGATACAGCCATGAGCGATCAACATCTTGAGAAGGCCACGTTCGCCGGCGGGTGTTTCTGGTGCGTGGAATCGGACCTGGAAAAGGTGGACGGGGTCGCGGACGTCGTCTCCGGCTACGCCGGGGGCCATGTGGAAGACCCCGGCTACAAAGAGGTGTCCGCCGGCGGCACCGGCCACCTCGAAGTGGCGCGGGTCCATTACGATCCGCGAAAAGTGGACTACGAGACGCTGCTGGGGGTTTTCTGGCGGCATGTGGACCCCACCGATCCGGGGGGCCAGTTCGTGGATCGCGGGGATCATTACCGGACCGCCATTTTCTATCACAATGAAGACCAAAAACGGAAAGCCGAAGCTTCCAAGGCGGCCCTGGCCGCTTCCGGTCGCTTCGACAAACCCATTGTCACCGAGATCCTGCCCCTGGAAAAGTTCTACAAGGCCGAGGACTACCACCAGGATTACTACAAAAAGAGTTCGATCCGGTACAAATTTTACCGCTACAACTCCGGACGGGATCAGTTTATCGACAAGGTCTGGGGCGACGAACGAGACCGGGTCGCGCCCATCGGCGAAAATGAGGAAAACGCCGACGCGGGCGGCGATTCCCGGTCCTACGCCAAACCCGACGACCGGGAACTCCGCGACCGGTTGACGCCGCTCCAATACAAAGTGACCCAGGAGGAAGGCACCGAGCCCCCGTTCCAGAACGAATACTTCGACAACAAGCAGCCGGGCATCTATGTGGACATCGTCTCCGGCGAGCCGCTGTTCAGCTCCACCCACAAATACAAGTCCGGTACCGGCTGGCCCAGCTTTTATAAGCCCCTGGCGCCGGAAAACATCGTCGAAAAGCAGGACAACAGCCTGTTCATGACCCGCACGGAGGTCCGAAGCCGCCATGCCGATTCCCACCTGGGCCACGTGTTCAACGACGGCCCGGAGCCCACGGGATTGCGGTATTGCCTCAATTCGGCGGCGCTGAAGTTCATTCCTAAAGAGGATCTGGAAAAGGAAGGGTACGGGGAATATCTGAAGCTGTTCGACGAAAAGTAACATGC
>CAZZBE010000140.1:0-11532 GCA_964652715.1 uncultured Desulfobacteraceae bacterium
GCCCCGGGAACTGGGAATTTTTGAGTGCGACGGCAGCTTTCGGCTCGGCGTTCTATTCCTATTCCAAAATCGTTGCGTATCTCAACAATTCATATGTCAACTGAACTTGAAGACGTTCCGCTACCTTTGGATTCAGCAAAAACTTCGGATTCGGATCTGTTTTGACAGGCACCGCCTTAATTGGTTTGCCTTTTATCAAAACGTCATACACCGACTCGGCCAGGAGCTTGGCGCGTTTTCGATCATTTGGCGCCAGACCGGCCAGCGCGCCGTTTTTAACGGGTTTATCCGTATAGGCCAGCACGGGCAGGTTCTGGGCGGCTTCAATAATAAGGGGGGTTCTTTCAACATTGATGTTGTTGGTTCCGATAATAACCGCGGATATATTGCCTCGTAATTTTTCTATGGCGCTTATCGAGTCCTCGATGCTTTCAGACTCGACTTCATAATACTTGATGTTCAGTTTCCGGCACGCTTCCTGGGTGCCTTTTCGGTCAACAATAGTGGAGGCATGGCCTTTCTGCAGCAGCAAAAGGACGGATTTCAAATTGGGAATCAGCATTTTAAACACTTCAAATTGGTTTTCATGTGGAAGGTAATAGGTCACTCCAGTGACGTTGCCTTCCGGTTCAGTCAGGTTTTTGACCGACCCGATGACGGCTGGGTTGTTGGTGGCGCCGATGAATGTGGGAATATGGGTTTTGTTTTCGCTGAGCCACTTGGAACCGTTGCTTCTCAAAAGAAGCATGCCGTCTTTTTCCTTCTCATACCTTCGGACGACTTTTTCAAAACTTTCGTAGTCCTGAATGCCTTCAATGTGTTGCTTCTCGATATCGGCGTCCGGCGCCATTTTTTTGAATTCCTCGATAAATCCTTTCTCGATTCTTTGCGTCATGGAAGACTCGCCCATCCAGACGATGCCGATGTCAACCGCGTGGGACATAACAGGAAATATCCCGGATAAGGCGAACAGGAAAGCGATTGCTGCCGCAAATTTTGCTAATTTTGACATGGTGGACGCTCCTTTTTTGGAAAGTTATTATTAATTTCACTTGACGTGAGGTGGTTTGGGCTTTTTGGCCGAACCTTGTCTTCTTTTTTTTCCTTTCGCCCCATGACGGCGGTTAATTGAGCGACCATCTCCTGGAGATTATCAGCCTGAACTTTCATTTCCATGGCGGCGGCCGAGGATTCCTCGGCGGTGGCGGCGTTTTGCTGCACGACTTTATCCATTTCGGATGCGGCTTTATTGACCTGTTGAATGCCATGGCTTTGCTCGGCCGAAGCCGCGCTGATCTCGGCGACCATTTCGCTGACTCTTTCGGCGTCGGCCGAAACCGAGGCGAACGTCTCGTGAACCTGTTCCAGCATTCGACTGCCCTGATCCACCTTTGCAAGGGTTCTTTCGATGAGTTCGGCGGTATTTCCGGATGCTTCAGCCGCTCGGAGAGCGAGATTTCGCACTTCATCGGCCACAACGGCGAATCCGGCCCCAGCTTCACCGGCCCTGGCGGCTTCGACGGCTGCGTTTAGCGCCAGCAAGTTGGTTTGAAAGGCGATTTCATCGCTGGTTTTGATGATTTTCTGCGTATCGGCGCCGGCCTGGCCGATGTCGTTCATGGCGTCTGTCAAATACGCAAGCGCCTGCTTTGCCGACGAAAAACCCTGCATCGACGTTTTCCCCAACCGATTGGCGCCGTCGGCGTTATCCGCATTGTTTTGGGTCATGGAAGCCATTTCTTCCAGTGCGGCCGACGTTTCTTCGATAGACGCGGCCTGCTCCGTGGTGCCTTCGGACACCGCGTTGCCGGAATCCGCAATATTTTCGGCGCCGGTATGAACCTTATGGGCGGCTTCGGTCAAGTCGGAAACAACGCGATCCAGGGGTTTCACTACGATGGAACGAACCATCCAGGCAATGCCGGCACTGATCAGCAACAATCCAATGGCGGTGATTCCGACCATCGAATTTCTCAGGGAATCTACTTTCCGATAAACTTCATCCACCGGGGCCGTGACGACAACAATCCACCCCAATCGTTGGAATTCATGAAAAGCACAAAATTTAGTTAAGCCTTCCCACTCATACTGAACGAAGCCGGTTTTTGCATCAAGGATCTTTTTGCCGAAATCCTGTCCGCTGATGTCGGCGCCGATGATGTCCCGGTCCGGGTGGGCGATGCACACCCCTTTTTTATCGATGATGTAAGCGTAGCCGGTTTGGGCTACCTTAACCGGGTCTATGAATTTTTCGATCAACGATTCCATCCCGACGGCGCCTGAGAATACGCCCTTTTCTCCCATTTTTCCCGATATGGGTGTTGAAACCACAAAAACAGGGTCGCCTGTGGACTTGTCTTTTAAAACATCTGAAACGGCCGATTCGCCATTCATCGATAGCTGAAAGTATTGACGGTCCGAAATGTTCACCGTGTCGACCGATTCCTCGACCGAACACGCGAGGTAATCGCCGTTATCCCCCGCCAATGCGATGACCCGGAAAATCGGATACATGTCGGCGAGTTCGGCGAATCGACGACTGGCGATTCTTTTCGCCGCCCTTCCGATATAATTATTCGTAAAAACATTCTCCAGATTTTGATCCTGGCTCATTAGATTGACATAAGCCATGATGTCGGCCATCCAGCCGTCAAGACCAACGGACAATGATTCCGATCTGCTCATCATTTCTTTATTGATTTGATCGGTTAATATGTTTCGGGTATAGACGTAGGCGGTCATGCTCAAGGTGCCCATGATCAACCCCACAAGAACCAGCGTCGGGATAAGGATTTTCCAAAGCAATGATAGCTTAACCTTTGAATACTTCTTTTTTTTCATTATATTCATCGCTTTTTTATTTATATCTATATCGGGGAATGTCCATGAAACGGGTTTCTATTCATGGTACAAAAACAAGCTTGTTTATATAATAAAAAATACTTATGCGTCAAGATATTTCCCTTAAACAATCAAATCAGTACGCTGGCGGGCATCGCCACGATTTCAACAGCATCCTCTATGTGTAGCAGCCCCTGACCCTAGTCGCCAGACGGTCGCCGGACGGTCGCCAGACGGTCGCCGGACGGTCCGGTCCTTGATGGGGCCGCACCGGCGGCAATTCTTTGGTATAAGATCGTCAATTCCTGACCATATACATCTTGCGCCGTCAGCAACGCCACACAAAGAAACCGTGTTCTCATCATGTTATACCTTTCTGAAGACAAGGGGTTGTATCCTCATCGATTGAACAAAAACGGCTCATCAAATTCTAACATTGAGCAGATAAAAAGCATCCTTGGGGGTTGGTGTGATGGGCCGATTCGGTCCTGGAAAGGAGTTTGTCATGCTGAGGTTCTCTCGCCTGGACCTTCGTTATCGGATGGCTTTTCAAATGGGGTCTGTCCTGATGCTGATTTTTACGGCCGTTTTCGCGCTTGTGTCCCACAAGACCGCTGAAACGGCACGCCGATCGGCGTGGGAGCAGGTCGTCTCATCGGGCCGCGAACATGCGGCCCAGGTCCGGGAAGAACTGGGCCGCGCCATGTCCACGGCGCGACATCTGGCCCATTTTTTCGCCGGGCTCAAAAACAGCGGGCGTTCCATCGACCGGGCGTCCCTGATTCAGGGGATGAAGGGGAGCCTGACCGCCGCCCCGCATCTTTTCGGCATCTGGAGCGTCTGGGAACCCGACGCCCTGGACGGCCTGGATTTCGAGTACGAAAATGCGCCGGGCCACGACGCCACCGGCCGGTTCATCCCCTACTGGAACCGTCAGGGGGGCCTCCACCTGGAGCCCTGCGTGGACTACGATGCACCGGGACTCAGCGGCGACTATTACCGGCGGCCCATGACAACGGGGAATGAAGTGCTGATGGAGCCCGTCTCCTATATTATAGGCGGCGAGGAGACGACGGTGGTCAGCGCGGTGGTTCCCATTGAGACCGAGAAAGGCCGCGTGGGCGTGGTGGGGGCGGATTTCTCCATGGCCAGGATGGCCGAGATCGCTGAAACCATCCGGCCGATGGGGAGCGGGTTCGGCGTCATCGCGGCCCAGAATCACCGCGTCGTGGCCGGCCCCAACCCCGAATGGAACGGGAAGCCCCTGGCGGATGCTCTGGCTATTACGGAGCAAGCCCACGAAGCGTTTCACTCCCGGCATCAGTTCTCCCATAAGACGGATTTGGACGGCGTTCCCACCCTGATCGCGTCCATGCCGGTTCGCGCCGGCAACAGCGACGCGTCCTGGCGGCTGTGGGTCGCGCTGCCCGAAAAAACGGCCATGGCGTCGGCCCTGTCGCTCCAAAGATGGGTGCTCCTGATGGCCGCATCGGCGGTTTTGTTGATTGTCGCGACGGTCGTTCTGCTTTCCTGGAGACTGACACGTCGCATAGAACAGACGGCCAACCTGCTGGAAACGGAGTCGGACCTGCTGGCGGAAACCTCCGGCGAGGCGGCCGATATCGGCCAGCGGATTTCCGACAGCGCCGCCGAACACGCCGCGGGCATCGAAGAATCCGCCGCCTCCCTGGAGGAAATCCAGGCGCTGAGCCAGGAAAACGCCGAGCGGCTCGCCGACATCGACCGGATGATGCGGGAAGAAGCGGGGCCCAGCTTCGACCTCATCCGGGACCGAATGGAAAAAATGAAGGGAACGGCCGTCACGGTTCAGTCCGCGGGGGAAGAGACGGCCCGCATCATCCGGACCATCGAGGAGATCGCCTTCCAGACGAACCTGCTCGCCCTCAACGCCGCGGTCGAGGCGGCCCGGGCCGGCGAATCGGGGATGGGCTTCGGCGTGGTGGCGGACGAAGTGCGCAATCTGGCCTCCCGGGCCGCCGGCGCCGCCAAAGAATCGGCCGGCCTCATCGACGCCTCACAAACCCACTACGCGGCGATGGTCAAGATTTCCCAGGAGGTGGAAAAGGCCATATCCGACAATCAAACCATCGCCGAGAGAGTGGCCCGTTCCGTGGCCGACGTCGCCGCGGCCTCCAAAGATCGCGCCCAGGCCCTGTCCCAGATCAGCCGGACGTTGACGGAAATGGACGAGCGGGTACAGGACAGCGCCGCCGCGGCCCAGGAGGCCGCCGCCGTCTCCCAGACGCTCCTGGAGCGTGCGATGGAAAGCCGCGGCATCGTCGGCGAACTGTCCGCGCTGGTCAAGGGAAAGCGACGAAACGGCGTCCTTCCGCCCCAGCCTGCCGAAGACGCCGTCTTAACCAACACCCCCCGTGACCATGCTTTACTCGGTCCGTCAAAAACGGCGCGTCAGCCTTCTTGACAGCGGATGGAATTCCGGGGGTTCATCGAAACGGTTTATGCCAAAACGCGCTGCAATGTGGACTCAAGATGTTGCAACCTGAAGGGTTTCACCAATACGCCGCAGAACCCGGCCGCTCGGTGCTCGGATACACCCTGTACGTGCCAGCAGGTACTGGAAAGGATCGCCTGAACACCGGGATCGATGGTTTTCAAGGCGCGAATCAAATGCTCGACGCCCATGCCGCCATGGCTCGCTAAATCCATGATAACTATGTCGAAGGGGTTTTCTGATGCGGCCGCTGTTTTAAACTGTTCAATGGCGCTTTTCCCATCCGATGCGCTGACGGTGCGATAACCGAGTTTCTGAAGCATATCGTCAACGACGCTTCTGACCAGATCATGTCCCTCCACCAGAAGAATATGTCCGCTGATGGGTGGATCGGTTGATTGCCGGACCGGGACGTTCAACCGGCGGGGAATGGCCGAACAGACGAGGGGGCCGTTAGGGGGTGTCTTGATTTTGTTCACGGCTTCGCAAAAAACGAAAAAACCAATCTTTCCAGAAAGGAACTTGAAGCCTTCAAAGCGTTAGCCAAAATTCTGTTAGGGCTTTCAGCCGCTGAAATCAATACAGCAATACAAAACGGGGATTTTGTAGAGGTGCGACATTATGGAGAGAAAAGGCCTGGACGCGCTGATATAAAGTTCACGCTTTTCCACCTTGCAATCCCGGCGCCCTTCCGTTATAAACGGAATCGAGAGAACCGTCCGGCGTTCTTACCGACCCTTTTCCGGACTTGCCAAGGTGTTTGATTCTGAGACATTCACCCCTCGACAGGAGGTTGGTCATCCATGAAACGGAACCTTTTTCCCCTTTGCCTGCTCATCCTTTTGACCTTGAACGCGGTCGCCCTGTTTTCCTGCGGCGGAGACAAAGACGCACCCGACCAGCAAAAAGCGCCCGCATCGTCCGGGACCCGGCTGACCATCGTTTCCGGGTCCGAGAACAAGGGACTGGAACCCCTGATCATGGCCTTCGCCCGGAAAAAGGGCGCCGCCATCGACATCGACTACATGGGCAGCGTCGACATGACGCTGATGCTGGCTGAAAAGGGGAAGGACCTGCCCTATGACGCGGTCTGGCCGGCCAACACCCTCTGGATCACCCTGGGCGACGCGCATAACGCCGTGAAAAAGGCCGAGAGCATCATGCGATCGCCGGTGGCGCTGGGCGTCAAGAAGCCGGTGGCCGAGCGCCTCGGCTGGATCGACAAGGAGATTGCGATCCCCGACATCCTCGAGGCGGCAAAGGCGGGCAAGCTCCGGTTCGCCATGACCTCCGCCACCCAGTCCAATTCCGGCGCCAGCGCCTATATCGGCTTCCTGTACGCTTTTTCCGGGGCCTCCGAAAGCGGCAGCGTGCTGCGGATGGAACACCTGGAAAAGCCGGCGGTCCAGGACAAGGTCCGGGACCTGCTGTCCCGGGTGAACCGGTCCTCGGGCAGCAGCGGGTGGCTTAAGGAGACGCTGGTCCAGCACTATGAACGGTTCCAGGCCATGTTCAACTACGAGGCCATGATCATCGAGGCCAACCAGGAACTGACGGCGCAAGGCAAGCCGCCGCTTTATGCCGTCTATCCCACCGACGGCATCATGATCGCCGATTCCCCCCTGGGTTACGTCGACAAGGGGGACGCCGAAAAGGCGGCCCTGTTCGACGCGCTCCAGGCCTACCTCCTCTCGCCGGAGGTCCAGGACGAGATCATGAACCAGGGACGGCGCACCGGCCTCGTCGGCATCAACCCCGACAAGGTGGACAAATCGGTCTTCAACCCCGCCTGGGGCATCGACGTCAACCGGATCATCTCACCCGTGCCCACCCCCGGCGAGCCGGTGATCCGCAAGGCCCTGTCGCTCTACCAGGTTTCGCTGCGCAAGCCCTCCCTCACGGCCTACGTGGTGGATGTGAGCGGCAGCATGAAAGGCCAGGGACTGGCGGATCTGAAGGCGGCCATGACCACCCTCCTCGATCCGGACCTGGCCCGGCGGTACATGCTCCAGGCGTCCGACAAGGACATTCACATCGTCCTGCCCTTCAATTCGGCGCCCCAGGACGGCGTCAAGGCCCAGGGCAATTCCGCCGACGCGCTCTCCGGGCTCATGGCCTTCGTCCAGGGACTCCAGGCCGGGGGCGGCACGAATATTTACGCGGCGGCCGCCAGGGGCCTGGAACTCATCGCCGGCGTCGAGAACATGGAAGATTATTTCCCGGCGGTGATCCTCATGACCGACGGCCAGTCCAAGGGGACCGTCGCCGACCTGTCCGCCGCCATCCGGAAAACGCCCATGGGCGCGGACATCCCCATCTTTTCCATCACCTTCGGGGACGCGGACGAGCGGCAGCTCAGGGAGATCTCGGAAATGACCGTGGGGCGCGTCTTTCCCGGAAAGAACCTGATCGAGGCGTTTCGGTCGGCCAAGGGATACAATTAATACCATGACCGAAATCCCCCGCCAAATCCTTTCCGGCCTCGCGGCCGCCGCGGCCCTGGCCCTCCTCTTCCTGTTCACCGACTTCGTGTTCCTTTTTTCCCTGGTCGTTTCCGCCGCCATCGGCGCGGGCGTGTATTTCAGCATTCCCCGGAAGCGGTCGCCCGACGAAATCGAAGTGGCCCCGGGCGTGACAAAGGCCCAACTGGACGCCGCCCTGGCTAAAATCGATCTTTACGTCGGCAAGTTCAAGGCGGAAGCCGGACAGGCCCGGGACCTGGAGATCCGCACGACGGTGGGGGAGATCGTCCAGGTGCTGAAGCGCATCGGCCGCAACTTCCGGGAAGATCCCCGGGATCTCGCCCTCGACGCGACCCCCATGTTCCTGGAAGAAGTCCTGGACCGGTCCCTCGACCTGGTGTCCCGGTATGTCGTCCTTTCCCGCATCGCCCACGACGGCGCGGCGGCGGGTTGCGGCCGCGAGGCCCTGGAGACCGCGGAACAGTCCATCCGGCAGGTTAAAAAAGGGTTCGAGGCCTTTTTCCAGCAATGTCTGAGAGACGATCTTCGGGAGCTGGAAGTGGGCGGGGAAACCCTGAAAGCCATCATGGAGATGAACACCCCCAACCTCGATCTGGATGATCTGGAAAGGAGCGACAGGTGAAGAAACTCATCGGGCCTCTGATTTTTCTGGCGGTGGCCGGCGTTTTCGCCTACATCTATTTTACCGGCGGTCTCGATTCGGTCAAGAAGCCCCAACCCTCGAAATCCGTGGAGGTCGCCGCGTATGTGGGGGGCGAAAAGATGGCTTTTCTGGCAAACCCGGCGGTGGACGCAATTCTCAAGGATCGCTACGGGGTCCATCTCAATCCCACCAAGGCCGGCTCCATCGAGATGGTCACGGATCTGCCCACGGCAGGCAGGGACGCCCTCTGGCCCAGCAACCAGATCGCCGCCGAGATGTTCCGGAACCGGGGCGGGTCGCCCGTTGCCGTGGAGACCATCTTCAACTCGCCCATCGTCCTCTACGCCTACGACATCGTCACCGAGGCGCTCATCCGGCAGGGAATCGTTAAAAAACGGTCCGAGAGCTACTATATCGTCGATTTTCCCAAGCTTGTCCGCCACATCATGGAGGAGAAGACCTGGAAGGAGATCGGCCTGCCCCAGCTCTTCGGCAAGGTGGGCATCCATTCCACCGACCCCACCCGGTCCAATTCCGGCAACATGTTCGCGGGGCTTTTGGCCAACATGCTCAACGGCGCCACCGTTGTCACGTCCGATTCGCTCGACGGCGTCCTTCCAGAACTGGTGGAATACTTCCGCCTCCGGGGCCACATGGAGCACAGCAGCGGCGACATCTTCAAAAACTTCATCACCACCGGGGTGGGCGCCCGGCCGATCATCGTGGGATACGAAAACCAGCTGGTGGAGTTTACCCTGGAAAACGAACGATACCGGGACTACCTGCGGGAAAAGATCCGGACCCTCTACCCCGAACCCACCGTCTGGAGCAGCCACCCGGTCATCGCCCTCACCCCGGCGGGCAAGCGCCTTGTCGAGGCGTTAAAGGACGAGGATCTCCAGAAGATCGCCTGGGAGCGGCACGGGTTCCGGTCGGGCCTCATGGGGGTGGAAAACGACCCGGCCGTCCTGGACGTGCTGGGCATTCCCAAGGAGATCACCTCGGTGATGCCCATGCCCGACGCCGCCACCATGTCGCGGATCATCACCGCCCTGGAAACCCGGTAGCGCTCGAACTGACGCATTCAGAGGGGCTTGACTTCCCAAACCGTTTGTCCGACAGTGGGGGACGAAAACCGACACGCCAACCCCGAGACCGATGGAAGGAGGCGATCCGTTGATTCAGTCCCTTTCGCTGCGAATCCGACTCACGCTCCTGCTTTCCGCATTGATCGGCTTTGCGGTCCTCACGGTAGGCTTCCTCAGCTATCTCCGGTTCACATCCTTCGGGACCGCCACCCTGTCCATCACCCGGTCCGCCCTCACCCGGCAGGCGTCGGAGCTGCTGGCGTCCGGGGTCAGCTACGACCGGCAGACCGTCCGCACCCTCATCGACGCGGCGGAACGGGACGCCCGGCGTCTGGCGTCTTCCAGCAACGCCCAGGGTTATTTTTCGGCCCGGTCCGGCAAAAACGAGATTCTCAACCGGATGGTCGAGAACGAGGCCAGGCGGGTCGTCCAGGGGATCGCGCACATCTGCCGGGTCCAGAACGATTTTGTCCGCGACAAGCTGGACAAGGATATGGCCATGGCCCGGTATGTGCTGGACGCCCAGGCGGGGGTCGAGGTCACGGGGCTCAGCCATACCTGGGGGGCCGTCAACATCCGAACCGGAAAAGAGACGCCGGCGGATTTGCCGGTGCTCCAGATCGGATTCGACGCCGTCTTCCCCCTAGACCCAAAAGCGCAACACCAGTTCGTCGAAAAGGCGGGGGATCTCACCGGCTCATCCTGCGCCTTGTTTCAGCGGATGCACCCGAAATGGGATATGCTGATCATCGCCGCCACGCTCCGGGATGAAAACGACGAGCGGATCGACGGCCGCTTCCTGCCCGCCGAATCGCCGGACGGCGTCCCGTCGCCCATCATCGGGGCCATCCGCCGGGGTGAACCGTTCCAGGGCGCCGTTCGTCTTGGCGGAAAAACCCTCATCGGGCGCTTCGACCCGCTCCGGGACCCGGACGGCGGGATCATCGGGATGCTCTTCACGGGGCAGGACACCGGCGGATTCACGGCCCTGAAGAAAACCATCACCGATACGACCATCGGAAAAACCGGCTATGCCGCCGTTCTCCGGCCGGACGGGGTCCTCATCGTCCACCCCAACCCTGAAATCGTGGGGCGGCATGTCGTAACGGACCTCCATATTCCTCAATTTCAGGAGATCCTGGATCATTACAAAACGGAAACGACGGGGATGATCTCCTATGCCTTCGAGGGCCGCCGGAAGTTTCTGGCCTACGCCTATTTCGAACCCTGGGACTGGATCATCCTGGCCACCGGCTACTGGGACGAATTCTCCCAGGCCGAGACGGCCCGGGCCATGCTGCAAAACGAGATCCGGGCGATTTTCGGCATGGCCCGGCGGGAGATCGACGGAGCGCCGGTTCCGCTGTATCGCCGGATCGCCTGCATCGCCGCCGACGGCGACGTCGTGTTGTCCCTGGACCGGGACCCTGAAGCGTCCGGCGTCGGCCATTCGGCGACCCCCTTCGGCGAGGAAGAACTCGCGACGCTCCACGGGGGCGGCGTCCATTATTCGGCCATCCACGCCGCGGCGTCCGGGGACGCCCTGACGGTGTCCGCGCCCATCCGTCTGGGGGGCGATTTCGTGGGGGCCATGTCGGTGGACCTGGACTGGGCCCGGGTCTGGCAGTCCCTCAAGGACCGGGTGTACGGAGAAACCGGCTACGCCTACATCATCGACCCGGACGGGGTTCTGGTCAGCCATCCGAAGTACCGGCCGGCCGATGGCGTCAACATCGGCGACGCCAAGTACGGCGAAATGGCGGATCTGGTCAACAACCACATGCGGCGGGGCGAGACCGGGCACGGCGTCTACCGGTTCGAGGGCGTGGAAAAATACGTCTATTTCAAACCGCTGCCCATCGGCGACGCCCGCTACACCATTGCGGTCACCAGCCCGGTATCCGAATTCTACGAACCCGTGAACGCCATCGAAAAAAAGGCGGCCGACAGCCTTGGGAAGGGATTGCGGGTTCTGGGGCTGGCCGCCCTGGGGCTTCTCGGCCT
>CAZZBE010000141.1:0-11519 GCA_964652715.1 uncultured Desulfobacteraceae bacterium
TCCACAATTCCCTGGAGCCACCCCACGCCGGTTTCCGAATCCGAGGCATCCAAGCCCTGGATGACCGGGATGTACTCCTTTCCGATTTCCGATATTTTCGCGCTCACAGCTTCAAGAAAAGCATCCCGTCGGCCGGCATCTCCCTGGATGTCCCGCGCCGCTTCCAGGGAAGCCGCCATCCCGGACCATCGACCGGCTATATCGGCTTCCTGCTGAAGGACAAACGCCTCCAATCGCTTCACCCGTTCCGCGACGGCTGCGTTCAACACGTCTTTCGCTCCCATCCACAGGGGTTCCGGGAGATCCTCGCCGATAAACATAGGCCGGACGTGATCATACCAGCGGATCAGAGCAATCAGGTTGGCGATATAAAGGATGTTGCTTTTGATGATCCGCTTGCCGCCGGCGCCGCTCCCGACCGTGGACGGCGCATTCCCCGGTTTCATGCCGCCGCCGAAAATGAGGCGGTCCTCCCGGAGTTCGTCTTTCCGGCAGATGGTCCCGGCGGCCACAACCGTGCCGTAGGCCAGCCGTCGGGGGCCCACCAGACCGCCCTGGCCGCCCAGAAAAATAGGGCGTCGGTTGAGCATCACTCCCCTGGGTACATCCCCGATGAGGGAAGCGGTGGCTTTGTCGCCGCTAGGGGTGAAATTGAAATGGATGTAGGAACTGCCCACCTCGCTGTGATCCTTGCGGCTCGTTCCGCCCGCCATGAGGCAATCGCAGAAATTGATGAGGCTGCCCAGGGTCACGAAGGGAAAAAGGAGGGTCTGTTTCAGGCCCACGGTGTGGGCCCCGCCGGCCATCTCTTCGAGCAACGTTCCTTCCCGGACATGGGCCCCCGAGCCCATGGAAGCGCCTTTGAGAAACACCGCCCCTTTGAAAAAGCCCCCTTTGAGAGACGCGCCGGGACCGACGCGGCAGTTTTCAACCGCGGCGGGCGCTTCGCGTCCGATCTCGGCGCCGGGCAAAATGAGCGTCGTTTCCCCGTGAATGCGGCATCCGGGATGGATCACGGAACCCGGGCGAATTCTTTCGAGGTCCACTTCCGAATCAATGAAAACGGTCTCCGGTCGATGGATAACGACGCCTTTATCCAGTAAAACGGAGATCCTATCTTTGAGTTCAGCTGATAGAGCAGAATTTCTGGAATGATCTTCCATGCACCGTCGCTCACTTTTCAGGCATTGGCTGTCTGTTCGGCAGCCGAGATGGGTCGCCCGCTTATCGGTTCATAGTGGAGACGCATCACTTGATCAGGCTGCAAAGCGACCGATTCATAAGTGCGGCCGTCGCGGTCGCTAAACTCAACTTCAAATGCTTCTCCGCCCGCCAAAACCTCCACCACGGCGCCGACTTGACCCCGACTGAGATGGTATTCAGGCACATCTTCCGTCAGGGCGACGACATCGAGTAATTTAGCGGTCATGATTGATCACCTTCTCCTTAACGGCAAGATATGGGGCAACTATTCAGAAGTCCTTCGGATCTGAACGTAAAACTTGAGACCATTGAAGGTGCCCTGACCGATCCCTTTGACTTCTTTCAATTCTTCGATGGATTCAAAGCCGTCCTTCGTTTCCCGCATTTCCGCGATTCTCACCGCCAGCACCGGGCCGATGCGGGGCAGGGCCACCAGTTGGGTCAGCCCCGCGGTGTTGATATCGATGGGTTCTTCGAGCCCCTTCCGGCGAATCTCCTGGATAAAAGGATCGTAAAAAGATTCCAGTTTCCGCCTTGCAACCGCTTCGTTCCGGGGATCGACCCAGTTTTCGTTTTCCAGCGTGCCGAGCACATGGATCAATTGCTCATAATCGACGGTCCCGTTGGCGTCCTTGAACGGGCAGTGCCGGACTTTCCCGCCGCCGTCCCGGTATTCCACCAGTGCAAAGGAGCTGTCGGGCAGGATCCGGACCTTCAGGTCTTCCCATCCCAGGGCGCCGGCCGTCGAGGGTCGGACCGTCAAGGCCAGAATGACCAGGCCCCCCAGAAGGCATGCCCGTTTGAGGATCGATCTGTGTTGGATCATAACGTCCCTTTCGGCTGCTGTTGTGATGGATGGCCGCGCCTCCCGCCATGGGGCTGCGCGGCCTTTGGATCGCATCATCCTGTCCGTTGCGGATCAGCTTTTGGGTTTGTCCTGGGACTTGGGGGCTTCCTTCGGGGTCTTGGGCGTTTCCTCCGCCGGCGCCGGCTTGCCGACAACGATGCGGTCCTGGTTTTTCTTGAAGGTCGACGGCCCGATGCCTTTGACGTTCTGGAGATCTTCGGGCGTTTTGAAGGGGCCGTTCTTTTTCCGATAGTCGAGAATCCGGTCCGCCAGGGCATCGCCGACGCCGTTCAGGGTTTTGAGTTGCGCTTTGTCGGCGGTGTTGATGTCGACCTTGCCCGCCGCATCCGCCGCCATGGAGACGCCGGAAAACAGCATCAACGCCGCCAGGGCGGTCAGTACAGCCGTTAGACAAACTGCTCTTACTTCCCTCATTTTCGCTCCTTTCGTCCGGGTTGACTGAAAAACCATGGCGACCCTATGCCATGGATAGAACCTGGTCCACCAGCTTTTCGATGCCGGCGGCCACGTCCTTGATGCCGGGACCCAGCATGTAGGCCGGGGTCGAAACGATCCGGTTGGGCTCGTCGATGCAGATCTCGTCCACGGCGCAGTCCTGATGCCGCCCTCCCATGCTTTCGATGGCGGCGGCCGTGCCGGGATCGCCGCCGATGGTGACCTTCGGTTTTCGGTGCGCCAATGCCTTGACCAGGGTAGCCGGCGCGATGCAGAGAACGCCGATGGGTTTGC
Source organism: uncultured Desulfobacteraceae bacterium (assembly GCA_964652715.1). Lineage (GTDB taxonomy): Bacteria > Desulfobacterota > Desulfobacteria > Desulfobacterales > JAABSP01 > JAABTD01. The sequence goes on from CAZZBE010000141.1 coordinate 2,801, forward strand.
CGGCGTCGGCCATCTCCCCGATAATGCGGGCCGTTCCGGGTTCCACCGTCGCATCGGCGCCTTTTTCGGCGAAGTCGCTCAGGTTCTTGGCGGCGCCGAATCCGCCGGGCAGAATGAGCGCATCCAGGTCGTCCGCCGATACATCCGCCACATCCCGGATCTCCCCCCGGGCGATCCGGGCCGATTCCGTCAGCACGTTGCGCATCTCGCCGGTTTCGTCCTGATTGAGATGGTTTATGACATGGCGCTGATCGACATTGGGGGCCATACAGATCATCTGGGCGCCGTTTCGATCCAAAAACAGCAAAGTGAGCGTCGCTTCATGGATCTCGGCGCCGTCGAACACGCCGCAGCCGGACAAGAGAACTCCTACCCGTTTGGCCATACACGCCTCCTTATCTTTTTATTCGCCGGTTTCGCCCTGGAACAGGGCCTTGAGATAAAATTGACGGATCTCGTCCAGGTGGTCGAAGGAATGGGAGGGATCGGCGTTTCGGGCCGCCATCTCCTTTCGGATATCCCCCGCCAGGACTTTGCCCAGTTCGACGCCGAACTGATCGAATGGATTGATGGACCAGATAAACGCCTCGAAGACGGTCCGGGCCTCGTAAAAGGCGAGCAGGCGTCCCACGCTTTCCGGGGAAAGATCGGGCAGCATCAGGGTGGACGACGGTCGGTTGCCGGGAAAGGTCTTTTCCGGCTTTTCGTCGTCTTTGCCCACCGCCAGGGCCATGGGCTGGGAGATCAGGTTCGCCCAGAGTTCCTGGTGATTGGTCACGCCTTTGGAGAGGGTGGTGTACGCCTCATATTGGGGCCGGACGACGCCGATGAAATCAATGGGAAAGGGTCGGCCCTGGTGGGCCAGTTGGAAAAAGGAGTGCTGGGCGTTGGTGCCCGGTTCCCCGAATAGGATCACCCCGGCGGGGTGGTCCAGGGATCGTCCGTCCTCCGTCACCCGTTTGCCGTTGCTCTCCATATAGAGCTGCTGGATGTGGGCCGGCAGTTCGCTCAGCGGATCGGCATAGGGGATGACCGCCTCGGCCGGGTATCCCAGGAAATTGTTGTTCCAGATGCTGATGAGGGCCGCCAGGAGCGGCAGGTTGTCCCGGGCGTCGGCGTCCCGGGCGTGGATGTCCATTTCATGGGCGCCCTTCAGAAACCGTTCGAAAATATCATCGCCCAGGTAAAGGCTCAATGGAACCCCGCCCACGGCGGAACTGACGCTGTACCGGCCCCCGATGAAATCGAACATGTGGAAGGCCTGGAGCACCGGATTGGCGGGGTCGTCGCCGGGGCTGCCTTTGGCGGTGACCGTTACCACGTGCTTTGCGGGATCAAGCCCCCTTTCGGCCATAAAATCATAGGCCAGGCGGGAATTGGCAAGAGTTTCCGGCGTGGTGTAGCTCTTGGAGATCACGATCCACAGGGTCCGCTCGGGATCGATGAGGGGGACGATCTTTCCAAAGTTATGGATGTCCACATTGGCCAGATAGTGAAGCCGAAGCCCGGCGTCGGCGTAGGCCCCCAGGGCCTCGGAGACGAAAAGCGGCCCCAGGTAGGAGCCCCCGATGCCGATGACCACCAGGTCCCGGAAGGGTTTGCCCGTGGATCCGGTGATGCGGCCCTCCCGAACGGCCCGGGCGAACGTCCGGGTCTCGTCCCGGACCCGCCGGATCTCCGGCATAACGTCCTCCCCTGCCACGGTGACGGGTTCGCCGGAAAAATCCCGGCAGGCGGTGTGCAGGGCGGCCCGACCCTCGGCGACGTTGACCACGGCGCCGGCCATCATCTCCCTGAAGCGCCTCGAAACGCCCCGGGTTTCCGCCAGATCCAGCAATCGGTCCAGGACGGCCCCGTCGATCCGCTGGCGGCTGAAGTCGAAAAACAGGCCTCCGCCCCGCCGTGAAAACCCGGGGAACCGGTCCTCTTCCCGGAGCAGATGCTTCAGGTGCTTTTCCGGTCGGTTAAAGGGCGCGGCGTGTTCCTTTAATTCGGTCCATGCCGGAAGGTCCGTCAAATTGCCTTGGGTCATGACGCCTCCTGAATGGTGTGTCCTCTGACGGCAAGCACGAAGATGAACATCTACCACAAAAAAAAACCGGCGTCAAGCGCACGGCGGGTTCCAACGTTTTTAGTGAATTTAAACGGTTACGCAAAAACGGTCTTCGCCGGGGCCCGGCGGAGCGCCGGCATTGCTTTGCGTAGTTATTGACAGGGTCGGGCACGGCTGATATTATCCGCTCTGGATTAATCTCGATTTGGCTGATTTTTCTAAAAATATTTTGACAGCCGAAGGTTTTTTCGGATAAAAAAACCCTGTTAACGCAACCTGTACCGGATCGGATTTTCCCGCGCCCAGCCATGGGCTGAAACAATACACCATGTCGGCCTGGACGTTTCCTGCCGCATGCTGTTGTTGCCGCCTGCACCATCCATCGGATCGCCTGGGTCGACAGCTCGGGGATCGACGCACAATTTGGGGGATTAGACATTGGGTTCCAATTACGATGATTACAGCTTCTCCGAGATCGCCTTAGGCCAGGAGCAACTCGACCGCATAGAGACGATTCTTCAGGATGACCTGGTGGAAAGCGGCGTCCACAGCGTCCTGCTCATCGACCTGGCCGGCAACATCATCGCCCATCGCGATAACGGCAACTGCGATCACGACGTCTACTCCCTTTCCGCGCTCGCCTCGGCCAACTTCGCGGCGGTGGACACCATGGCGAAGATCGTGGGAGAAGAAGAGTTTTCCCTCCTTTTCCATAAAGGCGAAAACGAGAGCATCCATTTCAGCAAAGTCAGCAACGAATTCCTTTTGATCGCCATTTTCGGAAAAAAGGTCACCCTCGGCCTGTTGCGGCTGAAAGTGGCGGAGGCCATTGAAAAGATCAACACCATTATCCAGCAATAGCGATGAGCGGCATCGATCTTCTCGTCATGTTAACCATCGACCGATATAACGAACAACTTACCGGGTAGGAGGGATCAGTCTTGGCGTTCGTCAATATGAAATCGAAGGAAGTCCAGGCGAAGATCGTTTTTTATGGTCCTGGAAGGGGCGGGAAAACCACCAATCTGGAATATATCTACGGCAAATTCCGGGAGCGCATCAAAAGCGAGATGGTCAGCATTAAGACCCATGGCGACCGGACGCTGTTTTTCGATTTCCTCCCTTTTGACATCGGCAAGATCATGGGATACGATGTAAAGGTTCAGTTGTACACCGTGCCGGGCCAGGTCAAGTACGACGCCACCCGGAAGCTGGTGCTGAAAGGCGTGGACGGCATCGTGTTCGTGGCGGATTCCCAGGTGGAACAGCGAAAGAAAAACGTGCTGTCCCTGAAAAACCTCCAGGACAACCTCGCCGCCTACAAAAAGAGCATCTTCAAAGTGCCCCTGGTGTTGCAGTATAACAAACGGGATCTTAAAGACGTTCCCATTTTGCCCATGGAAGTGATGGAAAAAGATCTCAACAGCCAGCTCAAAGTCCCGTCTTTCGGGGCCAGCGCCGTCACCGGGCACAACGTGGCGCCGACCCTGAAGAAGATCATCTCCGCAACCATGGCTTCCATGCAAAACGTTTTAAAATAGGAGGATAAACAGTGGGCTCCGATTATGACGACAACGCCTCTTTTTCGGACTTCTCGCTTGGGCCGGAGCAGTTGGAGGCCATTGAGAGCGTTCTCCAGGAGGAACTGATCGACAGCGGCATACACAGCGTCATGGTGATCGATATGGCCGGAAACATCATCTCCCAGTTGGACAACGGCAACTGCGACCATGACCTGTATTCCCTGGCCGCCCTCGCCTCGGCCAACTTCGCGGCCGTGGACACCATGGCGAAGATCGTGGGGGAAGAGGAGTTTTCCCTGCTCTTCCATAAGGGGGAAAGCGAAAACATCCACTTCAGCAAGATCAATGCCGAATTCCTGCTGATCACGATTTTCGGGAAAGACGTGACCCTCGGCATTCTCCGTCTGAAGGTGGCGGAAGCCATCCAGAAGATCAACGCCATCTGGGAATAACCGTGGGGGAAGGAAGACGATTGGCCGCTAAAGACGAAAAGAATCAGGGCGGCGAGATGGACATCCGCCTGAACGACGATCATTTCGGGGATGAAAACGCCGATGAAGGGCCCGTGGATTCGGAAAAGGTCAAAGAGGTCGACGACCGACTGAATGCGTTTTTCAGCGAAGACGACGACGGGACCGGCCCGTTAAAAGAAGAGGCCGCCGCACCGAAACCGGCCGGCGACCGGCCGGCCGACGCAAAAAAAACGAAACCCAAAACCGGAACGGGTATAAGCGCCATGGATGTCGAAAATTCTACGCTCAAGGAACTGAAATCCATCATCCTTTCGCTGGAGTGGGAAATCAGCGAAGAGGTAATGACCCGCCTTGTGGAAGAGATCGCCAGCCTCGAAAAAAAACACAAAAACGACAAGATCGCGGTGGCCTTCTTCCAGCTGATGGGGGCCCTGGGCAAATATATCCAGAAAAAACAGGCCGACGCCCACCCCGATTCCATCGGCCTGATCAACTCCGTCTACGAGAGCCTGGAACAGGCCATGGCGTCCAGGAACATGAGCGAAGGAGAAAAGAAGAAAATGCTCATGGTCGAACTGGACAAGTACAAGCAGCTCAAGGAACAGATCAAGGACGCGCCCAAAAAGAAAAAAGCCCCGCCCAAACCGCCCCCTGAACCGGTCCGCGCCGAAGCGGTGGAAGCGGACGTCGAGGAGGGCGAACCGGCGCCCGCTGCGTCCGATGCCGATTACGGGGGGTACGAAGACCCGGATGCGCCGGCCACCAATCGCGACATGTTGAACGTGCTGATCCGGATCCAGCAGACCCTGGAAAGGGAGTTCCGATCCCTCCGGGAAGAACTGCGGTCCCTGAGATCCTGACCGCCGTCCATCCGGTCCAACCGAATCGCGGCGTGTATGATTTACCGATTTGTTAACCGCATCCAGCCTGGAGAGCTTGGGTCATGATCGTCTTTTGTGAGGAATGCGGAGCACGAAACATCGTCGACGCGGAGGCGGCCAAAGAAAGCGGGTCCGCGCCCCGGTGCATCAACTGCAACACCATTCTCCTGATCCACGGATCGCCGCTGTCCGCGTCCGTCTCCCAGAAAAAAGGCCCGCGCCTGGAACTCAAATTCCGCGACACCGCCATGGAAATCAGCCAGGCCCGGCCCAGCATCACCATGGGCCGTCAGAGTCACAACAACCTGGTGGTGGAAGACAGCCGGGTCTCCCGGTCCCATGCCCGCATCGTCTACCGGCAGGACGAGTTCGTCCTTATCGATCACAGCACCAACGGCACCTATGTGTTCATCAAGGGTGAAAAGGGGATGAACCTGAAGCAAAACGAACTCCTGCTCCAGGGGAGCGGGATTTTCGGACTGGGCAGAAAGGTGGCCCCCGATTCTCCGGAGGCGGTCCACTTCGAGGTGACGTCCTCTTAATCCGCACCGGCGGCATCCCCTCCCCGGCCCTTCCCATCAAGGCGAAGGGCGTTCCCGCCGCGACCGATCCACTACACCGAATCAGCCGCCCAACGAAAGCGCCCTCCCGGCCCGGGATCTGCCGCCGATATGCTGTAGCCGTCAGGCGCTCTGGCTGGCGGCGGGGTCCTTGACCAGCATGGTGGAGGGGTCGAGCACCAGGGTCGAGGGCACTTCTTCCTTCCCCCCCTTCAGCGTCTGAACGAGGATGGCCTTGCCGTCGGGTTTCAATTGGAACGCCACGTCGAACATTCCCGCGACCCGGCTCACGGTGTCCGGCATACCGTCTTCCCCCACCGGGTCGTCGCGGTGGGTCCGGACGGCGAACCAGATGTGGAGCCCGTAGGTTTCCGCCAGCCCCTTCAGGTCCGACAGCGTTTCAGCGATATCCCCGGCTTCGAAGGGGAGGCCGTCGATGAGCATGATCCGGGGCAGGAAGATGTCCTGCTCGGCCAGGTCGGAGAGCCGCTCCTCCAGCTTGGGAACGCTGAACCCGCCCTTTTTGAAGGTCATGATCAGGCGGTGGGGGAGGATGGTCTCCCACATCTGATCCATCTGCTGGATGTCGTACTGGGCCGCGATGTTCCGGAAGACCTCCTCGTACCAGAGGCATACTTTCCGCACCGGGTCCGCCAGGCTGACGTGGAGCACGTTCCGCCCCCGCAGCAGGCCGTCCAGGGCCAGCTGGACGAGGAGGGAGGTCTTTCCCAGCCCGGCCCGGGCCAGAACGGCGCCGAAGCCGCCCACCGGCAGGATGTCTTCATGGTCGTGTCCCATCACGCGGAGGGGGTTCCGGAAAATCAGATCCTTCTTCAACATGCTAAAAAACCTTTCTCTCAGGTGGATGACATCCGCCATTATGCGACGTTCTTCTTTCCCTCGCCCGCCTTTTTGATCAGCTCCTCGGCAATGGATTTGGGCACCTGCTTGTAAGCGGCGAATTCCATGGTGAACTGGGCCTTGCCCTGGGTCGAGGACCGCAGCACAGTGGAATACCCGAACATGTCGGACAACGGCACTTCCGCTTCAATGACGCATATCGGCCCTTCGTCCTGGGACCCCAGGATGATGCCCCGGCGCTGGTTCAGCGTGCCCATGACCGCGCCCTGGAATTCGGTGGGGGTCTCCACCGCCACCTTCATGATGGGCTCCAGGATCACCGGCCTGGCCTTGTTGTACCCTTCGAGGAAGGCGCCCCGGGCCGCGGCCTGGAAGGCCATTTCCGATGAGTCCACCGCGTGGGAGGACCCGTCGTTGATCACCACCTTGACGTTGGTGACGGGAAAGCCCAGCTTGGGCCCCTTGGGCAGGCATTTCCGGAACCCCTTCTCGCAGGCCGGAATGAACGGGGTGGGAATGGAGCCGCCCACCACCTTGTTCTCGAATATGAAGTCGGCTTCGGTGGTCGGTTCCATATAGCCGGCCACCCGTCCGAACTGGCCGGCGCCGCCCGTCTGCTTTTTGTGGATGTAGTTGAACTCCGCCGGTTGGGTGATGGTCTCCCGGTAGGCCACCTGGGGCATGCCGGTTTCTACGTCGGCCTTGTACTCCCGGCGCATCCGCTCCAGGTAGACCTCCAGATGAAGTTCGCCCATGCCGGAGATGATGGTTTCGTTGGTCTCGTCGTTGACGAAGGTCCGCAGCGTCGGGTCCTCTTTGGTGAACCGGTTGAGGGCCTTGGACATGTTGATCTGGGCCTTGTTGTCCTTGGGCACGATGGCCAGGGAGATCACCGGCTCCGGCACGTACATGGAGGTCATGGTCAATTCCATGCCCTGGTGGACGAAGGTGTCGCCGGAGGCGCAGTCGATGCCGAACAGGGCGCCGATCATGCCGGCGGGGATGGTTTCGATCTCCTCCATCTGGTTGGCGTGCATCCGGACCAGACGGCCCACCTTCACCTTTTTGCCGGTCCGCACATTGTAGATCGTGTCGCCCTTCGCCAGCGTCCCCTGGTAGACCCGGATGTAGGTGAGCTGGCCGTAAGCGCCGTCTTCGAGTTTGAAGGCCAGGGAGACCAGCGGGGCCTTGGGATCGGCGGTCAGCGCCACTTGCCTTTCCTCGTCGGTCATCTCCATGGCGAAGTTCTTCACCTCGTCGGGGCTGGGGAGATACCGGGCCACGCCGTCCAGGAGGGGCTGAACGCCTTTGTTTTTGTAGGCCGACCCCATGAAGACCGGGGTGATCTCCCGGGCCAGGGTCCCTTTTTTCACGGCGTCGGCGATCATCGCTTCGGAGATCTCCGCTTCCTCCAGGATCGCTTCGGTCAAGTCGTCCGAGAAAAGAGACGCCGCGTCCACCAGCTCCTCCCGCCGCTCCCGGGCTTCATCCAGCATCGCATCGGGGATCGCTTCCTCGCGCACGAGTTCACCGTTGTCCCCGTCGAAATAGAGGGCCTTCATGGAGATCAGATCGACAACGCCCTTGAAATCCGCCTCCAGCCCGATGGGAATCTGCATGGCCACGGCGTTGTGGCCCAGTTTTTCCCTGAGCTGTTTGACGACCCGGAAGGGGTTGGCGCCGCTTCGATCGCATTTGTTGACAAAGGCGATCCGGGGCACCCGGTACCGCTTCATCTGCTGATCCACGGTGATGGACTGGGACTGGACCCCGCCCACGGCGCACAGCACCAGAACGGCCCCGTCGAGCACCCGCAGGGCCCGCTCCACCTCAATGGTGAAATCGACGTGGCCCGGCGTGTCGATGATGTTGATCTCGTGGCCTTTCCATTCGCAGAAGGTGGCGGCCGAGGCGATGGTGATGCCCCGCTCCTTTTCCAGCTCCATGGAATCCATGGTGGCCCCCACGCCGTCTTTGCCCTTGACGTCGTGGATGGCGTGAATCCGCTTGGTGTAGAAAAGCACCCGTTCCGTCAACGTGGTTTTGCCCGAGTCGATGTGGGCGCTGATGCCGATGTTTCTGACTTGCTTGTTCGCGATCATCTTCGTTTCACTCCCTGTGGATGAAGTGCCGATCCCCCTTGCCGGGACCGAAATTTTAAGGAATAAAAAAATCCCTCATTCGGAAGCCGCTCCGATGGGGATTCGGTACATTCGATCATATAAATATATATATGTAATCCATTCGGAATGGATTGTCAATCTATTTTTTAACGAGACGGTATAATTGATGTTCGGAGTCCCGCCTTCAGGCGGTGCTTGGAGAATTCGGCGATGAACCGCCTGAAGGCGGAACTCCGAACCGACGG
>CAZZBE010000142.1:0-11506 GCA_964652715.1 uncultured Desulfobacteraceae bacterium
ATAAATCACCTGTTGAAATACAATTTCGTGTATTTCCTGCTGGGATAAATGGTTTTTAGGTAAATTTCATATTCTGATTCCACAAAGGGAACCAGATAAACATAATCGCTGAAGGGAACCACGTAAATTTTCTGTCCCTTATATTTTTCCTGATTTGGGTGTTCTATGATATCAAACATCAATTCATTTTCAATACAGAAAACGATTTCTTCGAACGATATGCCTCGCGTTTTTTTAAGCACCTCATTTTTTTCATGACTCCAGTTCAATCTTTTCAATGAAACTTCCCCTCCGGATCCACCTTCGCCAGCGTTTTTTTGGCGATGGCCCGCACATCCGGGATGCTGTCGGTGTTCATGACCTTGGCCAACCTCGGGGCGGTCAGTTTGGCGGCGGAGGGGCCGAAGATGCCCAGGGCCTCAACGGCGGCGGCCCGGGCGCTCCACTGGCTTTCGCCCAGGGATTTCATGAGGTCGGGAATCCGGCTTCGGGCCGCTTTGGTTCGCGGCCACTGGGGATCGATTTTTTTCAGGGCGGCCCGGACGGCGAGGCGGGCGTTTTTATCGCCGTCCGCCAGGCGCTCCACCAGCGGCGGCAGGGCTTCTTCGGCGGTCTCCGGTCCGATCTCCCCGAGGGCGCCGGCGGCGGCGGCCCGTTTGCGCCAGTCGTCGGCGGCAAGATTTTCCACGAGGGCGGGGATGGCGTTGGCCACCGACGGATCTTCCCGCCATTTGGGGTTGACCTGGGTCAGGGCCGCCGCAGCGGCGGCGCGGACCTTCGGGTCATTATCCGACAGTTTCACGATCAGGTTGGGCGTCGCCTCCTTTGCCGCGGGACCGATGCGTCCCAATGTATCGGCCCCGGCGATCCGGACGGTTTCGAGGCCGTGGTCCAGGGCGGCGGCGAAATGGGGGATGGCGTCCCGGGCGTGATCCTGAACCGGCCAGTCCGGCTGAACCTTTTCCAGCACTTTGGCGGCGGTGGCCTGGACGCTTTTGTCGCTGTCCACCAGGGCCTTCAGCAGGTCGGGGGCCGCTTTTTTGGCCTCCTGGCGCCCGAACCACTTAGGGTCGATCTTTTTGAGGGCCTTGACGCCGGCGTTCCGGACGTCCTTGTCCCCGTCGATGAGAACGGCGACCAGGTCGGGGAGGGCCTCCCGCGCGCCGGCGCCGAGTCCGGCCAGGGCTTCGATGGCGGCGATGCGCACGCCGCCGAAGCCGGTGCGAATGGTGTCGGTGAAATGGCCGACAGCCGCCTTCGCGATCCCGCCCCGGGGCCATTCCGGATCGATGGCGTCCAGGGTCGCCGCCGCCTTCCCCCGGAGGGCGTCGTCCTCGCTGGTCAGGGTCTTGACCAGGGCGGGGATCGCCGGATCGCCGATAGCCATGAGCGTATGGGCGGCCGCTTCCCGGGTTTCGTTGTCGGCATCCGTCAGATGGCCGATGAGCGGGTCCACGGCCTTTTCCGCCGCCGGTCCCATCTTCTTGAGCGTCTGGATCATGGCGACCCGGACCTCGCTGTCCGGATCATCCACGCCGGCGGCGAGACGATCCACCGCCGATTCGGCCGGGGGCCCGATGGCGCCGATCACCTCGGCGGCGGCGATGCGGGTTCCTTTGTCCCGGCTTTTCAGGGATTTGATAAAAGAGGGGAGGACATCGAGGACGGCGTCGTTTTGAGACCAGTCCGGATCGATGGTCCCCAGGGTCTCGGCGGCGGCCCCCCGGACTTCGGGATTTTCGTCGGCCAGGGCCTTGATGAGATGAGGGATGGCCGATTCGGCGAACGCGCCGTACCGGGACAGGGTCCGGATGGCCCCGACCCGCTCTTCAAGGGGGTGCTCGGCGGAAAGAAACACCGCCGCCAGATCGTCGATGGGCGGTTTGCCGCCGCCGGTAAGGCTTGCGTAGAGTCGTCCGCCGAAAACAACCAGGCACCCCAGGGCCGCCAGCCGGAAAACGGCGGCGAGGACGGTCAAAACAGTTCCCGGATTGGGATGATCCAGCCCCGGACCGAAGATGGCGAGCAGATCGGGAAAATCGACCACCGCGACGAGGTTTTCCAGGGGCCAGAGGACCATGGGGAGGGCGGGCCAGTTGTCGAGCCAGGCGATCACCGCCATCAGCACGGCCGAGCTGGCCAGCGTGCCGACGACGCCCCATTCGAGGGCCGGCGGGAGTTCATCTTCGCCCGACAGCCGGGCGGCCGTCCATTTCAAGAGGCCGGCGACAGCCAAGCCGCCCAGGAGGGCGGTCATAACGCATAGAGCGGCCTTTGCCATAACGCTCCTGGCGGCGATGGCGGACGGATCGGTGAGGCCGAAGCCGGCCAGCAGATCGGGCAGGTCCAGCCCGTCGATGACGCGGCTTCCCAGAAAGGCGAGCCAGTCGGTCAGGGCGGGCGTCCCGGCGGCGTCGTAGTGGACATCGGGGGTCAGGGCGAAAAGCTGGCGGTGGAGGAGAAAAAAGAGGACCAGGTGGACGACTGCCGACAGGAGCACGGGCAGCTGCTGCTTTTCCGCCGCCAGAAAGCCGTAGAGGAGCAGCATCGCCAGGTTGACGCCGATCAGGGCGGCGGTGATCCCGACCAGGTTGCCCGGCCCGCCGACCCACTCCGCCGGCCGGTCGCCCATGGCCAGGGCCGCGGCGCCGTAGGCCGCGCCTATAATTATGGTTCCGATGATGTACCGACCCCACCTCATATCGATCCGTCCTCGCGTCAGAATAGGTCCGTTGTCGGAAAGTCGCCGTGGCGATGATATTCTCTCTTGGGGCGACTTTTACATGAAATTCGGATAAATGTCAAAAGATGGATGGGGGTTGGGCATCCGATCGGCCCTACCGGTTCCGCAGAAACGAAAGAGAGAGGTTCACCACGAAGGCGATGGCCAGCAGCACCAGGCCCAGGGCGATGCCCATGGCGAACCGGCCTTTGTTGGTTTCCAGTGCGATGGCGGTGGTGATGGTCCGGGAGTGCCATTTGATGTTGCCGCCCACCATCATGGAGATGCCCACTTCGGTGAGGACCCGCCCGTAGGCGGCGACGGCGGCGGCCAGGATGCTGAACCGGCCCTCCCAGAGGGTGGTCAGGGCCAGTTGGCGGCGGCCGGCGCCCAGGGTCATCAGGGTGGCGTGGAGCCGGGCGTCCATGCTCTCCACCGCCGTGGCCGTCAGGGCGACCACGATGGGCAGGGCCAGAATCGTCTGGCCGATGGCGATGCCGGGCAGGGTGAAGAGGAGGCCCCATTCGCCCAGGGGGCCCCGCCGGGTGAGCAGGGCGTAGACCAGCAGACCGATGAAGACCGTGGGCAGGGCCAGAAGGGTGTCCACCAGCAGCCGCAACGGCCGTTTGCCCCGGAACTCGCCGTAGCCGAGGGCGAAACCGGCGGGGATGCCGATGAGCAGGCTGGCGGTCATGGAGTAGGAGGAGACCCGGAGGGTGGCCGATATGGCCGAAAACGCCTCAGGGTCTCCCCTGAACAGCAGGGCGAAGGCCTCCAGGACGCCGGCTAGAATGAAATCCACTGGCGGCCTGCGGCCTGTTTAGTTCGCGTTGGGCGTAAAGAGCTGTTTTCCCAGAAGCCGGAAGTCGGCGATGAGCTGCTGGGCCTCTTTTCCGGCCATCCAGTCCGAAAATTTCGTGGCCAGATCGTATTTGGCGGTTTCGCACCGTTTGGGGTTGACCGCAAGCACGCTGTACTGGTTCAGCAGGATCTCGTCGCCTTCCACCAGAATCACCAGGGGCGGGTTGCCGCCCTGGTCGGCTTCGTATTTGATGTAGGCGCCGCGGTCGGTCATGGTGTAGCCGTTGCGTTCGGCGGCGATGCGGATGGTGGCCAGCATGCCCTGGCCGGTTTGGACGTACCAGGATTCTTTTTCCGGAAGGGGCGGCCCGGCCGTCTTCCAGAGCAGTTTCTCCTTTTTGTTGGTGCCGGAGTTGTCGCCCCGGCTCGCGAAGACCGCCTCCTTGTTTTTGACGGCCTTCAGGGCGTCGGACACGCCGTCGCCCTCGATGCCGGCCGGGTCGCCCGGCGGTCCGATGATGACGAAGTCGTTATACATGATCCGGGTCCGGTCCACGCCATGGCCGTCTTCCACATATTGTTTTTCAGCTGGCGGCGCATGGACCAGCAGCACGTCCACGTCGCAGTTTTTGCCCATGGCCAGGGCCTTGCCGGTGCCCACCGCGGTCCATTTCAGGTCGATGTCCGTCGCCTTTTCGAAATGGGGCGCCAGGTAGTCGAGCAGGCCGGTGTTGTCGGTGCTGGTGGTGGTCGCCATCATCAGCGTGTCGGCGGGGAATGCCGGACCTCCGAAAAACAGGAGCGACAGGCAAAGCGCCGCCGCGCAAACCAACGATTTGTTTTCTCTCTTCATTTTTTCGCCTCCGTTTCTGTTGTTTCCGTGTGAACCATCTCTTCCTGGGAAGGAAAGACCATTTGACCGCTTTGTCCGACATCGTATCCGGACATGGCCTTGGCGATGTCCCTGAACGGTTTTTCGTGGAACAGACCCAGAAACCGTTGGATTCCCTGGTCGAAAAACCGCTCTTTTTTGACCAGCAGATCGAACCGCTCCCATCGAAGGGGGATAAAATCCAGGTCGAGCAGACCCGCGACGGCCCGGATGGCGGGGCCGAGGTCGGCCCGGCCGGACAGGATCTCGAGGCCCACTTCCAGATGCCGGGAGACTTCCTTGTCGTACCCTTTGACGCCGCCGCCGCTGATCCCCTCTTTTTTCAGTTCACGGTCGAGCAGCAGGCGGGTGCCGGTGCCCAGGGGCCGATTGACGATCCGCGGGCCGGGGGTCGCCAGGTCGGCGATCCCGCGGATGCCCTTGGGGTTGCCCTTTTGCACCAGCAGCCCCTGTTCCCGCCGGCAGAAATTGATCACCGCCGGCATCCGGTCCAGCTCCCGGGTGGCGAATTCGAAATTGTATTCCGATTCGTCGTCCTGGAGCAGGTGGCTGGACGCCATGTGGCACAGGTTCTGGCGGAGGGCCCGGAGCCCGCCCAAACTGCCCAGGTTGCCGAAAACGACCACCTGGTCGGCGTGTTGCCGGTTGAACAACCCGATGACGCCGTCCAGCAGTGGATCGTTGCTGCCGGCGATGATCAGAAGACCATGGTACGGCGGCAGCAGGGCGGCGGGCTCCGGGTAATTGAGCGTGTTGGCTTCGATCCACTGCTCGACAAGATGTTTGGGAAAGAGCCATTTGCCGGTGAGTTTGGTGGCCGGCAGGCCCTTGTCCGAAATCAACGTATAAATCATCTTTTCGTTGACGCCGAGAAACCGGGCGGTTTCCCGGGTCGACATCAGGTTGCCGGGCGGCTGCTCCGGCTTGTTTTCGGCTTTTTTCTTCATGCGGCGGACGGCATTCCTTCTGGTTTTCGGCAACTTTGGTTGCTTTGGGGGAATTTACGGTATAAGGTTTTTATTTGTCAAATTTTTCATTGAATATAAACCGATAATAACGAAAAGCGACGATTACGGATGGCGAGCTGCGGCGGATGCCGCTTGACGGCCGGCCCGCCGCTCCTGTATGAAAGGATTGAACCACCGGTTCCAGGAGCATGCCGACCCAAAACACTCTGACAAGGAGGTAATCCATGCGGACGATTCAGACAGACCATGCGCCGGCGGCCATCGGCCCTTATTCCCAGGCGGTGTCGGCGGGCCCCTTCGTATTCGTGAGCGGACAGATCGGCCTGGAGCCCGGGGCCGGGGAACTGGTCAGCCCCGATTTCGGCCCCCAGGCCCGGCAGGCCCTTCAGAACCTGAAGGCCATCGTCGAAGCGGGCGGACACGCGCTGTCGGATGTGGCTTCGGTGGATGTGTTTCTGACCCATATCCAGCGTTTCCAGGAGTTCAACGCGCTTTACGAGGCGGTTTTCGCCGATCACCGGCCGGCGCGGGCCGTGATCGAAGTCAGCGGCCTGCCCAAGGGCGCCCAGGTGGAGGTCCGGTGCATTGTGTTCGATCAATCCCGTTGACACCCCCCGACATCTCTGCTAAAGCCTCTTCATCTGGTGAATTACACACATTTATTGCAACCTGTAAAAGAAGGAGAAGAACCGTATGAAAAAGATTCTGCTGCCGACCCTTGCGTTCTGCTTTCTGGCCTCCGGCGCCGTGCTCGCCGCCGATACGGTCAAAATCGGTCTGATGGGCCCCATGACCGGCCCCTGGGCCAGTGAAGGCCAGGAAATGAAACAGGTCCTGGATCTTTTGGCCGGAGACATCAACGAAGCCGGCGGCCTCAACGGGATGCAGGTGGAGATCATCGCCGAGGACGACGCCGGCGACCCCCGGCAGGCCTCCCTGGCCGCCACCCGGCTGACCACCAAGGACATCGTGGCCGTCATCGGCACCTACGGGTCCTCCATCACCGAGGCGACCCAGAACATCTACGACGAATCGAGCATCATCCAGGTGGCCAACGGCTCCACCGCCATCCGCCTGACGGAAAAGGGGCTGAAATACTTTTTCCGCACCTGCCCCCGGGACGACGAACAGGGCAAGGTGGCGGCCCGGACCATCAAGGATCTCGGGTTTAAAAAGGTGGCCATCCTCCACGACAACACCTCCTACGCCAAAGGGCTGGCCGGCGAGACCCAGGGCCTGCTCAAGGACGACGGCGGGGTCGAGATCGTCTTTTTCGAAGCCCTGACCCCGGGCGAGCGGGACTACAACGCCATCCTCACCAAGATGAAGGCCGTCAAACCCGACGGCGTCTTCTTCACCGGATATTACCCCGAGGCGGGCCTGCTCCTCCGCCAGAAAAACGAGATGGGCTGGGACGTGCCCTTTATCGGCGGCGACGCCACCAACCATCCCGACCTGGTCAAGATCGCCGGCAAGGATTCGGTGGACGGATTCTATTTCGTCAGCGCCCCCCTGCCCAAGGACCTGGACACCCCCGAGGCCAGGAGCTTCGTGTCCGATTTCCAGAGCAAATACGGCAACCCGCCCCAGTCCATTTATGCGGTGCTGTCCGGCGACGGCTTCCGGGTCGTGGCCGAAGCCATCCGTCGGACGAAGTCCACGGACAAGGACAAGCTGGCCGATTACCTCCACGAAAAGCTGACCGACTTCCCGGGCCTCACCGGAACGATCTCCTTTAACGACAAGGGAGACCGCGTGGGCAAAGTCTACCGGGTCTACAGAGTGGATGGAAACGGCGAGTTCATTCTTCAGCCGTAACCATCCGAAACCCTGAAGCCGGGCGGTTTCCGCCCGGCTTTTTTCCCACAGCGCGCCTCACAGGGCCGAATCATCCATGGAACAATTCTTTCAGCAGTTGACAAACGGACTGGCCGTCGGCGGCATCTACGCCCTCATCGCTCTGGGCTACACCATGGTGTACGGGGTGCTCAAGCTTATCAACTTCGCCCATGGCGATCTGTTCACCATCGGCGCCTACCTGGGGCTGACCCTGCTCACCTCCATGTCCCTGACCGACCGGCTGGGGCCCACCTTCGGGGTGCTGATGCTGGCCATCATGGTGATGATCCTGGTGGGCATCGTGGGCATCCTCCTGGACCAGGCCGCCTACAAGCCCCTGCGGACGTCGCCCCGTCTTTCCGCCGTGGTCTCGGCCCTGGGCGCCTCCATCTTTTTCCAGAACACCATCATGCTCATCTACGGGGCCCGGTTCCACGTCTATCCCCAGGACATCCTGCCCAGGGTGGTCATCCACATTTTCGGCATGCCCGTGCCGCTGGTGCGGATCCTGATCCTGCTGGCCTCGGTGGTCATGATGGTGGCGCTTTACGCCTTCATCCAGAAGACCAAGGTCGGCACGGCCATCCGGGCCGCGGCCGAGGACCAGGGGGCCGCGCGCCTCATGGGCATCGACGTCAACGGCGTGATCATGATCGTCTTTTTCATCGGCCCGGCCCTGGGCGGCGCGGCCGGTCTGATGGTGGGGCTCTACTACGGCCAGGTCAACTTCACCATGGGATGGATCTACGGCCTCAAGGCCTTTACCGCGGCGATCCTGGGCGGCATCGGCAACATCCCGGGCGCCATGGTGGGGGGCATTCTCCTGGGGGTCATCGAGGCCCTGGGCGCGGCCTACATTTCCATTGCCTGGAAAGACGCCATCGCGTTTCTGGTGCTGATTCTCATCCTGATCGTCCGTCCCACCGGACTGCTGGGGGAAAGGGTGGCGGAAAAGGTATGATGAAAGATCGCAGAACCATTATCTATGCGGTTATCGTCGTCGCGCTGCTCTTCGCCCCCCTCTACCTGAACCGCTACTGGGTGGACGTGCTCAACAGCGTGGGGCTGTACGCCATTCTGGGACTGAGCCTCAACATCATTCTGGGCTACGGCGGCATGTTCCACATGGGCCACGCGGCCTTTTACGCCGTGGGCGCCTACACCACGGCCATCATCAGCACCCGCTACGGCGTGCCGGTGCTCTGGATCATGCCCCTGTCGGGCATCCTGGCGGGCCTCTTCGCCCTCATCGTGGCCCGGCCCATCATCCACCTGCGGGGCGACTATCTGCTCATCGTCACCATCGGCATGGTGGAGATCGTCCGCATCGCCCTGATCAACGACGTGTTCGGCCTCACCGGCGGCGCCAACGGCATCTTCGGCATCCCCCGGCCGGAACTTTTCGGCTACAAAATCCGGCTGCCCCATCAGTTTTTCTATTTGATCTTCGCGTTCGCCGCCCTGACCGTCTATCTCTTCCGCCGGCTTGAAAATTCCCGGTTCGGCCGGGCCCTCACCTATCTGCGGGAGGACGAGGTGGCGGCCGAGGGCAGCGGCATCAACACGGCCCGGTACAAGCTGATGGCCTTTGTCCTGGGCGCCTTCTGGGCCGGCATGGTGGGGACCCTCTTCGCCTCCAAGATGACCATCGTCTCGCCGGAATCCTTTTCTTTCTGGGAATCGGTGGTGATGTTCATGATCGTGATCCTGGGCGGATCCGGATCGATTCCCGGCGTCATCCTGGGGTCGTTCCTGGTGGTGGGGCTTCCCGAAGTCTTCCGGGAGTTCGCCAACACCCGGATGCTGATCTACGGGGCGGCCATGGTCCTGATGATGATCTTCCGGACCCAGGGGATTCTCCCCCCGCGGCCCCGGAAATACCCCATCGCGGACGATGACGCCGCCCAGCCGACGGCGGAAAGCGAGGCGGCGCCATGAGCATCCTGACCCTGAAAAACGTGACCAAAACCTTCGGCGGCCTGACCGCCGTGGACACCGTCTCCTTCGACCTGGCCGAGGGCATCGTCATGGGCCTCATCGGGCCCAACGGCGCCGGCAAGACCACCGTATTCAACCTGATCACCGGCAACTACACCCCCGATCACGGCGAGATCGTTTTCGAGGGAAAGGCCATCCAGGGCTGGATCACCCACAAGATCGTGGAACTGGGCATCGCCCGGACCTTCCAGACCATCCGGTTGTTCCAGAACCTGTCGGTGATGGAAAACGTCCTGGCCGGGCGCCACTGCCGGACCCGGTCCGGCGCGATTTCGGCCATGCTCCGCACCCGGAAGCAGCGGGAGGAGGAGCAAAAGGCCCTGGAGATGGCGCTGAAGCAGCTGGAATTCGTGGGGCTCCGGCCCTATGCGCGGCATCTGGCCAAAAATCTTTCCTACGGCAACCAGCGCCTCCTGGAGATCGCCCGGGCCCTGGCCACGAACCCGCGGCTGCTGATCCTGGACGAACCGGCGGGCGGCATGAACGAGCAGGAGACGGACAACCTCATCGGCCTCATCCGGAAGACCCGCGACCAGGGCGTCACCGTCCTCCTCATCGAACACGACATGGGGCTGGTGATGGAGGCCTGCGAGCATATCGTGGTCATCGAATACGGCCGGAAGATCGCCGAGGGCGGCCCGGACGACATCAAGAACGACCCCAAGGTGATCGAGGCCTACCTGGGAACCGAGGACGAGGAAGACGAGACCGAGGCCGAGGCGACGGCCGGAAGCGAGTGACGGATATCCAATGGCGAAACTGCTGGAAGTCAACAATCTGCATGTCAAGTACGGCAACGTGGAGGCCCTCCACGGCATCGACCTGAACGTGGACGAGGGCGAGATCGTGGCCATCCTGGGCGCCAACGGCGCCGGCAAGTCCACCACCCTCATGACGGTTTCGGGCCTTCTCAAACCCTCCGAAGGCGAGATCCTGCTCAACGGCAAGCCGCTCCACAAACTGCCGGCCCACAAGGTGGTCCGGGAGCGGGTCACCCAGGCGCCCGAAGGCCGCCGCGTCTTCGGCACCCTCACGGTCCGGGAGAATCTCAACCTGGGGGCCTTCACGTCCAACGACGCCGAACAGACCGAAAAGAACCGGAAATGGATCTACGAACTTTTCCCCCGGCTGGAAGAGCGGCGGGAGCAGCTGGCCGGGACCCTCTCCGGCGGCGAGCAGCAGATGCTGGCCATCGGCCGGGCCCTCATGAGCAACCCCAAACTCCTGCTCCTGGACGAGCCCAGCCTGGGGTTGGCGCCCATCCTGGTCAAGACCATCTTCAGCACCATCCGCCAGATCAACGGGACCGGCGTCACCGTCATGCTGGTGGAACAAAACGCCCGGGCCGCCCTCAAACTGGCCCACCGCGGCTACGTCATGGAAGTCGGCCGCATCGTGGTGCAGGACACGGCAAAGGCGCTGTTGACCAATCCGGATGTGGCGAATGCGTATCTGGGGGGGAAGACGCAGGGGGGGTGAATATGAGCCGAATCCTTGACATTATCGGACGAGAAGACAACATATGCGAACTGGCCATCCGCCGGTTGAAAGAGAAATGCGTCGCCTTTGAAAAAAAATACCATTTGTCGTCGGATGACTTTTTCAATCTCTGGCTACAGGGAAAAGTGGGCGATGAGGTAGATTACTTTGAATGGAAAGCGCTCATTGAAGGCATGGAGGAATGGCGGCAAACAAAAGAGGATTTGAAAAAACTTGAAGTCGCCTGATTTGATAAATTATATCAGTATTCATTCATATACGGACAAAAGGCTGGCGCGCCATGGTATTTGAACGCATAACAGCCGACCCCGACCAGATGGGGGGCATGCCTTGTGTAAGAGGGTTGCGCATACCGGTGTCAACCGTTGTGGGAATGGTGGCGGATGGAATAGACTTTCAGGAAATTCTGGATTCCTATCCCGATCTTGAAAAAGAGGATATTGCCGAGGCTTTGCGATTCGCTGCAACAGCAGTCAGGGAGCGCGAGTTGCCGTTGATAAACGCGGCATGAGCAAGTTTCTCATCGACAATGCGATTTCCCCTTTGGATGCACGCCGGTATTACAAACGGATATAAAGCCTTGGGTACGCTTTGAAAATCGTCAACTGGAAAGGCTGATCGGATTCTTGCTTGACCCCGCCCCCCAAGTCCGTTTATAATGGTCGAACCATTATGATGATACGAATGATAGAGAGCGTATTTTGAAATTTCGCGCCGCCAAAAGAAACCGAATTTTCCAGGACGTTGTGACCCAGATCCAGGAGGCCATTCTCCACCGGGAGCTGA
>CAZZBE010000143.1:0-3801 GCA_964652715.1 uncultured Desulfobacteraceae bacterium
GGGCGTTGCCCGCATTGAGGGCCGCCAGCCCGAGGCTGATGGAAAAGGGGGATGGCGACCGGAGATATCCGGCGATGTCCGCGGCCGTTTGGCCGACGGCTCGCGCCATGATCCTCTTCTCCTCCGATGTCGGCCGCGCGCCCAGAAGCGACGCCAATCCCATCCGTCCGTCGGCGGTCACGGCGATGAATTTGGGGCCGGCGATCACGTCTTCGACGACGGCGTCGGGCCTCGCGATGGACGACAGCATCTCCGCCACCAAATCGCTTTCGGGCGCCTGAAGCGGCCTGGGCTGAAGAACGGCTGCGTGCTGATGGTTGCATTGGGGTTCGGTCATGGTTTTCGTTCTATGTCATCCGGATCAACCGGGCAATGGCTTCGTTGAGGGTTTCGACCTGGCTCATCAGCTCTTCCGACGCGCCGGCGGTTTCTTCGGCGTTGGCCGTATTTTCCTGGGTCAGTTTTTCCAGTTCGCCGGCGGTTCGGCTCATCTCGTTGACGCCCTGGGCCTGGTCCCGGGACGCGGCGGCGATCTCGCCGATGAGGGTCGCCGCTTTTTCCGATGCGTCGGATACGGTTTCAAGGGTTCTCCGGACGCCGGCGACGACCGACGCGCTCCCGTTGACCTCCTGGACGGTCCTTTCGATCAGGGCCGACGAATTCCCGGCGGCCTCCGCCGCGCGCCCGGCCAGGTTCCTCACCTCGTCCGCCACCACGGCGAACCCGGCGCCCGCTTCACCGGCGTTGGCAGCCTCCACGGCGGCATTGAGGGCCAGGAGATTGGTCTGGAACGCGATGGATTCGATGGACCCCACGACCTGGGTGGTCCGCCGGCTGGCTTCGGTCGCCTTTTCCATGGCTTCGCGCAAATTCTTGAACGATCGTCCGGTCTCCCGAACCATCCCATGGGCTTCCCGGATGAACCGGTCGGCTCTTTCCGCGTTGTCGGCGTTCCGAAAGGTCGCGGCGTTCATCTCCTCCAGGGAGGCCGTCGTCTCCTGGAAAGCGGCCGCCTGCTGGGCCGCGACCCGCGACAGGGACTGGCTGGCCGACGACAACTGACCCGAGGCGGTCTCCACCTGCGACGCCGCCTCGGACAGACCGCCCACCACATCACGGATGGGCCGGGTGATGCTGCGGATCAACCAGAAGAGGACCCATCCAAACAACGCGCCCACCAAAATCAGCACCATCAGGGGCATGGCCGCATCCCGGTAAAGCTGCCCATGGATCGTTCCGATGGGGACGCTGTAAATCAAATTCCGACCGTTTGCCAGGGGATGGCCGACGACGAGTCGCTTCCCCATGAGGGCGGCATCCTTGCCCTCCGGCAGATCGGGAACCGGCGGGGTCGAGGAATCGCTTGTGGCGGTCTCGCAGATCGGGCGGCCTTTCCCCTCGGTATCCTCTAAATAAATGCGAGCATCGTCGCCGCCGGCGAGGCCCCGGCACAGTCTTTCCGTCAACGCCGCGGAACCGTCCCCTTGAACGGGCTCCGCGGAAACCGCCTGGATTTCCTTGGCGATATGGAGCCGAATCTTGTTCGCTTCGTTGTCGATATAGGTGTTTTTGTAAATGATGTACATGGCCACGATAAAGATGAACAGGACGTTGAGGCCGATGTACAGCGCCCCCATGACCCGTTCGCGGATGGTGACGGCAAGGGAGCAAGTCGTGGACGGCCCGAACAAGCGCCGCACCAGCCGAACCAGGCACAACCGAATCAAAAAACCGGAAAAGAGACCGGCGATCCCGATGTTGAGGGCGATATAGGTGATGTAAATGAGATCGTATTCGGACCGCCGAACCATCAACGCGAAGGCGAAAACCGTCCCGACAACCGCCACGACCTTCATGATGTTGAAGACGGTTTTCGGGAAGTTGAAATCCCGGCGGCGATAGAATCTGGCGGCGCTGAACAAAATGAAGGGAACCGATGCAACGGCGACGAACAGGGTGCCGCCGAAGGTCCGCGTGCAATACCCGACCGTCAGGTTTCCCTCGATGACGGGCGTGATGGTTCGGGTGACGGCGATCACCAGCCACAGCAAAGCGACGTAGATCACGGCCGTGTAAGTCAGAAATCTGGTTTTCATTCTCTTCTCCCAATACTCCCCCGCCGGCCCCGGCGTCAAGGGCGAAAACCGGCTGTGCTGTTAAAAGCCTGCCCACCATGGTCGGAAGTCAAGGCGCCGGCGAACCGTCGGTCGTCTCCGGGGACAGGTCCGACGGGGCCGCCGGTTCGGCCTTTCGTCGCGACATCCGCCACCCGTGCACCGCCAGGGTGGCCAGCACCAGGCTGCCCTGGATAACGCCGGAAAGGGACGAGTCCAGCTGCAGGACCATGGGAAGCTGGATGGACCCGACGTTGAGACAGGCGAAGAAAAAGGCCACGGCCGGGGCCAGCCAGACGTTGTAGTTGGCGAGCATGACCACCAGGAGGCCGAGGTAGCCGTAATTGCTGGAGATGGCCGGGATCAGACGGTGATAGACGCCGGAGACCTGGATGCCGCCGGCCAGTCCGGCGAACCCGCCGGCGAGCATCATGCCCAGAAGCATGTACCGTCCCGGCTTGAGGCCGAACAGATAGGCGGCCTGGGGATTGCCGCCGATGGCCCGGAGGTTGAGGCCGACGCGGGTATAGCGCAGCGCCAGGGCCGTGAGCCCGATGGCCGCCAGCACCAGAACCAGCCCCACCGGCGACATGCGGAGCCCCGGAATCGTCGGCAGCCACAGATCCCGGGGAAACAGTTCGGTGCCGCTCATGGAGGCGACCCCCGGCCGCTTCCAGGGGCCGAAGATGAGCCACAGGATGGCGCCCTGGGCCACGAAGTTGAGCCCCAGGCCGGCGAAGATCTCGTTGACCCCGCCGCGGGTCTTGAGATACCCGGCGATGAGGGCCCAGAGACCGCCGCCGATCAGGGCCGCGACAAAGGCCAGCCCGATGAACAGGGCCGGGGCCGCGCCGTCCATTCCCAGCCGAAGGGCGAAGGTGGCGAAGACCGCTCCCATCATCATCTGCCCCTCCACGCCGATGTTCCACAGGCCGATGCGGAAGGTGTAGAGAAGCCCGCAGGCGCAGAGCGTCAGCGGAACCCAGGCGTTGATCACATGGGCGAGCTTGTTGACGGAGCCCAGGGACCCCTTGAAGAGGTGGTAGTAGGCGGCGAAGGGCGGGGCCCCGGACAGCAGGAGGATCAGGGTCGTGAAGACGAAAACCGCCGTCAGCGTAAACAGGGCCTCCCGGACGAACCGCAGCGCGGCGTTCATGATTCGGCATCCGGTTTTGTAAGCGTTAGGAATGCGCGGCGCATGGGATCAGGCCTTTCCGGCGATGGCGAGCCCCAGTTGGCCCACGTCGGTCTCCGAGGTCCGGACATCCTTGATGACCCGGCCGTCGAAGAAAACCAATACGCGATCGGCCACCATGAGGATTTCGTCCAGTTCCGCGGATGAGAAGACGATGGACGCCCGGGTGTCGGAACACCGGGACTGGAGATGGCCCCAGACCCAGTGGGCCGATTCGATGTCCAGCCCCCGTGTGGGGTTTTCCAGGAGCAGGAGGACCGGATCCGCCGATAGAAAGGAGAGCAGGAGCCGCTGCTGATTCCCGCCGGAAAGCGAGACGGCGGCCGTGTCCGGCCCGCCGCCCTGGATGCGGAAATCGGCGATGCGCCGCCGGGCGTCGTCATAGGCGTCGGCCCATCGGATCCAGAAGCCGGCCCGGCCCGAGGCGCCGGCCCGGAGGGCCGCGTGTTCCACGATGCTCATATCGGAAACGAGCCCCTCCTCCAGCCGCGA
>CAZZBE010000143.1:3901-11454 GCA_964652715.1 uncultured Desulfobacteraceae bacterium
CGCTCGCCGATGGTGAGGGTGCGCAGGGGGGCGTCCGGTTTCAGGGTGAAATCGAACTGGCGGGCGAGATGGGTCAGACGATCCCGGAGGACGCCGGGATCGTCAAGGGGATGGCCCAGCCTGAAATTGTCGAGCACCGTGAGGAGGGGAAAATCGAGGGGGTCCTGGTAGAGCATCCCGATGCCCAGGCCCGAGGCCTGGGCCGGGGTGTCGCAGTCGACCGGACGCCCGTCCAGCACAATCTCGCCGCCGGTCCGGCGGGTGTAGCCGGCCAGGATTTTCATCAGGGTGGATTTGCCGGCGCCGTTTTCGCCCAGAATGCCGTGAACCGTTCCGGAGCGGACCGTCAGGGAGACGCCGTCGTTGGCCCGCACCGGTCCGTAGTGCTTGTGGATGTTCCGGAGGGCGATCTCCATGGCCGGTTCGGCGCCGTCTATTTGGCGCTGCTGGGACCGTCCATCCCTTCCAGCAACTGCTCCATGTACCAGATCTGTTTGTCGGTAGCCACTTCGCCGTCTTTCAGAAACACGCTCCCGTCCTGATAGTTTAGCGGCCCCTTGAACAGGGCGAGGGTTCCGGCGCCGAGGGCCCCGATGAAGTCATCCAGCGCCTTCCGGTTCTCTTCCGAAAGGGCCGCGCCCATCTCGTAGCCGATGGGACTGGTCTCCGGGTTGTTGATGTCGGACCAGTCCGGCGGCTGCCAGCGCCAGACCGACTGCCATTCGTCGTTCATGGACATCTCGATCATCTCCACATATCCGGGGCCCCAGTTGTAATAGGGTACGCCCAGGCAAACGTCGTCCGCCCCCTCGCACGCCCCTTTATAATCATAGGGGATGGCCCAGACGGTTTTCCCCTCCCGGCGCTTCTGGCGCGCCACCACCACGTTTTCCGTGGTGTCGATGCCGGAGACGACCACGTCGTAGTTGTTGTTGAAGAAATTATGGGCCACCTGGGTGGGATCGGCGGTCACGCCGGGGATGTTGAACCAGAAGCCGATCCAGGTCGCCCGGAATTTGAGGTCTTTGGGATCCTCTCCCCGGACGGTCGTCCAGGCGTGCCTGGCCCCGAGGTAAGTCGCGGCGGCCAGGCGGCGGGTCTCCTCGTTGACCAGGGGACCGAGGTAGCCGATCCTGCCCGTTTGGGTGGTCATGGCGGCGGCGAATCCGGCCATCATCTTGCCGTAGATCATCCGGGCGAAGAGGTTGGACAGGTTTTCGGGGGCTTTCCCCGTCAGGACGTCGTCGCCGGAGCAATGGATGAAATGGGTGTCGGGATGGAGCATGGCCGCCTCCCGGATGCCGTCCTTCATATCGTCGGAGTTGGCGATGATCAGTCGGGCCCCCTTTTCCACCATGTCGTCCACGAGCTGGGGGATGGTGACGCCGGGCCGGTCGGCCGGGTTGACCTTGTCGATGTAGATCATCTTCGCGTCCGGAATCCCTTCTTCCACATAGCGGCCGCCCTCGTAATGGGCCTGGCTGTAGCCGCGGTCGTTGTAGGGGCCCACCAGCAGGAGGCCGAAGGTGAAGGTCTCGGCGGCGACGGCCGTCGCGGCGAATGCGATGGTCAGAAAAACGGCCAGCGAGGCCCACGCGGTCTTTTTTGCCATGGATGTCCCTCCTTAGGGTCTGTTGGAAAACGCCTCGAAAAAACGGGATCACGGCCTTCGGAAAGCCGATCCCACCCCGTTTGGTTATCCCGCCTTTATAAATCCAACCGTCCACCGGGTCAAGGCCGATTTTCTATTGACAACCCCCGAAATATAGACTGAAATAAAGGCCCTTTGACAGGTTCGGCGAGCGATGCCGCCCCATCCCGCCGGGAAACGAATCACGCGATCGCCATCGACGCAAGAGAGGGTTTGTCAATGCCAACAGACATCCAGACACTGAAATCGCTCGAGCTTTTCGGGGAACTGACCCCGGAGGAACTCAACAGGGTCGCCCCCATCATCCATCCCATGAAGGTCGGCGAGGGGGAACTTCTGACCCAGCGAGGCGAACCGGCCACTGCATTCTACGTGGTGCTGAAAGGAAATTTTATCATCTCCTTCAAGGACGGACGGGCCTTCACCCTCCACGAGCGGGGGGACATCATCGGCTGGTCGACCATCGTCACCCCGTTTCGGTACACCGGCACGGCGGTGGCTCTCACCGACGGCGAGGCGCTGATTCTTCAGGGAAACGATTTTCTCCAGACGATCCAGGGAGAATCGAGCATCGGCGACAAGATCATGAAAAAAATCAACCCCATCATCGCCGAACGGGTCCCGTATTTTTCCCGGGACTCGGCCCGCCGGGACCTTCCCCGGGCAGAGGCCGAATGATCCGGGGTTCAACTGATCACCAACGGACAAGGAGGTAATGGACGTGACTGGTTTAGAAGCAATCTCCGCTCACAATGGATGGGCCATCGCGGCCGTCGGCGTCTCCATCGTGTTCTCCGGGCTGACGATGCTGTCCATCGTCATTTCCCAGCTCTATAAGGCCATTGATTTTTGGGAGCGGAGACACGAATTTTTCCAGCGAATGCAGCGCCGGGGCGCCGAGGACGAGGCGCCGCGGATCACCGTCTCTCCGGACATGAAAGAGACGGTCCGCCAATACCGGATGCTGGCGGATCGCCTCGGAAAGCCCTTCTCTCTGCCCAAGCTGCTGGACCTGGCCCAAAAATGCGGTCTGGTCAATCCGCATTCCACCATCAACCGGCTCCTCAAGCAGGAAATCATCGTCCCCGACGGCGAAGGCTATTACCACTGGCATCAGTCGATTTCGAGCTGAACCGCAATCCAGAAAACCGACAACCCATCTAACGGACAGCAAGGAGCGAGATCAATCCCATGGAAAATATGTTTTTGGAATTCTTCTCCAACACCGGATATGCGATGGCGGATTACCGCCACGTCGTCATGATCCTCATCGGCGTCACCTTCATCTATCTGGGCATTGCCAAACATTACGAGCCATTGCTGCTGATCCCCATCGGATTCGGCATCCTGATCGGCAACGTCCCGGTCTTCAAAGGATTGGGGCTGGGCATTTACGAGAGCAACAGCGTGCTCCATTACCTTTATTTCGGGGTCACCAGCGGCGTTTATCCGCCTTTGGTCTTTCTGGGGATCGGGGCCATGACCGATTTTTCCACGATGCTGGCCCGGCCGCTCCTCATGCTCCTGGGCGCCGCGGCCCAGATGGGCATATTTCTGACGTTTCTGTGCGCCCTGGCCCTGGGATTCGCCCCCAACGAGGCGGCTTCCATCGGCATCATCGGCGGCGCGGACGGGCCCACGGCCATTTTTCTCTCCGCCAAACTGGCGCCGGAACTTATCGGACCCATCGCCGTGGCCGCTTACTCCTACATGGCCCTGGTGCCGGTGATCCAGCCGCCCATCATGCGGCTTTTGACCACCCGCAGGGAACGGCTCATCCGGATGGACGAACCCCGGCTGGTGGGCAAACGGGAAAAGATGATCTTCCCCATCATCGGGTTCCTGCTCACCTGCTTTCTGGCCCCGGCGGCCCTGCCCCTGCTGGGCATGCTCTTTTTCGGGAATCTTCTGAAGGAATGCGTGGTGGCGGAACGGCTGGCCGTGGCGGCCCGCACCTCCATCATCGACTCGGTCACCATTTTGCTGGGGATGACCGTGGGGGCCTCCACCCAGGCCGATGTTTTCCTGACCCCCCAGTCGGTGGGGATTTTCGTGCTGGGCGCCGTCTCCTTCGGCGTGGCCACCGCCTCGGGCCTGATCTTCGCCAAGATCATCAACCTGTTTGCCCGGACCAAGATCAACCCGCTGCTGGGCGCGGCCGGCGTTTCGGCGGTGCCGGACTCGGCCCGGGTGGTTCAGATGGTGGGCCAGGAGGAGGATCCGACCAATTTTCTCCTCATGCAGGCCATGGCCCCCAACGTCTCCGGGGTCATCGGTTCGGCCATCGGC
This sequence comes from uncultured Desulfobacteraceae bacterium, assembly GCA_964652715.1. GTDB lineage: Bacteria > Desulfobacterota > Desulfobacteria > Desulfobacterales > JAABSP01 > JAABTD01. The sequence goes on from CAZZBE010000143.1 coordinate 7,842, forward strand.
GCCGGCATCCTCTGGAGTTTCATGAGTTAGACCGCGAGGGGGGCGATTCGCCCCCCTTTCCCGCCCCCGCGGCCGCTTTTTTCTTCCGCGTCAGCAACGCCTCGATCCGCCCGATCCGCTTTTCCAGATTCGCCAGAACGTCCCCCTGGTCGCCGATCCTTTGGGACTGTTCGCCCTGGTCCCGCCGGGTCTTTTGGGTGTGCTGAGCCAGCTTCTGGATGTAGGACTTGATCTCGGCGATCCCGTCCCCGGCCGCGAGATCGGCGGCCGCCGCCTCGACCCTTTGCGTTACCGTCGTTTCCAGGGAGGTTTCCAGCCGGGCCGCGGTTTCGCCGATCCGCGAGGAGACCGTCTCTTCGATCCGCTTTTCCAGACCGTCCCGGTGTTTTTCCAGGTCCGCCATCCGGTTCCGGACATCGGCCTCGGCCCGCTCCCGGAAATCGTCCAGGTCCCGGGTCAGCCGGGCGATCTGTTCCCCGGACCCGGCCATGAACGCGGTCAGTTCGTCCGACCGGGCCCTGGCCTCGGCCGCGGCGGCCTCCCCGGCCTTCTTCACCTTCCCCCGTTCGGCCACCAACACCTTGCGCACCTGGGCCGCAAGGGCCGCTTTCGCCTCTTCCAGATCCGCCCACTCCTTTTCGGCCCGGTCCGAGAAGTTCCGGATCACCGCCTCGATTTCCCGCCTCGACGCCGCTTCGGCTTCGGCGAACCGCTCCCGGAGGGACGCGACAGCGGTTTCCACCCCGTCGTTCACCTGGTCGTTCACCTGGTCTTTGAACGCCGACAGGTTCCCCATGGCTTCCTGGAGCCGGTCCCGGGCCGCGTCCATCTCCCGGCGTTTTTCCTGGAATTCGGCCAGGGCCGACGTCATCTCGCCCGTTTTGGCGTCGATGGCTTCCCGGAGGGACGCCGCCAATCCCTCATGGGTCTCCCGGAGCGCATCGACCTCCCCGGAAACCCGGTCGGCGGTCTCGCCCTGGATTTTTTCTTCAAATTCGGTTTGACGGCGTTCCAGGGTTTTTTCCGCATCGGCCAGTCCGGTGGCCGCGTCGGTCTTCAGCCGTTCCAGTTCCCCGGTCAGCCCGTCGATCTTCCCTTCGGCTTCCGATACAAACCCCGCGACCCGTTTTGCTTCGGCGCTGACGGCCGCCTCGGCATCGGCGGCCATCTTGGCCAGTCGCGATTCGACATCCGCGCCCAGGGCCTCGGTCTTGTCCGTCAGGTTCTGTCCCAGTTCCTGGAGAGCGGACCGGTCCCCCTGGAGGGCCGCCAGGTTCTGATCCACCTGGGCGTTCCGGTCGGCCGCTTCCCGGGCGAGCCTGTCGATCCCTTCCTCCAGGCGCGTCTCCACCGCTTCACGAAGGGACGATTCCAGGTCGCCCTGCCGTTCCGCCAGGGCGGCCAGCGCGGTCTCGACCTGTTTCTCCGTTCCCCCGACGGCTTCCGCCAGTCGCGCTTCGAATTCCGCCAGTTTGGCCAGGGTGGTCTCGTCGATCCCGTCGGCCCGTTCCAGGAGGGTCTGCCGGAACCGATCCCCCATCCGGGTCCATTCCTCCCGGGATTCGGACAGGGCCTGGGCGAGGGTTCCCCGCTCCCCTTCGAACCGGTCCGACAGGTCCTGATGGACCGTTTCGGAAGCGGTCCGGATCGCGGCGGCCTCCTTTTGAAATCGGTCCCGCAGTTCCCGTGCCACGGTTTCCGCCGCTTCGGACTGGTCGTCCCTGAGCGCGTCGAACCGTTCCGTCAGATCTTTCCGGACCCCGTCCCGAAAATCGGACAGCTCGACCTTGAGGGTCTCGACAGCCTCCTGGGTTCCCTCCATGAAGCGGCTGAACCGGCTCAGCTCGCTCTCCACCAGGGCGCGCTCCTCCTCCAGCTCGTTGTTCTCGGCGCGGAGGGCGGACAGGGCGTCCGCCATCTCCCGGGACCTGGACCGGAACGCTTCCAGGAGGGCGTCGGCCTCGGCCGACGCCCTCTTCCGGAGGTCGTCCACGCGGTCCAGGGCGCCGACAAAGGTCGATTCCAGCTCCCGGTTCCGCTCGATGCGGGCCAGCAGCCCGGCTTCCCGCTCCGACATCCGGTCGCAGGTGGTCTGGAACCGGTCCTTGAGGGCCCCGATCAGGTCGATGGTTTCAAAAAGGGCTTCGACCTTTTCGTAAAGGGTTTCGATCTTTTCAAGCGCGACGTCGGGGTCGGATAAACGGGCCAATTCAGGCATCCTCCAGATAAGTGTGCAATCGGGTCTTCCAGGCGGTGAAATCGATTTCCCCGAGCGGTTCCACGGCGCAGCGGGCCCGGAGCCAGTCGATCCGCCGGGCCGGCTTGGACAGGCGTTTCGCCTCCCGGTAGAGGAGGCGTTCCCCCTCCGCGCGGTGGGTCGGGGCGAAGGGGTCGTCCAGCACATCGAAGAGCAGGGGTTTAACGCTTTCCGCGGCCCCATCGTAGAGCCTGCGCACCATTGGAAAATCCAACCGGTCGCGGGCGGCCCGCATCAGGGATAAACTGGTCAGGTTGACGGCGCCGTCGGGGGCGCATTCCCGGGCCAGGTAATAAGCCCGGAGGTTGCCGGGGTCCCCCTCCAGAACGGTCATGGCGCGCAGGTAGGGAAACGCCGCGTCGTCCGGAAATTCCGCCCGGACGGCGTCGCCGGTCCGGGGATCGAAACCGTCGTCGCCGGAGAGCCAGCGCTCCAGTTTTTCCGCCGCCGACAGTCGTTCCGGGTCCGGCGACGGGAGGGATATGCCCGAAGCGTCCCCGAAGGTCCGTGTCGGATCGCACATATCGCACCGGCCGCATCGCCATCCGTTCGCCACCGGCTGAAAATGACGGATCAGGGCGGCCTGCCGGCAGTCCCCGGTCCGGAGCCATTCCTTGAGATTCCAGAGGGTCCGGTAGCGCATCGCTTCCACGGCCCGGCCGAAGGGAATCAGGAGCGATATCAGGGCGTCCGCCGCCGCCTCGAAGAGCCGGTCGTATTTGAGATGGCGGCACACGCGGCCCCGGGCCATGGCCGCCTTGAGGGGTTCCCGGATGCGCGGCCGGTATTTTTCCCGGATATGGCGCGCCCGCCGGTCGGGCGGGTCGGTCGGCGCCCCTTCCCCCGGAAGCCCCAGCCGGCGGCGGTGGGCTTCGGCGGCGGCGGCCATCTCCATGGCGGAGAGGGTCGGCCGAAGCCCGCTTGCTTCGATGCCCCGGCCGTTCAGGGATTTAAACCCGGAAACGATGCCGACGGCCGCCAGGCGGGCAAGGGCCAAAGCGTCCCCGGTCTCGTCCGTCGTCTCGATATGGACAGGATCATCCCCGTCGCCGGCGGCCATCAGGAGCCGGTCCAGCATCCGCAGCGCATCCAGGGTCTCGGTCACGGGATCGGGACCGAATCGGCGGAGGGTCAGGTGGCGCCGGCCGTAATCGCAGAGAGCCTGTTTGCCGAAGGGGCACCCCTCGGCCGAGCATTGGGGAATGGGGTCGCCCCGGGTTTCCATGTCCCCCTCGCACAGATCCGACGGCAGGTCGGTCACGTGGAGACAATGGCGGCCTTGGCCGGAGAACACCAGGCGTCGCCATCGGTCCACGCCGCCGTCCAGGGCGATGTCCAGATCGAACCGCCCCCAGG
>CAZZBE010000144.1:0-11298 GCA_964652715.1 uncultured Desulfobacteraceae bacterium
GGGTCTTGCCGATGCCCACATAGGTCATGGCGATGGCCACCACCGCCAGGGAGGGCACGGTTTGCAGGACCCCCAACAGGTTCAAGATGAGGTCCCGGTAACGCCGCATGTAGCCCCGGGTCAGCAGAATGCCCGTGGGCACCCCGATGCAGATGGCGATGCCGCTGGAGACCCCCACCAGGTAGCAGTGCTCCTTGAACAGGTACCAGATGTCTCCGGGATTGTTTTTGGCGAAGGCGAAGAATCCCAGGCTTTCGGCATAAGCCCCGGCCGCGAAGGCGGCCAGAAAGCCCAGGGACAACCAGACGCGTTCCGCCGTGCTGGCTTCGGCCTTTTCGCTCATATGATTTTCCCTCCCGTCGTGATTTTGCCCCAGTGACCGCCGCGTTCATCGTAGGTCTCGCCCACCACGCTGACCATGGTCCGGGTGTTGAGAATTCCCTGGACCCTGTCGTCGTCGTCCACCGCCACCACGATGCCCAGATCGAAGCTGAGCATTTTGGAGAGGGCGTCCTTGAGGTTCTGGTCCGGCCCCACCGTAATGGTCATGGGATGGACCACGTCCCCCACCACGCCCTTGTGGCCCCGGAGCATATCGACATTGACGTAGCCCTTGATCCGGTCCTCCTCGTCGAGGACCAGCAGGTAATTGAGATCGTTTGAAAGCATCTGCTCCAGGACCTTTTCGCTGGATTGATCCGCATGGCAGTGAACCGGATCGGTGAGCATGGCGTCTTTCACCTTGAGCAGGTCGAGCCGCTTCAAGGACCGGTCGGCCCCGACGAAATCCTTCACGAACTGGTTTTTGGGATAGGTGAGCAAATCCTCCGGGGTCCCGTACTGGATCAGCCGCCCGGCGTCGAGCAGGGCGATCTTGTCGCCCATCTTGATGGCCTCGTGGATGTCGTGGGTGACGAAGACAATGGTTTTTTTGAGCTTGGCCTGGATCTTGAGAAACTCGTCCTGGAGCGTTTCCCGGTTGATGGGGTCGATGGCGCCGAAGGGCTCGTCCATGAGCATCAGCGGCGGATCGGTGGCCATGGACCGGAGGACCCCGATCCGCTGGGCCTGTCCCCCGGACAGCTCCCGGGGGTACCGGCCCCGGAAGGTCTCCGCCGGCATCTTGACCAGTTCCAGGAGTTCGTCCACCCGCTCGTCGATCCGTTTTTTGTCCCATCCCAAAAGCTTGGGCACGGTGGCGATGTTTTCATAGACCGTCATGTGGGGAAAAAGGCCGATCTGCTGAATGGCGTAGCCGACGTGGCGGCGCAGATCGATGACGTCCTTTTGAAGGATGTTTTCCCCGTCGATCTTGATGGTCCCCGAAGTGATGGGTTCCAGCCGGTTCATCATCCGCATGAGGGTGGTTTTGCCGCATCCCGACGACCCGATGAGGATGCAGATTTCCCCGTTGGGGACGGTCAGCGACACCGAATCCACCGCCGGTATCTCGCTGCCCGGAAAAATCTTGGTGACCCGTTCCAGTTCAATCATGTTTTTTCTCTCCTCAGCTTTGCAGGCCCTTGCTGATCAGGCGGTTTTCGATCAGCCCGAAGGTGTAGTCCACGGCGATGGCCATGAGGGCCACGATGACGGCCCCCGCCTTGATCATGGAATCATGGGACTGGGAAATGCCCATGAAGATGTAATGGCCCAGTCCCCCGGCCCCGATGTAGGCGGCAATGGCGGCGATGCCGATGGACATGACCACGGCCACCCGGACCCCGGCGAAAATGATGCTCAGGGCCAGGGGCAACTGCACCTTGAACAGCACCTGGAACCCGGTCATGCCCATGCCGCGGCCGGCGTCGATGATGTTGGGGTCCACGTTTTTGATGGCCGCGTAGGTGTTCCGGATGATGGGCAACTGGGAATACAGGACCAGGGCCACCACCGCCGGCACCGTTCCGATCCCGTAACCGAACACCGACAGAAAGGGGATCATGATCCCGAAAAGCGCGATGGAGGGGATGGTCATGATGATGCCCGCGAGGTACAGGACGATGCTGGCGGCCCGCCGGTTGAAGGTGATCCAGATGCCGATGGGCACGCCGGTGCCGATGGCGATCACCACGGCGATGGCCACGATGTAAACGTGCTGCAAGGCCAGGGTCAGGGTGTGTTGCCAGTTGTCGACGAAAAATTGGTAAACTTCCATAATAACAATCCTCGGTCGATGGTGGACGCCCCTCCCGGCGGCGGGCGGGCGCGGTTGAACGCCGATGCGAAATCCGTTTTCTGCCGGAATGCGGCGGGACGGGGATTGCGCGGCGGGGCCGGGCAATCCCCTAAAAAAGATGCTTCAGGCGCATGGAAATATAAAGATGCAGGATCATGCTTTACAGGATTAAAGGAATATCGGTCAAAAGTCAACCTTTCGTTTGACGGGGACCCCCCGGTTTGGGCGCGGCTACAGCATGGCCTTGGCCATTTTCGAGGCGGACCCGGCGTCGGAGGCGTACCCGTCGGCGCCGATCTCGTCGCAGAACTTCTGGGTCACCGGCGCGCCGCCCACCATGATCTTCACGCTGTCCCGCAGCCCGGCTTCGGCGATGGCGTCCACCGTTTGCTTCATCATGGGCATGGTGGTGGTGAGCAGGGCGGACAGACCGACGATCTTCGGCTTTTTTTCTTTGATGGCGTCGATGAATTTGGCCGGCGCGGCGTCCACGCCCAGGTCGGTCACCTCCAGGCCGGCGCTTTCCATCATCATGGAGACGAGGTTTTTGCCGATATCGTGGAGGTCGCCCTTGACCGTGCCGATGATCACCTTTCCCTTGGCCGTGGACTCGTCTTCCACCAGGTGGGGCTGAAGGATCTCCACCCCCATGGCCATGGTCTGGGCCGCCATGAGCACCTCGGGGATGAACATGTCGCCGTTTTCCATCTTCTCGCCGATGATGTCCATGCCGGCGATGAGCCCTTCGTCCAGAATCGCCTGGGCGTCTTCGCCGGCGTCGACCCGCTCTTTTATCAAATTCAGCACCGCTTCCCGGTCCAGTCCAAGCAATGCATCAATAATCGGTTGAAAATCCGCCATGGTCGTGTCTCCTGTTTACATAAAATGTGGTTTTGTAATTGAGAGTAAGTCCCGTAAACCCCTCCCCCCAGCCCCCTCCCCTGAGAGGAGAGGGGGAGAAAAGATAGGGGGACCATTGCCAGCCTTTTCCCTATTCGGTCAAGCCTTCACTTAAAAACCTCCCCCCTTCCCTCGCAGGGAAGGGGGGCCGGGGGGGTTAGGTTATAACAAAATCTCAAATTTCTCCCGAATGGCCCCATCCACATCCGCCGGAATATGGGGCGTTTCGTCGGCGCCGAGGATTTTGGCGGCCAGTTTTTTGGCCCGGTTCCGGGCGTCCAGGGCCCCGTCGGCCTCCCATTTCTGGCGCAGGCGCCGGTCGGTGACGCCGTTGCCGGTGAAATATTCCGAGCGCATGTGCTTCAGGGTGTGGTCCGCGGTCATGAAATTGCCGCCGGGGCCCACCTCGTCGATGACCTCCAGGGCCAGGTGTTCCGGGTCCACCTCGATCCCCTTGAGCACCTTGCAGGCCATGCCGATGATCTCGTCGTCGATGACGAACTGTTCCGGCGCCACGGTGAGCATGGACTCGAGCATGCCGGCCGAGTGGTGCATGTAGTTGGACCCGCCCATGGCCCCCAGCAGCACGGTCATGGCCTTTTCCCACCCCGCCTGGGCGTCGGGAACCTTGGAATCGGACAGCCCCGCGGAGTTGTAGTTGGGGACCTTGATGTGGTGGGCCAGCTGGTGGATGGCCGCGTTCATCATGCCGCACTCCACGCCGCCGCCCGCGTATCCCATGGTGGCCAGGTTGGCCATGCCGGGAATCCCGCCGTAGAGCAGGGGCGCGCCGGGATGGGTCAACTGGCAGACGGCGATGCAGGCCAGCTGTTCCGCGTGGATCTGGGCCAGGGTGGCCGCCATGGTGATGGGGGCCGTGGAGCCGGCCATGGGGGCGCAGGACAGGGCCACGGGGACGCCGGTTCTGTTGCACTCCCGCATGATCCGGACCGACTGGGTGCAAAGCTTCAGGGGCGAAATGGCGGACGACGTGATGACCGAGATGAAGGGCTTTTCCGCCAGCTTGTCCCGGCCGCCGGCCACCATGGACGCCAGTTCGATGACCTTGTGGAGCCCGTCTTCGTTGTTGACCCCCGACATGACGTGCTTGGTCGTGCCTTTGAGGCAGGCGTAGTACATGTTGACGTCGTAGGCTTCTTCGGGGATGTCGGTGGGAATGCAGGGCCGGAGGAAAAAGTGGATGTTGTTGAGCTTGTCCACCAGCCGGCCCAGGCTGTAGAGATCCTTCAAGGTGGTGGACCGGGCCTCGCCCGTCTCCATGTCGAGGATCTTGATGGCCGCGCCGCCGGTGCCCAGGTGGACCTTGTCGTCGGCGAGGTCGAGGTCGTTCTTCCCGTCCCGGCTGTGGAGGACCACCCGCTCCGGGGCCTTGGCGGCCAGGTCTTCGACAATCGCTCTGGGAAACCGGATCCGGGCCTTTTCCCGATCCACCGCGCAGCCGGCTTTTTCCAGCATGTCCACGGTCGCTTCCAGACCCGATTCATAGGTGAACCCGGTCTTTTCCAGGATGGTCAGGGCCGCGTCGTGAAGGGTGTCGATGTCCTTGGGGGACAGCGGTTTGTAGATGCCCCCGGTGAGGCCTTTGAGGTTCATGGGGTGTCTCCTTTTTGGATGTCGAATAGTCGGGTAAACGCCGCTTCCCCGGCCGGGGCGATCCGCCATTCCGCGCCGGCATGGAGAAGGCCCTCGGTCATGTCGCGGCCGTAGCCCCGGGAGCAGGCGATGAGGACCACGTCCCGGTCTTTCATTCGTCCCAGGTCCAGGATGAGGCAGGGCACGTGGAGGGCCGGCCCCTGGATGAGGCGGGGCGTCTTCCTGGCCGGGTCCCCGAGATCGAGGGCGCAGATTTTTTCCATTACATCATAGACGTGGGGGCCGGTCAACGCCAGCAGCAGCAGGGCCTCGGTCACGTCGGTCAGGGCCGGGTCTTCCGGCGGGTCGGGCGGGTCGCTGGCCAGATGCCAGACGGCGGTTTGGGTCCGGTTGCGGCGGCAGATCGCCGTGCCGTTGGCCATCACGCAGTCGTTGGGCGAGGACGGAATCGCCGTTCCGGCGATCTCGAACCGGGAGAGGTCGCCGTCCTGGAGGTCCCATTTGGCCCGGTGGCTCAGGTCGATGAGATGAAGGCCGTCGCCTTCGGCCGCGTACTCGAGAACCACGGTCCAGCCGTCCCGGACCTCGGTTTTGACCGGCCGCGCTGAAAAAGCGACCGGGGATCGTCTTTGGAGCATGTTCATCTTTGTTTCTCCTTTACATCCGCATCCGTTCGCCTTTGGGGTCATAAAACGGCATGGGGACGATTTCGCCGTGGATGAGGTTTCCCTCGCAGCCGTCTTCGAAGATCCCCAGCCGGGTCCCCTCCGGCGTCAGGTCGTCCTCCACCAGGGCCATGCCCACGGGCATGTCGAGGGCGTGGCTGTACCGGGCCGTGCAGACGTAGCCCCGGATCCGCTCGTCCACGATGGGCGAGCCGTCTTTGGGCGCCCGGTCGGCGGGTTCGGTCATCCTGAAGCCGACGAGCTTGAGCCGCCCCTTCTGGTCCTCCGCCTGGCGCAGGGCCGCGGCGCCCACGGTTTTGGCCCCGGGCTTGTTCCGGTCCCAGAGAAACCCCAGCCCCAGGTCCAGCAGGTTCGTCCGCTGTTCCGACTCGGAGCCGATGATCACGTGACCCTTCTCCATCCGCAGGGTGTTCTGGGCCTCCAGACCGAAGTTCCGGATGCCGAATTCGGCGCCGGCCTCGGCCAGCACGTCCCACAGGGCCTGCATCCAGGAGGAGGGGACGTGGAATTCATAGGAGAGTTCGCCCACGAATCCCAGGCGCATGGCCCGGACCGGGATGGTCTCCCGGATGGTGAACTCGCGATAGCCCATGAAGGGGAAGGCTTCGTTGGAAACGTCGGCGTCGGCGATCTTCTCCAGCACCTTCCGGGCGTTGGGACCGGCCAGGTTGATGACGCCGCAGGCGTCGGTGAGGTTGACCAGGTGGTAGTCCCACTTTTCGTATTTCGTGTGAAAGCGGATCCACTCCACGGTCTGACCGGCCCGGCCGGTGGAGGCGGTGAAGTAGAAGTCGTTTTCGTCTTGTTTGACGATGACGCCGTCGTCCAGGAGGCAACCGTCGTCGTTGCACATGGCGGCGTATTTCATCCGGTTCGAGGGGATCTTGGTCATGTCGCCGGCGTACACCCGCTGGAGGGCCTTGACGGCGTCGGGGCCGAAGATCCGGAACTTGCCCAGGGTGGAGGCGTCCAGCATGCCGACGTGGGTCCGGACGTTCTCGATCTCGGCTTTGGCGCCTTTGGAGAAGACCCGGGCACGGTTCCAGACGGCGATCCGTTCCATTTCGCCGGTTTCAGCCTGGGAATCGTGGACCGGGGTCCGCTTGCTCATGTCGTGGTTGGCGCCGGCGTATTCGGCCATCAGGGGCGGGACCAGGGGGGCGCGGACGGTGGTGGGACGAGGGTGTTTGTCCGGCGACGCCTCCGTCTGGGCCACGAAGAGCGGCAGGTTGTGGCCGGGGATCCCGCCCTGTCCCGGACCGGTTCCCGCGGCGGTGAACCGCTTGATCAGTTCCGGCACGTCGAACCCCTGGGCCATGGCCTGCTTGACGTTTTTGAGGGTGGTGTCCTCGTCAAAGCAGATAAAGGTTTTCTTGCCCTTGACCGGCGCCGTGACCAGCTTGCACCCCCGTTCGGGCCCCGGCTGGGACGCCAGGGCCGCCTCGGCCTCCCGGACGGCTTCGTCCACCTGCTTGCCGCGGTCCGCCGCGGCCCGGAGGCCGGCCAGCCGGCCCGATGTCTCCAGGGAGAGCGGGTCCTGAAGTCCCATGATCCGCCCGGCCGCGTGGGTTTTGGGCGGCAGGTCGGTGGGCAGGAAAAAACCGGTGTGGTTGTCGTAGGCCAGTTTGGCGCCGGCGGTGTTCAGCGGGCCGGTGACGGGCGTGAATCCTGCCGAGGCGACCAGCACGTCGCAACTGAATTCCTTTTTGACCGTGCCGGTAATGGTGGAAAAGACCGCTCGTTTGAGGGTCGGCCGGCCCTGGGCGTCGACCGCCGTCCATCCCTTGAAATAGGGGATGCGCCGCTCTTCCAGCGCCGCCACCAGGGCGGGGTCCTGGCCGTCTTCCCGAATGTCCGCCACGCAGACCACCCGTCCCCCCAGCTCGGCCAGATCCAGGGCCGCTTCCAGCCCTAAGTCGTGGCCCACGCTGAAGGCGATCTTCTCGCCGGGCATCAGGCCCCAGGTCCGGGCCAGCCGGTGGGCGCAACCCACCTGCATGACGCCGGGCTTCTCGTTGTTTTCGAAGAGGAGGGGCCGCTCGATGCAGCCGGTGGCCGCCACCATGGCGCCGGCCCGGATCTGGAGATACCGGCTGTCGAAGGGGTCGTCGTCGGTCCCCTGCTGAACCGCCGTGATCAGGTTGTCATGGTAGGCCCCGGTCATGGCGGCGTTGGTGAAGACCCGGATGGTGGGGGATTTTGCGACCTGATCGGCCAGCTCCCGGGCCCGTTCGTAGAGGGGACCGCCCCCCGGATGGGCCGCGGCCCGGTATTCGAAGAACCCGCCCAGCCAGGGACGGGCCTCCAGCAGGATCACCCGCAGCCCGGTTTCGGCCGCGGCCAGGGCCGCGCACATGCCGGCCGGTCCGCCGCCCACCACGCAGACGTCGGCCTTGGGATACAGTTCGTCGAAGACGCCGGTGATCTCGAAATCGGGGGCGATGGCGCCCAGCCCGGCCTGCTTCCGAATCCGGTTGATGGCCAGGGGCCAGACCGGGGCGGGCTTGTGCATGGTTTTGTAGTAGAAGCCGGCGGGCATGGCGAAGCTCAACGCGTCCATGAACCCCAGCAGGTCCCGCTCGGCGCTGCCCACCACGTTCTGGGCCTTGACGGTCATCCCCGATCTGGCGGGGGTCGTTTCGGCGCGGACGTTGGGGACGCCGTCCACCGACATGGTGGTGTTGCCGCACTCGCCGTCCAGGCTGTAAAGGCCCCGGGGGCGATGGTATTTCAAGCTCCGGCCGAAGATGCGGACCCCGTTGGCGTAGAGGGCCGTGGCGATGGTGTCGCCGGCCGCGGCCGGATGGGCCTTGCCCCGGTAATGGATGTCCCGCCGGGATTCCGGGCGGATCCGCAGGGTCGGCGGATGGGTCAGTCGATTCATTGGGTGTACCTCGCTTTTCCCGTGGTCACTTTTGGGCCGCGGTGTCGGGGCCGTCGGTTTCCAGGCCGGTTCTGGTGTCGCGATGGGTGGTGAACCACGCGCCGCATCCGTCCCGGTGAAACCACCACTCCTTCTGGACCCCGGCGACGCAGTCGTTCATGTGGACGTAATCGCACCATTGTTCGGGCGTCAGCCCCGCTTCGTCCGGCCGGGGGCCTTTGTCCTCTCCGCCGTACCGGAATTCATAACCGTTGCGCTCCCCGCAAATGGGGCAGGTGAGGGTCAGCGACATGGGATCTCCTTTCTCAAAGCGCGGGAATGAATTCCCACGCTAATATGCCATGTCCCTACAGGACATATGTTTTGAATGCCAGTCCCGTAGGGACGACATAAAATAGCGTGGGAATTTATTCCCGCGCGGGCGCATGGGACCGTCTTCATCATTGGATCAATTATCCGGGCTGTAATTGACCAGCGCCGCGGTTTCGCCCATGAGCCGGTGGTCCTGGAACCGTTTCAGTCCGAACGGCTTCAGGATGTCGGGGCATTCGCCCTGGGCCATGAACTGGGCCATGTACTTGCCGGTGACCGTGGAGGATTTAAAGCCGAAGTAGCCCCAGCCGCAGTCCACGTAATAGCCTTCGATGGGGTCGTTGCCGTCCATGATGGGGGCCATGTCCGGGGTCATGTCGGCCAGACCGGCCCAGTGGCGCATGAACTTGACGCCCTTGAGGCAGGGCAGCATCTCGGTGAGGGCCTCGGCCTGGTGCTTGATGTAGTAGGCGGTGGTGTCCGTGGTGTAGTTGGGCCACGGGTCCATGTGGGCGCCGGTGGCGATTTCGCCCTTGAGGGTCTGGTTGCCGTAGCAGTGGTACGTGCCCGAGGAGACCACGTGGTCGAGGAGGGGCTTGAGGGGCTGGGTCACCATGGCCTGGATGGTCAGCACGCTGATGGGCAGACGTTGCCCCAGAAAGGCGTGGGAGAGGGCCGCGGCGTAGCCGCCGGCGGCGTTGAGGACCCGTCGGGTCTGGATCTTGCCCCGGTCGGTCTCCACGGAAACGATTTTGCCCTGGGACGTGTTGATGCCGGTGACCTCGGTTCCCTGATGGATGTGGACCCCGCGCTTGGCCGCGCCCTTGGCCAGCCCCCATACCACCGCGTCGTGGCGGACGATGCCGCCGGGGGGATGGTACATGCCGCCGAAGACGGGGTACCGGGGCCGGTCGGAGATGTCCAGGGCCGGGACGAGTTCCTTGCACTCCCTGGGGTCCACGAGCCGGCTCTTGACGCCGTGGAACTGGGCCGTGGCCACGTTCAGGCGCATGGCCTTGAGGGTGGCTTCGCCGTGGGCCAGGTTAAGGTTGCCGCAGTTGTAGAACATCAGGTTGAAGTCGAGTTCCTTGGTGAGAACCGGCCAGAGGTCGAGGGCTTCTTTGTAGAGCGGGACGTTCTCCTGGGTCCGCTGGTTGGCCCGGACGATGGCGGTGTTCCGGCCCGCGCCGCCGAAACCGATGTAGTTTTTCTCGATGACGGCCACGTCGGTGATGCCGTGGTCCCGGGCCAGGAAATAGGCGGTGGCCAGTCCGTGCAGTCCGCCGCCGATGATGACCGCGTCATACGCGGTTTTCATGGGCGCCCGGGGCCAGAGTCGCTTCGATTTTCCGAACATGGGATTGTCTCTCCTCTTTTCAGGCGGTCGCGCGGCAACCCAGGTACATTGAGCGGCATGCCGCGCGGATTCACAGGCCATTCTCGAGCCCATCATGACAGCCGGTATTTCAAATGAAAGAAATTATGTCAATAAAAAAAACGGGGCCGTCATCATATTTTTGCAGTTTGACCCGGCGCGTCTTTGTGGGGAGAAGAGATTCGGTTTGTTTAAAGTTATGAATTATAAAAAATTATATTGATTTTTACGGGTTCCATGGGATATGGGTGAGCCAGGGAGATGCGCCCGGGAATTTGAAAGGCCACCCGATTTAGGATCAAAAATGACAGAGGATATTTCAAAAATGACAGGCCAGACCCTCCATCCCATGATCAAAGCCATCATCGACCAGCGGCCGGGATTGACCCCCAAGGGCAAGCTGCTGGCGGACTACATCGTGGAAAACCCCCGAAAGGTGATCTTCATGACCACCAGGGAGCTGTCCGAGGCCTGCCGGGTGAGCGAGGCCACGGTGGTCCGGTTCGTGGCCCAGGTGGGGTTCCGCGGTTACACGGAGTTTCTCCAGTCCCTCCGGAACGCGGTGGACGCCGACATGACGCTTTTGGACCGCATGGAACTGACGGATTTCACCAGCCCGTCGGCCCAGCGGTTCCAGCGGATGATCTACCGGGAGATGGACAACCTGCGCCAGCTCTACGAAGAAGTGGATGTGGAGGCCGTGGAGCGGGTGACGGCCCTTTTGGACGGCGACGAACCGGTCTACGTGGTGGGCTCCCGGCTCTCCTACACCCTGGCCTATTACATGGGATGGAGCCTGATCAAGATCCGGCCGGGCATCCAGATCCTGAAGGGCAGCGACAGTACGGCCATCGACCGCCTGACCGTGGCCCCGGCGGACAGCCGCGTCATCGTCATCGCCACATCCCGCTACCCCAACGAACTCATCCGCATCTGCCGGTGCGCCATCCGCTTACGGCTGAAACTGGTGGTCCTGTCCGACAGCGCCGACTGCCCCATGAACGGCTTCGCCCACGAGAAACTGATCGCCCCGTCGCGGCATATCCCCATCGTTGGGAACCCGACGGCGCTGTCATGCCTGATCAATCACCTGTTCCATGAACTGGCGGCAAGGCGGACGGATGCGTTCAAGGCGCACCAGGGAAGGCTGGAGGTGTCGTATCGGGAGAATGATATTTTGTTTAATATTGAGAAGGGGAGATAGTCCGTCTCTGTTTGTCTTGCACAGGCTGAACAAAAAAACATTATAGTGTGTGGCTGAAAGAATGTTTGCATCGGAAAGTTTGGTAAAATCCTGGAGGACCTTTTTCATGGAAGTTTTGGCCTTGATCAAAATCCCGGCCAAAAA
>CAZZBE010000145.1:0-11266 GCA_964652715.1 uncultured Desulfobacteraceae bacterium
AGGGACAAAGGCCCAGGGGTGGAAGATCACATGCGCCGGGAGCAACGGACGTATCAAAAAACCAAGGCGCTGAGCGCCTGTAGCGCTCACCCTTTGTCCCTTTGTCCCTTTGTCCCTTTGTCCCTTCATTTTCTGTACACCGCCGGCCGCACATACTGAAATTTATGGGAAATAGCCGACAGCCCCTCGGAATGGCCGACGAAGAGGTATCCGCCGGGCTCCAAATAGTTCCAGAACCGGTTGATGAGCCGCTGCTGGGTGGGCCGGTCGAAATAGATCATGACGTTCCGGCAGAAGATGACGTCGAAGGGACCTTTCATGGGCCATTTGTCGATGAGGTTGAGCCGCGCCAGCCGGACCATGGCCAGCACCGGATCCTTGACCCGGTACATGGGCGGCGCGCCCGCGGCGGCCGGGGTCGTCTTGACGAAATATTTCTGCAGCAGGCGGCCGGGGATCTCCCGCAGCGCCTCCCTCGGATAGGTCGCCCGCCGGGCCTTTTCCAGCATCCGGGTGGAGATGTCCGTGGCCAGGATCTTCACGTCCCTCAGATCGATGTCCGGGATGGCTTCCCGGATGAAGATGGCAAGGGAGTAGGGTTCTTCCCCCGACGAGCAGGCCGCGGTCCAGAACCGCATCCGCCGCCGGTGGGCCGCGGGCAGAACGTGGTCCCGCAAGTAATCGAAATGGGCCGGTTCCCGGAAAAAGCTCGTCTTGTTGGTGGTCATGACGTCCACCATCATCCCCAGTTCCCGGCTCCCCGCTTCGCTCTCGATATAGTGGATGTACGCGTCGAAACTCTCCATGCCCAGGGCCCGGAGCCGCTTCATGAGCCGGGCCCGCACCAGGGCCTCTTTGCCCGCCTTGAGATGGATGCCGCAGAGTTCGTAGACGATCGCGCTGATCTTTTTAAACTGTTTCTCGGTCAGTTCCGCCGTCATCGCTTTGGCTAAGTTCATCGATCGCCTGCTTTTCTGAATGAGAATCGTTGGCCAGCCGCACCAGGCCGCCGACGTCGAGGATCAGACCGACCCGGCCGTTGGGCATGATGGCGCTGCCCGAGATGCCGGGGATGTCGCCCAGGGCCTCTCCCAGGGTCTTGATGACGATCTGCTGGCTTCCGATGAGTTCGTCCACCAGGAGGCCGGCCTGCCGCCGGTCGTCTTCGATCACCACCACGATGGCCTTCGTGGGGTCGGCGGCGGCGTCGGGGATGTCGAAGAGGCGGCCGAGCCGGAACATGGGGATCAGCTTGCCCTGGAGGGAGAGCATCTCCCCCCGGTCGAAGACCCGGGACAGGTCCGCGGCCGAGGGCTGGACCGATCGCACGATGGAGACGGTGGGGATGACGAATTTCTGCTCGCCCGCCCGGATCACCATGCCGTCGATGATGGCAAGGGTCAGGGGCAGGCTCATCTTGACCGCGGACCCCTGTCCGGGCCAGGATTTCACCTCCACCTGCCCCCGGAGGGATTCGATGTTGGTCTTGACCACGTCCATGCCCACGCCCCGGCCCGAAACCTCGGAGACGGTCCGGGCCGTGGAGAAGCCGGGCTGGAAGATCAGGCTGAAGATCTCTTTGTCCGACAATCCGTCGATGGACTGGATCAGCCCCCGCTCCAGGGCCTTGGACAGGATCGCCTCCCGGTCGAGCCCCCGGCCGTCGTCCCGGATCTCCACCACCACGTTGCCCGCCGAGTGGCAGGCCGAGAGCTGGACGATGCCGTTGACCGGCTTGCCGGCCCGTTCCCGGTCCTCGGGCCGCTCGATGCCGTGGTCCACGGCGTTGCGCACCATGTGGACGAGGGGGTCGTTGATGATGTCCACCATGTTCCGGTCGATCTCGGTGTCCTCCCCTTCGCTGAGAAAGGAGACGTTCTTTCCCGCCTTCCGGGCCAGGTCCCGCACCAGGCGCGCCATCTTCTGGAAAGTCCCCCTGAGAGGGATCATCCGCATGGACATGCTCATGCGCTGGAGTTCCCGGACGATCTTGCTGGTCTGGCCCACTTTTTTGGACAGCTCGTGGCGATCCCCCGAGGCGACGGTTTCGTCCTGGACCACCATGGAATGGGCCACCACCAGCTCTCCCACCATGTCGATGAACCGGTCGAGGCGCTCCACCGGCACCCGGATGGAGGATTCCTTGATCCCCCGGCTCGGCTCGGATTTTTCCTGTTTCCGGGCCGGGGCCTCCGCGTCCCGCCAGGGGGGGGCTTCGGCTTTGGCGGGGGCCGGTTCCGGCGGGGGCGGGGGCGCACCCGCTTCTTCCGGACGCTCCGGGGGCGCCGGTTCGGGTTCCGGTTCCGTCGGAACTTCCGGGGGCGCCGGTTCAGGGACGGGGGGTTCGGCCGCGATCCGGGATTCGGAGACCCCGGCGGCCTCGGGATCGGCCAGGACGGCGTGGAGTCCGTCATAGGACGCCGGCTTCGAATAGGAAGACCCGTCCAGGGCGGACTGGACCTCGCCGATGAGTTCCTTGAGGGTGTCCAGGGACCGGAGGGCCAGGTCGGCATATCCGCCGGCGAACCGGATTTCCCCGTCCCGGACCCGGCTCAGCAGGGTCTCGGCCCGGTGGGCCAGATCGGAGACGAGGTCCAGTTCGAGAAAGGAGGACGTCCCTTTGATGGTGTGGAAGGCCCGGAAAACCGTGCTGACGGCGTCCATGTCGCCGGGGTCCGATTCCAGGGCCAGAAGGGCCTCTTCGGCGTTGATCAGCAGGTCGCCGCTCTCCACGATAAAGGCCTCCACCAGATCGGCGTCGGCCTCTTCGGGGAGGCGGTAGGTTTCGGGGGTCGAGTTGGGGGTCGCGGGTCGCGGGTCGCGGGTCGCGGGTTCCGGCTGGAGCCCGGGGGCGGCCGCGGCGGCTGTTTCCTCTTCCAGGGCGTGCATGGCGGCTTCAATGGCGTGGCCCAGGGCGGAGAGGCTGTCCGCGAACGTCGGGTCGGCCGGGTCCGCCGACAGGAGGTCGTCGGCCCGGGCCGCGGCCCGGGCCGCGGCGGTCCGCGCCGGTTCGGGGACGCCGTCGTCCCCGGCCGCGGCGTCCAGCCGGTCTTTCAGCCGGGCGAGGTCGCCGTCGCTGTCTCCGGGTTCGATTTGGAGCAGCAGCGTGGCTGCGTCGTTGAGGGCTTGCATCGTCTCGTTCGCCAAAGGGTCCTCCATGCGATAAAAGTCGGTCCGCGGAATCACTGCGTCAGGTTGGGGATCATGGTGCGGAGGAAATTCTTGTCGTCTTCGTCGATTTTCCGGAGGCCTTCCATGAGCAGGTGCATGAAGTCCCCCACTTCGGGCGCCTCCATCTCTTCCGGCGACAGGCCGGGGATGAATTTGAACCGGCCCTCCTTGATCTTGAGCAGTTCGAAAAACGCCTCCTGCCCGTCTTTGTTGCGGTACCGGGCATTGATGAGTTCCCCTTCCCGAAAGGAGAGATAGGCCGACTCCCGGGGGAGCTTCAGGGTCAGCACGCCGGTCTTCTGGTTGACGTTGAGGGTCTGGAAAAGCTCGGCCGGCGGCATCTCCGACAGCTTGCCGGTCATGCCCGAGGCGAATTCCTCGGACCGGGCCAGGTTGATCTCGGCCATCCGCCGGGCCAGGAGCCGGGTGAAGTTGAGCTGGAGGCCGGGGATCTCGTTGAGGATCTTTTTGAAATCCTTGGCGCCGATGAAAAGCACCGTGCTCGGCTCCACCACCTTGATGGTGGCGCCCACCGGATCGCCGGACAAGAGGCTCATTTCCCCGAAGACCTCCCCCGAGCCCATGAAGGCGATGGACATGCCGTCCTCGCTGACCACCTCCACTTTCCCGGCGACGACGATGAAGAGGTTGCGGCCGGGCTCCCCCTTGCGGAGGATCACGTCGTCCTCCTGGAATTTGTTGAGCCGCAGGAAGGAGACGATGTCGCGGATCTCGTCCTCCCGGAGGCCCTTGAAGATCGAAAAGCTGCTCAGCAGGCTGACAACGGCGCCCATGTAATTGTCGGGCTTGCCGTCGGGGGCTTTGGGGGCCTCCACCTCAATGGGCTGCTTGTACTTGAACAGGATGCGGCCGGTGCAGCCGCTGCAGTTGTGGGCGGGGTTCGGATCAATGTCGGTCTCGCCCTGGGTCTGGAGCAGTTTGAGCACGTCCCTGGCCAGGATCAGGCAGGGGGCCTTGTTGACGGGCACCCGGAAGATCTTGCCCGAGAGCTGGAATTCGTCTCCGGGTTCGTACAGGGGGCAGTTGTCGTCTTTGATGATCCGGAACACCGGGGGGCCTTCGGCGGCGGGCAGGGTTTTCCGCTCCATCTGGAAGTGGAGGTCCTTGTTGAGTTCCAGCAATTCCGGGGAGATGGGCGGTTTGCCGCCGTCGGCGCCGTTGCCCGCCGGGGGGGCGGACGAAGGGGCGGCCTCCCCTGTGGGTCGGACGGCGAAGGTATGACCGCATTTGGAGCAGCGGAATTTGGCGCCCTCCTTCCGGATGCGGTCCTCATCGACCTTGAAGGCGGACTGGCATTTCTCGCATGTGATCTTCATGGCAAGACCTGTTGTTTCCGAAAGGTCCCCGCGGGTCGGAGATGCATGGGGGCTCCTTCCACTATAGATTCACCGTGATGTAGTACGCCCGGTCCTTGCGCCGCAGGAGGACCACCGCCGATGAGCGGTTCCGGTATTTGACCACCATCTTTTTGAAATCCGCCAGGCTTTCGATGGGATCGTCGTCGATGGCCCGGATCACGTCCCCCGGCCGGACCCCGATCTCGGCCAGGTGGGACCCCGGCTTCACCTCGGAGATCACGACGCCCCGGATCTTCGGATGGTCCTTTGCCCGGATGCCGAAGAGCCGGAAGGCCAGTTCGTCGATGCGGTCCGCCGGGAAAACCGCCGTCCGGGCCCGGAGGGTCCGCTTTTTACCGTCGCGCCAGACGGTCAGCCCGACCGTTTCCCCCGAGGGGATGGATCGCAGGGCCACGCGATAATCGGGAACCGACGCCACCGGCCGTCCCTTGACGGTCAGGAGAATGTCCCCGCTCCGGAGGCCCGCCGTTTCGGCGGGACTGCCGGGCTCGACTTCCTTGACCACCACGCCGCCGATGTCCCGGGGCAGGTTCAGGTACCGGGCCAGCCGGAAGTCCAGCTCCTGGACGATGAGGCCCAGCCAGCCGGGGATGACTTCCCCGTACTCGATGAGATCGGCGACGATCCGCCTGGCCGAATTGATGGGGATGGCGAATCCGATCCCCTGGGCCTTGGCGTAGATGGCGGTGTTGATGCCGATGAGTTCGCCGTTGATGTCGAGCAGCGGGCCGCCGCTGTTGCCCGGGTTGATGGAGGCGTCGGTCTGGATGAAATTGTGGTAGACCCGGTCCTCGGTCCGGATGGACCGGTTGACGGCGCTGACGACGCCGGTGGTGACGGTGTGGGAGAAGCCGAAGGGGTTGCCGATGGCGATGACCGTCTCCCCGATCATCAGGTCGTCGGAATCGCCCATTTTCATCTCCGGCAGGGGCTGTTCGGTATCGATCTGGAGCAGGGCCAGGTCCGAGGCCGCGTCCATGCCGGCGATGCGGGCGTCGAATTCCCGTTCGTCCTGGAGGGTCACGGTGATGGCGCCGGCCCCGCCGGCCCCGGCCGCCGCCACATGGGCGTTGGTGAGGATCAGCCCTCCGTCGCCGTCGATGATCACGCCGGAACCGAGATTGGCCCGCTCGTACCGTTCCCGCGGGTCGGGTTCGAAGAAGTCCCGGAAAAACTGGTCGAAAAAGGGGTCCATCCGAAAGCCGGGAAAGGGGCGCCGACGAACCTCGTGCCGGGACCCGACGTTGACCACCGCCGGCCCGTAGACGCGCACCGCGCGGACCACCGGGGTCTCCCGGTCGAAACCGGCGGCGGGGGCCGGGAAAAGCGTCGCGAGGGTCAGGAGCCACAGGGCCGCCATGAGAGCCGCGGGGCGGGCGCGCCGGAAGCGGTCGGCCGCATTTTTTCTTTTCGTTATTGGCATTTACTCCGATTTGGCCTATAATAATCGTTTATCGTCGCTCCTTGCAGCGAATCTGAAGGCAACAACAATACGGCAGGGCCATCCCTTAGCATATATCATGAAGATCAAAAGCATTCAAGACATCTTACCGACCGTTTATCAGCCCAGTCGGTACCTCGGATCGGAGGTCAACAGGGTCCGGAAAGATCCGGACCGGGCGCGGCTCCGTTTCGCCCTGGCCTTCCCCGACCTCTACGAGATCGGCACGTCCCATTTCGGGCTCCAGATTCTTTACCATATCCTCAACAGCCGGCCCGACACGGCGGCCGAACGGGTCTTCGCGCCCGGTCCGGATATGGAGGCGCGGCTGCGGTCCGCCGGACTCCCCCTGACCTCCCTGGAGACCCGGACCCCCCTGGGCGAGTTCGATATCCTGGGGTTCAGCCTCCTCTACGAACTCAACTACACCAACGTGCTGACGATCCTCGATCTGGCCGGCCTGCCCTTTTACGCCCGGGACCGGGGCCCGGATCATCCCCTGGTCGTGGCCGGGGGGCCCTGCACCTGCAACCCGGCGCCGCTCGCCCCGTTTTTTGACGCCATGGTGATCGGTGAAGGGGAGGAGGTCATCGTTGGGATGACGGAAGCCTGGCTCGAATGGAAGGCGCGCGCGACGGGGGACCGGAATCGGCTCCTGGAGGTCTGGGCCGGCCTCCGGGGGGTCTACGTGCCGGGCCTCGAATCCCGTTTACCCAAACATTCCGACTGTATACCGGTTCAACGGGCCCTTGTCAACGATCTTGACGCGGCCCCGTTTCCCTCCCGTCCCGTGGTCCCCTACGGCAAGCCGGTCCACGACCGGCTGCGGCTGGAAATCGCCCGGGGCTGCACCCGGGGCTGTCGGTTCTGCCAGGCGGGCATGATTTACCGGCCGGTTCGGGAGCGGTCCCCGGAGGGCCTGATGGATCTGGCCCACCGGGGGCTGGCGGCCACCGGGTACGAAGATCTGTCCCTCATGTCGCTGTCCACCGGGGATTACGCCGCCATCGCTCCCCTGCTGGCCCGGCTCATGGACCGGTGCGCCGCCGACCGGGTGGCCGTCTCCCTGCCGTCCCTCCGGGCCGGCGCCCTGACCCCCGAGCTGATGGAACTGATCCGGCGGGTGCGCAAGACCGGGTTCACCATCGCGCCCGAAGCCGGGAGCCGGCGGCTCCGGGACGTCATCAACAAGAACATCGCGGAAGCCGACATCGTGGAGACCGTGGAGAACGCCTTCCGCCTGGGGTGGCAGGTGATCAAGCTCTATTTCATGATCGGCCTTCCCACGGAGACCCGAACCGATCTGGAGGAGATGGTCGCGCTGGTGGACCGGCTCCGGCGGTTCAAGGGGCCGGGGGGGCGGCGGCCCAAGATCAACGTGAGCGTGGGCGCGTTCATCCCCAAACCCCACACCCCGTTTCAATGGGCGCCCCAGCTCTCCCTGGCCGAATCCCGGGAGCGGATCGACTGGCTCCAGGAGCGGATACGGGGCGGCGGGGTCCGGCTGAAATGGCAGAACCCCAGGGCCAGCCTGCTGGAAGGGCTGTGGGCCCGGGGCGACGAGCGGCTGGCCCCCCTGCTGGTGACGGCCTACGCGCTGGGGTGCCGGCTGGACGGGTGGAGCGATCACCTGGATTTCGACAAATGGGAAGAAGCCCTGGGCCGGGAGGGCATCGATATGGATGCCTACACGACCCGTTGCCGGGATCTGTCGGAGCCGCTGCCCTGGGACAACATCGATATCGTGGACAAGGACTTCCTGAAGGCGGAATGGGAACGGGCCCTGGCGGCCGCGCCCACCGGCGACTGCCGGGACGGCGATTGCAACGCCTGCGGCGTCTGCGATTTCGAGACGGTCATGCCCCGGATCTGGCCGCCGGAGGCGGATCTCCGGGCGACACAGCCGGCGGGGGGATCGGCGCAGCGCCGGTCCGAAGGGGACGGGTTCCGGAAGGTCCGGGCCGCCTTCGCCAAGGAGGGGGAGGCCAGGTATTTCGGCCACCTGGAGATGGTCAACATCTTCGTCCGGGCCCTGCGGCGGGCCGCCGTCCCGGTCCAGTACTCCCAGGGGTTCCACCCCATGCCCAAAATCGCCTTTTCCGATCCGCTCCCCATCGGCATGGAAAGCCGGTGCGAAAGCTTCGACCTGTCGGCGGCGGCGTCGATCCGGCCCGGGGATCTGGTGGACCGGCTCAACGCCCATCTGCCGGAGGGGCTTCGGCTTCTGGACTGCCGCCCGCTCGCTCCGGGAAAGGACCGGTCGGGCGGGGACCGCATCGACCGGTACGAGGTGACGCCCCCCCCGGATCGGCCCTTCGACCAGGGGCCGATTCAGGGGTTTCTGGACCGGGACGAATGGGCGGTTTCCCGGACGAACCGCAAAGGAAAGTTGAAAAAGATCGACGTAAAGGATATGATCCAGGATATCGATCTGGACGATTCGGGGCGGCTGATGCTGTCCCTTCGGAATGCGCCCGGCAAAACCCTTCGGCCGGCGGAGGTCCTCCGGGAGATCTTCGCCCTCCCCGAGGAGGAGATCAAACGGTCCAGGATCGTCAAAACAGCGACAGCAGCGACAGCAGCGATAGCGGAGCGTCATGTATAAGCAGCTGGTCATTAACGCCGCGGATCACGAAACCCGGGTGGCCCTCCTGGAAGATGGGACCATCGCCGAACTCTACATCAAACGCCGGGACGATGCGGACATCGCGGGAAACATCTACAAGGGGCGGGTCCAGCGGGTGCTGCCCGGCATGCAGGCCGCCTTCGTGGACATCGGCCTGAGCCAGGCGGCCTTCATCTACGTCAACGACATCCTGCCCGTCGATTATTCCCGGTTCGAGCGGCTTTTCGAAGACGAGGAGGAAGAGGACGCGCTTCCGGAAGAGCAGGAAGACGACCCTCCGCCGCCGGCGCCCAAAAACCATCACATCGAGGACCTGCTGTCCGAGGGCCAGGAGGTTCTGGTCCAGGTCTCCAAGGGGCCCATGGGCACCAAGGGCTCCCGGGTGACCACCTACATCTCGCTGCCGGGCCGGTTTCTGGTGCTGATGCCCACGTCCGACCACGTGGGAGTCTCCCGACGCATCGAGGGCGACGCCGAACGGACCCGGCTCCGGGACCTGGTGACGCGGCTTCGGCGGGACGACATGGGCTACATCGTCCGCACCGCCGCCGAGGGCGTCGAGGAGTCGAAGATCCTCTACGAAATGGCCTTCCTGCGGAATCTCTGGGAGGCGATCCAGGAAAAATTCAAGACCGCGTCCACCCCCTCCCGGCTCCACCAGGAGCTGACCGTCAGCCTCCGGGCGGTCCGGGACCTGCTGCTCAACGACGCGGAGCGGGTGGTGATCGACTCCCGGAAAGGGTACGACGCCATCCGGTCGTTTCTGGACACCTTCATGCCCAGCCTCAAGGATTCGGTGACCCTCCACGAGGGGTCCGAACCCATTTTCGACGCCTACAACCTGGAGGGGGACATCTCCCGGGCTTTGAAGCGCAAGGTCTGGCTCAAGTCGGGGGGCTACATCATCATCGAGCAGACCGAGGCCCTGGTGGCCGTGGACGTCAACACCGGCCGTTACGTGGGCAAGCACAACCTGGAGGAGACCATCCTCAAGACCAACCTGGAGGCGGTCAAGGAGATCGCCTACCAGATCCGGCTCCGGGACATCGGCGGCATCATCATCATCGACTTCATCGACATGGAGAAGAAGTCGAACCAGGAGAAGGTTTACAACGCCCTCAGGGAGGCGGTGAAAAAGGACCGGTCCAAGACCCACATCCTGCCCATGTCCGAACTGGGGCTGATGCAGATGACCCGGAAGCGGGTCCGCCGGTCCCTGACCCGGACGCTGTGCGAACCCTGTTTCTACTGCGAAGGCGAGGGCTACCTCATCTCCCGCCAGACCATTTGTTACAACATCTACCGGGAGGTGCTGCGGGAATCCCGGGACATCCGGGGGGTGAAGCTGACCCTGCGGGTCAACCCGGAGATCGCCGACCTGCTCCACGGCGAAGAGAACAGGATCATCGGCTCCCTGGAAGGGCGCATCGGAAAGCAGATCGTGATCTACCCCAGCGCCGAGTTCCACATGGAGGAGTTCGACGTGTTCGAAATCCTCCGGGAATAGCCGGCCCGATCCGCCCCCCGCCGACCGCTGCGCAGGAGACCGATATGACCGAGGACATGTTCACGAGAAACGCGGCTGTTTCCGGATGGAAGCCGAGGACCTTCGACGACGACGCCCAGTCCGTCCGGGTGGTGGCCGTGACCGAGAACCCGGTCCGGATCTGGGACTGGGAGCGGAAGGGATTCATCAACGAAATCCTCCTCATCGACGGGGCGACCCTCTCCGACAGCGGCCGCATCCCGCTCCTCGATTCCCACAACCGAACCAGCATCAACGGCGTCCTGGGCAGCGCCCGCAATTTCCATAAAAACGGCGACACCCTTGAAGCCGAGGTGGTCTTCTCGGAGACCGACGCCGGCCGGAACGCGGCCCTCAACGTCCGGGACGGCCATCTGACCGATTTCTCCGTGGGGTACCACCCCATCGAAGCCGTCTACCTGGCGGCGGGGGAAACGAAAGAGATCGACGGCCGGACTTTCCAGGGCCCCGCGAAGGTAACCTCGAAATGGCGGCTCCGGGAACTCTCGGTCACCGCCATCGGCGCCGACCGGGCCGCCACGGCGCGCTCCCTGGATGGGAGAGACGCCGATGCGTCAAACGGCCGCCCCGACGGTGCAAACGGAGAGGACAACGCCCCGCTGGCGCCGGACCCGCCCGAACCCGTCAACGGGACGGGCGCGTCGCCGCCGGAGGACGATGGGCGGGGGCAACGGTCCGCGGCCGAAGCAGAAACCAGGTCTGCCAGCAAGAAGCCCGCTTCTTTGGTCGATATGATCTTTTACATCCTGGCGACTTTCATGGTTCTGGCGTTTCTAAGAGGGTTGTTTTAGTCGGTTTTCAATGACTTAGAACATGGTCGATGATAAAAAACAGTTCGCCATTTGTGTAGATAACAGCGATTACGAAGCCTCTCTTATTTTGAGAAAAATATACGAAATTATTCCGGATGAAGAAGCCGCCAAGGACGATTATTTACGGATAATCGACGAGAGCGGCGAGGATTATCTTTATCACAGGGGGCATTTCATCGTGGCGGCGTTTCCAATGGAAATAGAACATGCCTTGCTCGCGGTGGGGAGCGCGTGATTACAGCGCGGCGCAAATCATTGAACAGGCTATTGCATTGAAGATGGGGATATCCG
>CAZZBE010000146.1:0-11260 GCA_964652715.1 uncultured Desulfobacteraceae bacterium
ACCGCCGGGAAAAATCCTTCGCCGTTTTGCAGGAGAGTGATCTGATTGCCCGGGATCATAAGAGGCCCCTTCTTTCCGGCGCCGCTCAGTTAGCCGCCGTCATGCCCGTGGACGGCGGATCGGTCGCCGCCGACGTCTTGAATTGTTTCAAGGTGAAGATTTATTTTATTTTTCTGGCCTCTGATGGAATCAACGGCGTCCATTCCTTCTGAATGGGAAACCGTGAAAATTTGAATATCCGGCGGTTCGCATAAAAGCCCTTTGGTTCCCAGCAAAACGCTGAACTGATGAGACGCCAGATGGTGGTCCAGGTCTTTACGGGTTTCCCACTCCCCCATCAGTCTGAAACGGTTTGGGTCTTCTATGTCGCAAAAAACGCCGAAACCCAAGCAACCCGGCTTCTTTGCCGTCGGTTCGATCATGGGCAGAAGGGTTTGCATGATTTCCAGTTGCTTTTCCGGTATGACGTTCATGGTGATTCTAAAGACGATCATTACGGCAACCTCCGTGAGATACCGGCCTTGTCCATTAACCCATGACTTCGAGCAGTGTTCGTTTTTGCCTGAGCTGAAAGCTTTCCCCAAGAAAAAAACAGGGGTTTTATACGCCATTGGTAAAAGCAAGCTTTATGCCAAATACCGGCAGGGAAATTTTTCTATTGCATCATTCTGAATTATAAGGAAAACAGACTTGGAGGGTGCTCAGGGGGGCGACATCGTTATCCGAGGCTATCGGGGTTATATTTAACCAGCGATCATATATGACCTTTTGAAGGCGTTTCGGCGGGAGGATGGAAAATGGGAAAGCCCGACCGCGCGGGAGTGAACTCCCACGCTACTATGTGTCGTCCCTACAGGACTGAAATTGCAAAAAATGTCCTGTAGGGACATCATAAAATAGCGTGGGAGTTTACTCCCGCGCGGCAAATGGCTTTTTTTAACCACGAATAGACGCGAATGATTTATTTTTATTAGCGTTCATTGGCGTCCATTCGTGGATTGCAATTCTCTATGATCACCTGGATGTTAATTGACAAATGAAGGATGCCGTTTTTTTCGTGTGTTTCGTGGTTCAATCCATTTATCCGAAAAATGATCGGTGCAACAGATTGGCGCACAGGATGAACAGAACGACGCTGAACATGACCCGGACGGTTTTTCCCTTGAGATGCCCGCTCATGATCCTCGCGCCGGCCTGGCCGCCCGCGAAAGATGCCGCGGCGGCGGGCAGGATGAAGCGCCAGTCGATTTGGCCCATGGCGGCGTAGCCCAGAAAACCCGTCAGGGAGGAAAAGCACACGATGAAGGTGGAAGAGGCGGCGGCGATTTTGGTGGGGGTTTTGAGCGCGTAGATGAGAAGCGGCACGACGAACACGCCCCCGCCGATGCCGAGAAGACCGCCCAGGAGGCCGATGCAGGCGCCGATGAGGATGCCGCCGAGCGTTTTTTTGGCCGGCGGCATGTCGCCGCTTTCCGCCTCGGCCGGCGGGGACATGAGCATCCGCGCGCCGGCCGCGGCCAGAACGACGGACATGACGATCAGAAACGGTTTCAGGTCGATGCGCGCGTTCAGGTAGGATCCCATGGGCGCGGCCAAGCCCGATGAGACGATCAGCGGGATGGAAAGGGAAAAATCCACCATCTTTTTGCGTGCATAGGTGAACGCGGCGGACGCGGCGGCGATCAGGTTCAAAAACAAGGAGGCGGAGGCCGCGTCGGCTTTGGCGAAGCCGAGGATCACGAACAGCGGTGAAAAAATGAGGCCCCCGCCCAATCCGACCATGGTCAGCAGCAGCGAGATCAGGAAAATGGCCGCCGCGAGAAACAAGGCGATGTTCATTTTATTCTTCTGATTTTGTCGCAATGATGCTTGAATTGCGGAAGTTTTCGATATTGTAACCTTTGCCGCGTAGAAAATCTTCACACTGCGATCTTATTTCTTTGCCATGCGTCGCCAGGAATATCCGCGGAGAACAAGCTTCAATTACTTTCGCCGCCCCGGTGAGCGCTGACAACTCCCCGCCTTCAATATCCATTTTGACGACATTCGGCGGCGGGATCTCCCCTGCCAAGAAAAGGTCGTCTAAAGAAATTGCATTGACCGTTATTCCGCCATTGTCGCTGAGGCGGCCGCGCCCGGTTCCACCCGGCGAATGAAATCGGGATATGGCTGTCTCCGAGGAGACGGCATAGGGCATAACGATGACATTATCTACGCCGTTCGCCTTGATGTGGGTATGGAGCGCTTTGAGGTTAACGGGCAACGGCTCGAATGCAAAAACCTTCCCCCCCCCCCCGACAGCTTGTGCGGCTGCCAAAGAGTAGTAACCGACATGCGCGCCGATATCGAATACGACATCTCCCGGCTTGATCAGGTTAAGAAGGGCGGAAGTCTCCGCTTCATGGTAAGCGCCTTTCAGGAAACGCCTGCCGGTCGGAAGAGACCACCGAAACCCTTTCAGAGGTCCTGCCTGGATCGGAACGAGAATCCATAAAAGCTTGGATTTCAGCCCATAACGAAGAAGTTGCGCAAGATGGTGCATTGGTTTCACTCTTCGAAATAGAACGGGAAAGAAGAATATGTCGGAATATCGTCGCACGAGAATGGAAGGTCGGCCCCGGTGGAAGACCTGACAACCAAGGCCGACCCTGTTCCAGGCTATTCGTCCGAATGACCTTCTTCGACGCAGGGATGGTCTTTCGCATCGCCGTGGCATTCCCGTATCTGCTCGGGCGTGCAGTGTTCCGGTTTTTCCTTGAGTCGTTCGGGTTGCTGACAACAGCATTTGCTTTCACACATGAAAAGCCTCCTTTGGGTAAATTGTGTTTAAGTTGCCGCGCGGACGCATTTTAGATGGGCAAAAAGAGCCCGCGCTATTCCATATCAAAAAGATGTTTCGCCATGGCGTTCCACTCGTTCAGCGTTTTTCGGTTAATCTGGTAATGAACGAAATACCCTCGCTTGTCGGCGGTGACGATCTCCGCGTCCCGCAGGATCCGGAGATGTTGAGACACCGCCGCCGGCGTTATGTCCAGGGCCCGGGCCAGGGCGTTGACGCATAGCGAATGTTTCTTCAGCAGGTGGATCATGCGGACCCTCGTGTTTACGGAAAGCACCTTGAAGATGCGGGCCTGTTTTTCCGAATCGGTCACGGCATCTCCTCTGATTAAGTGACTACGCAGACACTTTAGAAAAATATCGGCTCGATGTCAACAGTAAATTGCCGGGCGCCTGAATTGTGAGGGTTTGATCAAGAACATCCAGCATTTTAATTTCCTCCCACAATTCCTTGATCCGTTCTTTATCGATCAATTGATTGGACATGATGAGCGTCGCGGCCAGGATTTTGGATGACAGGCGCTTGGCGTGAAACAGCTCGGTCTCGAACCGGATGACCCGCTCCACCATGATGTTCGCCCCCCATTGTTTGGCCCCCAAGAAATGGTGCGCCGCGGACCGGTGTTCCCGTTGTAGTTCTCATTCACCCGCTTTCTATCCATGCCTCATGAAAAAAAGATGGAATCGGTACTCACACCACCGACATCATCACCGTCAGCGTAAAAAAGCTCACCACCGTCGAAAACAACACCGTGTGGGTCACCATCTCCGGGGCCATGTTGTATTCGATGGCGATGAGGGCGGTCAGGACGCCGGCGGGCATGCTCGACTGGAGGATGCCGGTGGCCCGTTCCGGGCCGGCGAGGCCGAAGGGCGCGATCAGCAGGACGGCCATGATCGGCCCGGCCGCGAGCCGGAGGGCGCTGGCGATGCAGACGTCCCGGGTGACCCGGAGCCGTCCCGCCTCGGCCAGTTGCACGCCCAGGGTCACCAGCATCACGGGGATCATGGCCTGGGCCATGAGGCCGATGAGCCGGTCCAGGAAGATCGGAACCGGGGCGTCGGCCAAATTGACCAGCACCGCCGGAACGACGGCGATGAGGGCCGGCGTTTTGAACACCGACAGGACCGACCGCCATTTGCTCCGCCCCCCGGCCCAGGACGCCACCCCGACGCCCACCGAAAACGTGATGACCGTGAGCCCCAGAAAATAGACCGTGGCGGACTCCAGCCCGATCTCCCCCAGCCGGAAATGGATGAGGGAAAGACCGAAATTGCCGGTGTTGCCGAAGACCGCGATGAGGGCGTAGGCGCCGATGACCGCCCGGGGCCGGTTCAGGGCCCGGCCGAGCAGGAATCCCACCGCCGCCAGGGCCAGGTGGACCACGGCGATGTAGACGATCATCCGGACGGCCGTTCCGGCCTGGATCTCGGCCCGGCTGATGATGTTGAACACAAAGGCCGGAATCAGCAGGTAGAACGCGGTTCGGGAGAGGGTCCGGACCTTCAGGTCCAGCCTCGGCCCGGCCGCGTAGCCGACGAGCACCACGCCGAACACCGGCGCGACTACATTGATGAAAATCGCAAAAAAATCCTGGATCATGGGTTGGGCCGATCATCCATTATAGCCACTCGCGGCACGGGATCAAGTTAAGCGCCTGAGATTCCGGCCCCGCCTGATCGGGCAATATAAGGTGTTCTCGGCGCGATTATGCACCCTTTCCCCCATTTACGGCGGTTCCGGGTCGGATATACTATGCTCCATACAAAATGCAAGAGCCAATCCGGAGCGAAACAGAGGTACACTCCCATGAAAAATGTCGTTTATCCAGTGGTTATCGCAGGAGGCAGCATGTTTTTGAAAGACACCATCGACAAGATGAGAGCGGAGAGAGAACGGGAAGAACGGCGGAAGCGGGCCGGAAAGTTTATCCTGGGCGCCGCCCTCGGCGCCGCGGCCGGAGCGGCCGCGGGCGTGTTGTTCGCCCCGAAATCGGGCAGGGAGACCCGGGCAGGGATCGCGTCCAGGACCAACGAAGCGATGGACGCCGTCAAGGACAACCTGGAAGAAACCCGCCAGATGCTCTCCGATCAGAAGGAACGGGTCGGCGACGCCGCCCGGCGGTACGTCGAAGCGGTGAAGGAGATCCCCGAAGCCGCCGAAGAGAAGGAAGAAGAATCGACTTCGGACGAGAGCAAAGGAAAAAAGAAGAAATAGACCCGGGAGGGACGCCAGATGAACATCACCATCACTTTGGAAGAACTCGGCTTTTTCATCCTGTTTCTCCTGGTTCTCGGCGTCGGCGCCTACCTGGTCGCGACCCTGAAAAACCTCAACGGCCTCGTCGGAGAGATCCGGGAACTCCTGGACGCCAACCGAAAGAATATCGACCAGACCCTGGCGAATCTGCCGGTGATCACGGAAAACCTCAACGAGGCCAGTTTCGGGGTCAAACGGGGCGTCAACCAGACCGAAGGCGTGATCGAGCAGGTGAGCGCCAATGTCGGGGACACCCTGATCGCCGTCAACAAGACCGCCGACAGCATCTCCACCTACTCCATTCTCGTGACGGAGATCGTCAAAGCCGTGATGGATTTGTTTTCAAAGGGGAAAAAGTAAGGCCGTTTCAGTCCCCCATCCACCGCTTCCCAATCCGGAAATACGCCTCCGCCGCCGTTCCGATTTTGGAGGCGTGGCAGTATTCGTCCGTCTTGTGGGCCTGGGCGGGCTCCCCCGGTCCCAGGATGAAGGTGGGGGGATGGCCCATGGCCGCCTTGAGGGCCGAGGCGTCGGTGAAATAGGTGACGCCGCGGATCCCGGGTTTTTCCCCGATCAGCGGTTCCATGATGCCGTAGACCTCCCGCACCCAGGGATCTTCCGGGTCGGTCCAGACGCTTTCCGCCCCCACCGCCGGGGACAGCCGAACCTCATCCCCCAGATACGCCGCCAGATCCTCCCGAACCCGCTCCACTTCCTGGCCCGGCACGGTCCGGATGTCGATGCCGAGGACGGCCCGGTCCGGGACGATGTTGACGTTGGTGCCGCCGGAGACCGTGCCCACGTTGAGGGTGGGCGATCCCAGCACCGGATGGGCCGCCGCGTCGAACCGGTAGGCCTCCAGGCGGGTCACCGCCCGGCCGATCTTGTAGATGGCGTTGACGCCCTGCTCGGGCATGGAGCCGTGGGCCGCCTCGCCCAGGGCTTCGGCCTCCAGCCACAGCGCGCCCTTGTGGCCCAGCATGGGATAGTTGGCCGTGGGTTCGCAGACCACCAGGCCGCCGGCCTCCCCCAGGGCCGCCGCTTCCTTTTGCGCCAGAAACGCGGCGCCCTGACAGCCGTGCTCCTCCCCGGCGGTGAGCACCAGTTTGATGTCCGCCGTCCGCCGGTCCAGTTCGGCCAGGCGAAGGGCCGCCGCGATCATGGCCGCCAGCCCGCCTTTCATGTCCGACGA
Source organism: uncultured Desulfobacteraceae bacterium (assembly GCA_964652715.1). Taxonomy (GTDB): domain Bacteria; phylum Desulfobacterota; class Desulfobacteria; order Desulfobacterales; family JAABSP01; genus JAABTD01. The sequence goes on from CAZZBE010000146.1 coordinate 6,291, forward strand.
TCCCCGGCCGTAGAGAATGTCGCCCTCCTGTTGCCCGGAAAAGGGGTCCACCCGCCATTCGGCGTTGCCCAGGGGAACGGTGTCCATGTGGCCGGTGAAGCACAGGGGCGGCCGCTTTTTCGCTTCGCCTTCCAGCACGGCGATCACGCTGGTCCGTTTGTCGGCAAAGGATCGGAAGAGGATGCCGTACCCGGCCTTTCCCAGGAGGTCCGCCGCGAACCGGGCCAGTTCCGATTCGTCGCCGGGCGGGTTGACGGTGTTGAAAGCGAGAAGTTTTCGGGTCAGATCGATGGGATCGGGGATGTCGGTCATGGGTTTTATTCCTTCCTATGGGTTTAACATGCTGATGAGCAGGCTCGCCCCCATGAAGGCGGCGAGCCACCAGAAAATCCGGTCCATGGCGCGACTCGGACGGATTGGGGACGGCGCGGGCGGGGCCGGGCCGGCGGACCGCTCCGCCAGTTCGGCGTCATCCTCGTTGCGGGCTTTGGCCAGGGGATCCGCCCCCTTCATGACCAGGGACAGTTCCAGCAGATGCCATTTCTTGATAATCCGGGCCGGTCCCCGGATCATGCGGCCCGCCGCGGTCCGGGTCTCGCCTTTGGGGATCCGCTCGGAATCCGCCAGATCCCACAGATACCCCACCGAGAAATCGGTCAGATGGCCCTCCCTGACATTTTGCGCAGCCAGTATTCCGGCCTGGGTTCCGGAAAAAAAGACATCGCACTCCAGGGCGTTGCCCATAACCTGGAAGTTCCGGGCGCTGCCCAGCACGGCGGAAACCGAGGCCCAGTTGTGGGAATCGAGCAGGGGGACCTGGCCGCTTTCGGGCAGGACCACGCCGTCCACCCGATGGATCATGTCCACGGGGATCTTCAGCTCGGGATCGATCCGCCGGATGGGCGTCTCCGCGGCGGCCACGGCCCGGACCGACCGGGTCGCGTCATCGAAGGTCGTGGGCCGGACCGGGAGCTTCCGATAGTGGAGAAAGGCGCCGTCATGGGCCATGGCGGTTCGGGGCGTCGCCGATCCAGCGCCGGAGCGTCCTGAAGAGCTTTTCCGGATCGATGGGCTTGGAGATGTAGTCGTTCATGCCCACCGCCAGGCATCGTTTCCGGTCGCCGTCCAGGGCGTGGGCCGTGAGGGCGATGATGGGCAGGGTTTCCAGGCCCAGGTCCTTTCGGATGATCCGGGCCGCCTCCAGGCCGTCCATGGTCGGCATCTGGACGTCCATGAGCACGGCGTCGTACCGGGCCTTCCGGACCGCATCCACCGCCGCCGCCCCGTTTTCCACCACCGCCACCGCCGCGCCGCTCCCCCGGAGGATCTCCAGGGCCACCTCCTGGTTGATCCGGTTGTCCTCGGCCAGCAGCACCCGGACCCCGGCGAGGTCGGCGTCGGGCCGGTCGAGCCCGGTCTCCGGCCCGGGGGTCTCGGCGGATTCCGCCGGATGGACGGCCAGGCCGAACCGCGCGGTGAAAGAGAACTGGGTTCCCGCGTTCAAACCAACCTCCCCGGGCCGATCGACGCGGATCTCCCCGCCCAGCAGTTCCGCCAGCCGTTTGCTGATGGCCAGCCCCAGGCCGGTGCCGCCGTATTTCCGGGTGGTGGAGTTGTCCGCCTGCATGAAGGAGGTGAACAGGCGGGCCCGCTCCTCGGGCGGGATGCCGATGCCGGTGTCCCGGACCGTGAATCGCAACAGGACGCCGTCGTCTCCGCTCGCTTCCAGGGCGGCCCGGACGGCGATCTCTCCTTCTTCCGTGAATTTGACCGCGTTGTTGACCAGGTTGATGAGGATCTGCCGGAGCCGGAGCGGGTCGCCCCGCAGCCGGTCCGGGATGCCGGGATCGATATGGCGGTCCATGGCGATCCCCTTTTCGGCGATCGGGCCGGCGAACATCTCCACCAGTTCGTCCAGGAGGTTCCGGAGGGAGAAGTCGCACTCCTCCAGGGCGAGCTGGCCCGCCTCGATTTTGGAGAAATCTAGGATGTTGTCGATGAGGTCCAGGAGGTGCCGGGCGGATTTCCGGAGGGTCTTCATGTGGGCTTCGGCCTTGGGGGGCAGGTCGAGGCCCAGGGAGAGGCTGGACAGGCCGATGATGGCGTTCATGGGGGTCCGGATCTCGTGGCTCATGTTGGCCAGAAAGGCGCTTTTGGCGGTGTTGGCCCGTTCGGCCTCCTCCTTGGCCGCCGCCAGCTCCCGGGTCCGCTGGTCCACCAGTTCCTCCAGGTGAGCCCGGTAGCGGCTCAGTTCCGCCTCGAACCGCTTTTTCTCGGTGATGTCCTCGGCGATTCCTTCGCAGTACAGGAGCCGGCCGGCGTCGTCCGCCACCTTCCGGCCCGACAACGAGACCCAGATCGACTCGCCGTCCCGCCGCCGCCACTGGGTCTCCATGTCGGTGAACCGGCCCAGCCGGTCGCAGACCCGGATGAACTTTTCGCGGTCCTCGGCCCGGCGGTAGAGCCGGCTCCCGACATCCCGGCAGGCGGCCAGCGCCTGTTCCGGATCGTCGTACCCCAGCATTCCCGCCAGGGTCTGATTGACGCCGAGGAACCGGCCCCGGGGATCTTCCTGGAAGATCCCCACCACGGCGTTTTCATAGATGTTCCGGTACTTTTCCTCGGCCGCCGTCAACTCCCCCATCTGGTGGATGATGGTTTCGCCCATCTCGTGCAGCACCGCCACCAGGGGCGCGAATTCGGCGTAGGGGATATCCGCCCGGGCCGCGTCGTACCGGCCTTCGGCATAGGCGGCGACGACGGCGCCGAGCCGGTCCAGCGGATTTTTCAGGAGCATCCGGGTGTAGATGCCGGTTACGACCAGCAGGCAGACCACCACGGCCAGCAGGATGCCGACGGTGGTCGGCAGCATCTGCCGGCGGTCCGCCATGAACCGGCCGGCGGAGAGGGTAAGATCGACCCGGCCGATTTGTTCGCCTTCGTAAAGGACCGGCCCGGACCGCCCGATCACGGGACCGGTCGGGGATTTTTGGTGATCGAGCAACACCCGTCCGTCGGCATCGACGACCCGGATGCCCACCAGGAAATCGCTCCGGGCCAGGGAGAGCCCGATGTCCCGGATGTTTTCCCGGGCGATGTCCCACATGGGCGCCGACAACGTGTCCACCGTGAAATCGAGATACTCGTCCGCCTTGACCTGGAGGAGCGTTTCGGCCCGGGCCGACAGGTTGAGGTAGATCCCGGTGATGGCCAGGGTGGAAATCACCATGATGGTGATCACCAGACCGAGGGTCAGTTCCCTTGAAATGGACCGGCGCCGGCGGGGCGGGTCAGGGGCCATCGGGCCTCCCGCCGCCGTGGAGCTTTTTCAGGATCGCCTGGTAGAACAGGTCGTCCTTGACCGAGGCCAGGGCCGCGTTGAAGGCCGCCAGGGACGGTCCGGCGCCGGAACGTTGTCTCGGAACGATCATCCGCAACCCGTGGCGGTCCAGGGGTTGGGGGAGGGTCCCGAACCGGTGGGCGTTTTCGGGGAAGGTCCTCCGGATGAGATACCAGCCCGCCAGCTCGTTGGCGATAAAAAGATCCGTCCGCCCCCGCATCAGCTTCTCCAGGCCGTTCCGGGGTTTGGGGGCGTAATCTCCCTCGATGCCCGCCGCGTCGAGCAGACTTTCGTAGTAGTAGCCGCCGACGCCGCCGATGCGAAACGGGGCCAGGTCCGCCGCGGTCGTGAACCGGAGCCCCCTGGGCGGTTTGTCGAAGTAGAAGAGTCTGGAGGCGGAATAAAGGATCGTGTCCGAGAAATCCACCGCTTCCGCCCGCTCCGCGGTGCGGGCGAAGGGAAAGGCCCCCCAGACCTTTCCGCTCCGGACCGATTCGTAGCACCGGGCCCAGGGGTAAAAGACCAGTTCCACCGTCACCCCCATCTCCTCGAAGGCGCGGGTCACGATCTCCGCCGCCACCCCGAAGTTTTCGATGGTTTCCGACGTGTAAGGGGGCCACTCGCCCGCGGCGATCCGGATGGGGTCGTCGGCGGCCCGGCCGGGGGTCGGGGTTCCCGGCAGGACCAGGACCAGGACCAGGACCAGGACCAGGGGCAGTGGCGGGAGCGAAGGCGGAATTCCGGCGACGCCGGCGGTCCGCTTCATTTCTCCTGGTACCTTTCCAGGATGCCGTCGTAGATGTAGTTGTCCTTGACGGTCCGGAGGGCGGCGTTGAACCGCTCCAGCAGCTCTTTTCCGCCGGGGTAGGTTCTGGAGACGATGAGGTGGAGATCGTCCCTGGAGTAGGCCGGTTCCAGGGTCCGGAAGCGCGCCATCCGGTCCGGGAACCGGTTTTGAATGAGCCGCCAGCCCACCAGCTCGTTCAGGGCCAGCAGGTCCGTCCGGCCCTTGACCAGTTTTTCGATAGCGGCGGTCTCCCGGGCGGCGTAATCGACGGTCAGGCCGTGGCGTTTGAAATCCTCCTCGTAGAAATAGCCGATGACGCCGCCGATGGTGTAGGGCTTCAGGGCCGCCGGACCGGCGTACCGGTCGATCTCCGGTCCGCCGTAGGCGAAAAATTTGGTGACGGAATAGGAGATGACATCCGAAAACATCACCTCCTTGAGGCGTTCCTCGGTGGGGGAGTAAGGGAAGGCCGCCCAGACCCGGTGGGAGATCACCGAGTCGTAGCACCGGCGCCAGGGGTAGAAGACGATCCGCGCCTCGACCCCCATGATCTCGAAGGCGTCGGAGAGGATCCGGGCGATGAACCCCTTGTCCTCGAGGCGCCGCGACACATAGGGCGCCCACTCGCCGGTGGCGGCGATCAGTTCCTCCCCCCGTCCGGCGGCCGGCGCCGTCAGGCAGAGGGAGAGCATCAGAACCATGGCTGTCGCGATTCGTTTCATAATTCCTCCGAACGTATCCATACCAGATTTTTCCCGGGTGTTAAAGACCGGGATTCGGAGAAAACGGCCTTGAAATCCGGGCCGTTTTTGCATAGACCTGAAGGAGCGCCGGAAACGAAGG
>CAZZBE010000147.1:0-11177 GCA_964652715.1 uncultured Desulfobacteraceae bacterium
CGCCGGGAGCTGGATTTTTATATCAAAAACGAAGTGATGCACCTGGACGACATTGAATCCGAATCCATTCCCCGGGTGGAGCAGTATTTGTCCAAGATCAAGGTCATCCGGCGGATCGCCGGCAAGATCATCGAATTTTTGGCGCAACTGGAAAATTTTCAGAAAAAACTCTGGCTGAAAAAGAAATTCGTGACGGAAACATTCTGGTGTATCCGGGTAGGTTGTATCTCGGAGGCGTTCCACCCCGAGATCGCGGCCAATGATGAACAGCGGAAAGAATGGATCGATCTGCACGCCATTGATGAGATCCAGGGGGATATGTTTGGCGCGGGCTACAGTGAACCGCTTACGCCCGAGTTTCTAAAAGCGCATCCCACGCTGATGGTGGACACCCGGCATTTTGATGAAGGGTTTACCCAGCGGCTTTTGGAGGCGATGGGGGATATTGATGGGCGGACGGATGGGATTTTAATTAACGCTGAGAACTTTTCCGCGCTATCAATGGTTCATAAAAGATATGAACGTAAGGTTGATGCGATTTACATTGATCCGCCTTATAATACGGACGCCTCGGCGATTATTTATAAAAACAATTATAAGAATTCCTCATGGCTGTCGCTGATGAACGACCGAATATGCCTGTCCAGACCGTTGCTTCGGGATGCAGGTATATTTTGCGCCGCCATTGATGATGAACAATTTGCTGAGCTGAAGCATTTGCTGGCGACGGCCTTTTCAAAAGAGATCGGCGTGGCCGCTGTTCGATCTAATCCTCAAAGTCGCAAATCCCGCGGCACTTTCTCACCGACCCATGAATACGCGCTTTTCTATTCCGCTTCACATGAAGGCTCTCCAGGCGCTTTGGCAATCACGGACAAACGGCTGGCAAGGTATCCGCATAAGGACGAGAAAGGTCATTACGCATGGATGAACTTTATACGAACCGGGACAAATGACAAGAGGTCTGATCGGCCAAAGCTTTTTTATCCAATTTTTGTCTCAGATAACAATGATATTCGTATTCCCGACATGGAATGGTCCGGAGATATTGAGCCTTATGGCGCCTATATCCTAAAAGAAGAGCCAGCGAGCAATGAGACAATTGTATATCCCGTGGCGGAAAAGAACGGAAATACTATAGATAAAAATTGGCATCGTGGTCATATACGGGTTCAATCGGACTTCAATGAATATCGAGCGCGAAGAGATCATGCTGGAAAGATTAGTATCGACTTCAAGACTAGAATCGATGAAGACTCCACCCCAATTACCTGGTGGGATAGAAAAGAATACGCTTCTGCTAACTACGGCGCTGCTGAGTTAAAAGCATTGTTTGGGGAAAAACCATTTGATTTTCCAAAAGCGCTCATGCTTGTGGCGGACTGTATTCGCGCATCAACGAACACCATCCATTCTTGCGTGTTGGATTACTTCACGGGTTCAGGAACCACAGGCCATGCTGTTATTGGTCTGAATCGCGATGACGGTGGAAGCCGCAAATTCCTGCTAGTGGAAATGGGCGCTTATTTTGACTCGACGGTACTGCCACGCATCAAGAAAGTAACTTTTTCTCCCGAATGGAAAGACGGCAAGCCAAAACGGCTTGCTACAAAAAAAGAGGCTGATCGCAGCCCGCGCATCATGAAGGTGATCCGCCTTGAATCCTATGAAGACGCCCTGAACAACCTGGAACTCCGCCGCGATGAGACCCAGGAATCATTGCTGGAATTTGCCGAGGCCCAGGGATCCGACGGCCTGCGTGAACAATACCTGCTGCGTTACATGCTGGATGTGGAAACCCGGGGAAGCCAATCCATTCTAAATATCGCCGCCTTCACCGACCCCACCGCCTACCGGCTCAAGGTCAAACGCCCCGGCAGCGAAGAGACCCGCGAGGTCAACGTGGACCTGCTGGAAACCTTTAACTGGCTGATCGGATTGACCGTGGATTCCATCGCCGCGCCCCAAACCGTCACCGCCGCCTTTAAACGCGACAACGACCCGGACCTGCCGGAAGATGCGCCCCGTCGCCTTCTGCTCGAAGGACGCGTGCGTGAAGACAGAGACGGCCCCTGGTGGTTCAGGGCGGTTGCCGGCGCCATTCCGGACGGCCGCAAGACCCTGGTGATCTGGCGCAAGCTTACAGGCGATCCGGAACAAGACAACCGGGTCCTGGATGAATGGTTCAAAAAACAGGGCTATTCGGGCAAGGACAGCGAATTCGATCTCATTTACGTCAACGGCGACAACAATCTGGAAAATCTGCGCCGGCCGGACGACACCTGGAAAGTTCGCCTCATCGAGGAAGACTTCCACCGGCTGATGTTCGAGGAGGCGGAGGCGTAACCATGGCGGCAAAGAAAAAAAACAAAAAGCCCCAGGTCCCGTTTACCTGTAAACTGGTGCTCAACCAGTGGCTGTTCAGCCTGTTCGGGATGCCGTCCAATGATGGATTTTACACCTGGAATGGTAAAAAACTGCCGCTGCTGGAGGCTTTTAAAGAGAAATTCCAAATCAGCGAGGACAGCCCCGCCGGGCTGGATGAAAACAACATCCACCGCTTCTATAAAACCCTGACCAACAGGACCGGGCTGCTAACGGCTTTGCCGGATGATTTGCTGCTGGAATATGACCAGAACATCGTGCGCCACACCCAGCACCTGAACGCGCGACGACTGGCGCGTGGTGAGAATGCGATCGCGTGGAAATATTTCCAGTACCTGGCCCTGTTGTTCACGGAAATCTACCTCGACCGCTACTTTTCGGACCCGCACACATTGCTCGGTTCCATCAATGAACAGGTCGCCCGCTACAACGAGGACAAGCCGAAGGCGGATCAGTTGCCGCCGCTGGACCCGGATGGCGATGTGACCGGGCAGTTGAACAAGCTGGCCTTCTGGAGCGCCACGGGGTCGGGCAAAACGCTGATCATGCACGCCAACATCCTGCAATATAAACATTATATGACCAAACACCGCCGCAGACGGGAACTGAACCGGGTGATTCTGCTGACCCCCAACGAGGGGTTGAGTCACCAACATCTGAAGGAATTGGCGGCCGCGGGCATTTATGCGGAAATGTTCGATAAAAAGGGTCGTGGATTGTTTACCGGGCAAGCCGTTGAAATTATTGACATCAATAAACTCCGCGATGAAATGGGGGATAAGACCGTTGCGGTGGATGCCTTTGAAAACAACAACCTGGTTTTGATCGACGAAGGTCACCGGGGGGCCAGTTCCGGCGATAAAGGGACCTGGATGCGCTTTCGCAATTCGTTATGCGAGCAGGGGTTTTCCTTTGAGTATTCGGCTACCTTCGGCCAGGCGGTTAAAGGCGGCCCCGAACTGACAGCGCTGTACAGCCGCTGCGTGCTGTTCGATTATTCTTACAAATATTTCCATAGCGACGGCTACGGCAAGGAATACCAGATCCTGAACCTGGACGCACAGACCCAGGAAAACGCTTTGGATGCCTACCTTGTCGCCTGCCTGTTGTCGTTTTTTCAGCAATTGCGCCTGTACCAGGAGCAAAAGATTCAGTGTCGGCCGTTTCATATTGAAAAGCCGCTGTGGGTCTTTGTCGGCAGCCGGGTGACCGCTTCGCTGTCTCAAAAGGAAGCCTCGGACATTGTCGAAATCCTGCGTTTTGTCGGTCGTTTTTTAGGCGAGCGGGCGGCCAGTGTCGCCCATATTGGCCGGGTGCTGGAGGAAGGTCTGGTCGCCGCCGACGGCCGCGACCTGTTTGCCGGGCGCTTTGTCTATCTGAATGGATTGGGGCTATCCGCCGGCCAACTATTCGAGGAAATTCAGACAATCCTGTTCAACGCCCCGGGCGGCGGCGCTCTGCACGTGGAGAACCTGAAGGGCGTCACTGGCGAGGTTGCCCTGCGCGTGGGGGATAATGACCCCTTTGGCGTGATAAACGTCGGCGACGATAGCAAACTGTGCAATCTTTGCGAGGGCAAGGATCACCTGATGGTGGGCGAGCGTGATTTCAATGCATCCCTGTTCAAGGAGATCAACGAATCGGGGTCATCCGTCAATTTGCTGATCGGCTCCAAAAAATTCACCGAAGGCTGGAATAGCTGGCGGGTCGGCGCCATGGGGTTGATGAATGTGGGAAAAACCGAAGGCGCTCAAATCATCCAGCTTTTTGGGCGCGGGGTTCGCTTGAAAGGATATGAACGAAGCCTGAAACGCAGCACCCGTGTGCATATTCCGGATGAAGTGGTCCGCCCATCGCACCTGAGTACATTGGAAACGCTGAATATCTTTGGCATCAAAGCCGACTACATGGCCCAGTTCCGGGAGTTTCTGGAAGAAGAGGGCCTGCCCGCCAATGAGGAGCGGGTTGAGTTTTTTCTGCCGGTCATCCGCAACCTGGGCCGCAAAAAGCTCAAGACGATCCGGTTGAAAAAGACCATCAATGGCGTAAGCACCGAGTTCGGCGATGCCTTCAAAAAATTGGGACCCATCCCCGAACTGGCTGCGCCCAATCCTGGCGAGGAGCCGGCGACGCGTTACCTTCAAAACAACCCGGTGGTATTGAACTGGTATCCAAAGATACAGGCGTTGCGCTCCACCGGCGCTGGCGGGTCCGATGAGGGGCGCCGGCCGAACCAGGGCAAACTGACCCGCGAACACATTGCATTTTTAGATTTGGATGCCCTCTATTTTGAGTTGCAACGCTTCAAGGCCGAACGCGCCTGGCACAACATCAACCTGCCGCTCAAGGTGTTGGCGGGCGTATTGGCGGATCAGAGCTGGTACCGGCTGCTGATCCCGGAAACCGAGCTGGCGTTTGATTCTTTTGAAAAGGTTCACCTGTGGCGGGAGCTGGCCGAGGCATTGCTCAAGAAATATTGTGAACGGTATTATTTTTTCCGCAAAAAAGAATGGGAGCTGCCCCACCTGGAATATTGCCTTTTGGCGGCAACCGATCCCAACTTTCCGCAAGTTAACGAGGAATTTCCAGATGGTTACTACCGAATCCTGGTGGAAGAATCCCAGACGGAGATTATCGAAAAACTCAAGGAACTCAAGGCGCAAATCGACGCCGGCAACCTGAAGCCCTGGCAATTCGCCGGTCTGCGGGCCATCCCGTTTGGTCGGCATTTATACGAACCGTTGCTGCATCTGGCCGGTTCCGCGGTGGAGATCAGTCCGGTCCCGCTGAATCAGGGCGAGCGCCGTTTCGTGGAAGACCTGAAAGCCTACCACGACTCAGCGCCATCTCTATTGGAAAGCAAGACGCTTTATCTGCTGCGCAATCTGAGCAAAGGCAGAGGAGTGGGTTTTTTCGAAGCGGGCAACTTTCACCCGGATTTCATTCTCTGGTTGATCGCCGACGGCCGTGAGTACATCTCCTTTGTTGACCCCAAGGGCATCCGGAACCTTGGTTTCCAAGACCCCAAAATTCAGTTCTATAAAACCATCAAAGAGATTGAAACCCGCCTGGATGATCCATCCGTGACATTAAACAGCTTCGTCGTATCCAACACCCCGGTCCATGAAATGGAACAGCTCTGGGGGGTTGACAGGGAACAAATGGCGGCGTGTCATATCTTGTTCCAGCAAGAAGGTGCAAATGTCTATATTCATCATCTGCTCTGGAAAGCCGTAGCGACGGATCGTTAATAAAATCAATTGTATCTATTCGGCGTCCGTGTTTGGCGGGGAAAATCCTTGCTTATCCCAAATCCTTGTGGGAGTTTACTCCCCCGCGGCCGATGGCGGGCGGTCCTCTTGAATTGACGCCAGCGCCTCAAGCGCCCGCCCCCGAAAATCCGAAAACTCCGCGGCCGCCGCGAACGCCGTTCGGGCGAGTTCCATATCTCCGCTCCGCAACGCGCTGTGGCCCAGATAAAACGCCGCGGCCCCGTTCGCCGGGTCCAGCCGCCGGGATTCCCGGAAGGCCGCGACGGCCTTTTCCCACTGCCCCTGGCTGTAGAAAATCTCCCCTTTTTGCCGGAACAGCGCCGCGTTGGGCGATTGGGCGATGGCCCTGTCCAGATAAGCGACTGCCCGGTCGGGGAGATGGGCCGACCGGGCGAGGTCGGCCATCTTTTTGCAGGCTTTCGGGCCGGGATGGGCGCCGTAAGCCTTTTCCAGGCAACGAAGCGCCGCCCCGGGCAATTCCACGGACAGGTACAGGCCGGCCAGTTCCCGCCACCCATCGGCATCGGGCGGCGCCGCGGCGTACGCGACCTCCAGGGCGGCGGCCGCGCCCGCGGGGTCTCCCCGCTGAAGGCGGAGTTGGGCCAGCAGTTCCCAGTAGGCCGGATCGGCCGGATGGCGGTTCAGGTAATCCGTCAGCAGCGTTTCGGCGTCTGAAAACGCCTTCAACTCTAACAGGGTGTGCAGCAGCAGTTCGATCCACGCTGTTTCAGGGGATTTGCGGGACCGGACGAGCCGCCGGAGGACGTCCCGGGCCTTTCCATAGGCCCCGGCCTTGTAAAACGCGGCTCCGGCTTCATAGAGCAGGTCCGGATCGGCGGGCTTTTCCAGCCCGTAGGCCCGCTCCAGGAGGTTCCCCGCTTCCCGGTATCGCTTCAGGTCGAACGCGGCCCGGGCCAGATTGAGGCACAGGTCCCGGGAATCGGGCGCGATGTCGAGCCCCTTGCGGAACGCGTCGTAGGCGTCCCGGACCCGGCCGTCCAGGTAAAAGGCGTTGCCCAGGACGTGGTAGACCAGGGGATGGACCGTTCCGGACCGGCTCTTCAGGTGGTCCGACAGGATGCGCCTGGCCCCGGACCGGTCCCCGTTTTCCAGGGCGTTCTGGGCCGAGTGGATGGCCTGCTGATCCGCCGGCGCCATCCGTGGGGCGGCCCGGCAGACCGGCGCCGGGAAAAAGGCCAGGGACATCAGGGCGAAAAGGGCGGCTAGGGCGGCGGGCTTCATCCGTTCAACTTGAACTGGATGGGCAGGACCACCCACGTGGCCACGGGCCGCCCCCTGTGGACTCCCGGGGAGAACCGCCACCGCTGCACGGCCCGGACCACGCTTTTCTCGAACACCCCTTCGGGACGGGCCTTCACCACGGACAGGCGGTCCACGTCGCCTTTTTCCGTCACCAGGAATTTGACCGTCACCTCGCCGTGGACGCTGCGCCGCCGGGCCCGGTAAGGGTAGTCGGGCTCCACCTTCCGGACGATGCGGGGCGGCTGGTCCACTTCATCCAGGCCGAACTCGGATTGGACCGGCCGGGCGGGCGCCGGCGACGCGGGGGCAGGGGCCGGTTTTCGGGCCGCGACCCTGGCCGGCGGCGACGGTTGGGGTTCCGCGGGTTCCGGTTCGGGGGCCGGCTTCCGGGCCGCCGGCTGGGGCGCCGGCTTCGGTTTCGGCCTGGGCTTCGGCTTGGGTTTGGGTTTGGGCGGCGGCGCCACGGCCATGGCGGTTTTGAGGGCCGGGTTGATCTCGAAACGGAGGTCGGGGACCTGGATGTCGGGCGTGGGCGTCGGCGGCCGGGGCGGGTCCGGCCGGGAGAGGGTCGGCGCCGGCGGGGGGTCCATTTTTTCAGGGACGGGTTCCGGCGGCGCCTGGCGGCGCTGGGGCCGGGGTTCCGGTTGCGGGTCCGGCCGGTACTGGGTCAGCCGGACCGCGTCGAAGGAGTGAGGGGCGGACACCGCCGTCTCCTGCCGGGCGAACTGGGGCACGAGGAACAGGATCAGCAGGTTGACGACCAGGGCCGACGCCAGGGTCGCGCCTTTTGTAAAGACCCGTTTTTTGATCATGGTCAGGGCTCCTTTGCCGCGATGCTGATGTTCTGGACCCCGGCCAGCCGGCATTCGTCCAGGACCCGGATGACGTCGCCGGTGGCGCTGGTCCGGTCGGCCACGAGCACCACCGATCCCCCCGGCGTCTCGGCGACGAACCGTTTCATCCGGGCCCGCACCGACCGGATGTCGATGGGCGCCCCCTCGATGTGGACGGCGCCTTCGGCGGTGATTCCCACCTTGAGGTTGATCTTCTCTTTGGCCGCGGCGGACCGGGCCGTGGGCCGCTCGATCTCCACCCCGCTCTCTTTCACGAAGCTGGTGGTGACCAGGAAGAAAATAAGCAGGATGAAGATCATGTCGATGAGCGGCGCCATGTTGATTTCCACGGCCCGGGCCCGCCGGTAGCGACGGTCGCGCAGGGATTTCACGGGACCTCCTTTCGGTCGGCGGCATCAGGCGCCGAAGCCGCGCCGGCCAGTACCGTCCGCCGGATCAGGACCCGTTCCCATCCGTCCCGGAGGGCTTCGACGCGCCGGCGGATCAGGTGGCCCATGAACAGGCCGGGCACGGCCACGACGAGGCCGAACTGGGTGGTGATGAGGGCCTCGGAGATCCCGGCGGCGAACGCCCGGGCGTTGGCGGCCCCGAACCGGGCGATGGCTTCGAAGGTGGCGATCATCCCCATGACCGTCCCCAGCAGCCCCAAAAGCGGGGCCACGGCGGCCAGCACCAGGATGGTTCCCACATGCCGCTCCAGGTTCCGTTGCCGGCGCCGCACCAGGGCGGTGATCGCCCGGACGTCCGTCCCCCCGTCGCCTTCCCCCGCCAGGGCGGGCCGGTATCGCCACAGCAGGGCCAGTTTCCGGAGGATGAAGTACCACATGGCCACCGAAACCAGGGCCAGGGGGATGATGACGGCCCCGCCCTGCCGAAGGTAGCCCAGGGCGTCGGACACCGCCGGGATCATGCCGCCGCCTTCCCGGACCGGAGCCGCATCAGGACGGCGACGAGGGCCGTTCCCTTCTCCTCCATGTCGCCGACGATCTTCTCCACCCGCCGGTCGTAGAAATGGTGGGCGATCATGATGGGGATGGCCACGGCCAGCCCCAGCTGGGTGGTGATGAGGGCCTCGGAGATGCCGCCGGACATCATCCGGGGGTCGCCGGCCCCGAACACCGTGATCCCCTGGAAGGTGTGGATCATCCCCGTCACCGTGCCCAGCAGCCCCAGCAGGGGCGCCACCGCCGCCAGCACGCCCAGGGTGGTCAGAAACCGCTCCAGCCGGGGCATCTCCCGAAGGACGGCTTCTTCCAGGACGGTCTCCAGCGTCTCCCCGCCGGCGTTCCGGTGTTCCAGCCCCGCGTCCAGGACGTTGCAGGTGGGGATGTGGGGCTTGGCCCGGCACAGGTCGCGGCACTGGGACCACTCGCGGTCTTCCACCAGGTCCCGGAGCCGGTCCATGAGTTTGTCGGTTTGGGTGGGGATGCGCAGCAGCGAAACGAGCCGCTCGATGCACAGGATCAGGGCCACCAGCCCGATGAGGAGGATGGGCCAGATGAGCGGTCCGCCGGCGGCCAGAAACGCCCGCCAGTCGCTTTCCCTGTTGACGCTGGCCGCGATGACGCCGCCGGAGATGTCCAGGGGCAGATGCCGGCCCTCCCCGTCGAAATAGGCGTTTATGGTTCGGCGGACCCCCCACGGCGGGCTTCCCGGGATGATGGACAGATGGGCCAGGTCCGGGTCCCGGCGGAGGTATCCGACCCGGTCGTCCCGGCGGAAAAAGGCCGTGAACCCGCCGGCCCGCGCCACCGTCCCGTTCGTTCGGGTCCCGTCCGCGGCGATGAGGGGGGCGTCGCCTTGGCGGATCTCCCCGGTGGACGCCATTTCCTGGAAATAGACATCCACCAGGGTTTCGATGTCGGCCATGCCGGGCATCCGGTCCGGATCAAGGAGGGGCGCGATCCGGTCCCGGCGGTCGGGATGTTCGGGCGCGGCCAGGCTTTCGGCCAGGATGCCGTCGAGGTCCCCGGCCGAGGCCCGCAAAGTTCCCTCCAGGGCCTGGAGATCGGCCTCCTCTTCTTCCGCCGCGGCCCGGAGTTCGGTCTCGGCCGCCAGCAGGGTGTCCAGCGCCGCCTTCCGCTCCGCCAGCAGGGCCTCTTCTTTTTCCAGGACCGCCGTCAGGTCGGCCAGTTCGGCGGTCAGCCGCTCCCGTTCAGCTTGAATCCGGTTCCGGGTCGCCTCCCGGTCGGCGGCCATTTGGGCCAATCGGGCTTCCACACCTTGAACCGTCTCCGGCCAGTCGGCGCCGGAAACGGGGGCCGCCAGGGCGACGGCGGCGAACAGCCATGCGGGGATCAAGGCGCGTTTCAAAATGGAATCCTGCATCATGATCCGGGCCTCCCCACGGGCAGGTCCAGCAGTTCCGGGGTCCGCCGTTTTTCGGCGACGGCCATGGCCCGCTGGATCTCCCGGCTGAACCGGTCCGGCAGGGGTTCCCAGGACGCGGTTTCCCGGTTGAACCACCCGCACCGGCCGCCGTCCGGGGTCCGGTAGTAGAGGGCCGTCCGGCCCAGGCGGAAGAGATCGACCCGTGCCGGGCCGTCGGACAGCTCAATGACGGCGGCCCCGGTTTCCACGGACGTCCCGTATTCCGTCTCGATCCGCAAAGCCTCCAGGACCCGCTGGGCTTTCCGGGAAAGGGGCGAATGGTAATCGTCGAGGGTTTCCTCCAGGGCCGCGAGCCGTTTTTCCCGCTCTTCGGGCAAAAACGGCAGGTCCGCCCCGATGAAGGCCGTCAAGCGGTCCAGGGTCTCGTCCAGAAACGGCGCCAGGGCCATTTCCATCGTTTCGGCCTCCGCTTTCCGCCGCCGGAGTTCGGCAAGGACTTCTTCCTGGTTCTCGATGTAGGCGGCGTATTTCCCGGTCTGGTGGGACGTCCACCGGAGCCGGCGCTTCGCCTCCTGGATTTGGGCCATCAACTCGCGCCGCTCGGCGTCCCATTTTTCCGCCTCGGCCTGGGCGGCCCGCCCTTCGGCGATGGCGGCCGTCATCCGGCGGTCCAGGTCCGCCGGAAAGGGTTCCGCGAAGGCCGGAAAGGGAGCAGACAGGAAAACGAAAAGCGCCGTCAGTTTCAAAAACAGTCGGATCGTCATTTGTAAACCATTGTCGTTATATCGTGTCGTTTATATCGGGTTTTTTTGAAGTCCGTTCCTCCCGGATGGAATCCGGTCCAAAAAAAGCCACGGAGGCGCTTCCGCTTTGGAAGACAATGCCTTCGTGGCCTTGTTCACTGGCGAGATGCCGTTGCCGTTGGGGTCGCGGCGCCGTCTGGATTGAGTTGTCTGTTTCCATCGGGTCGGCGGCTTCTGCCGCCGATGTTATAATGCATTTGTTAATGAATTCCGCGGCCAAAGTCAAGAGCTGTTTTAACGCAAAGGGCGAACACAAGGGGCGAACACAA
>CAZZBE010000148.1:0-11150 GCA_964652715.1 uncultured Desulfobacteraceae bacterium
CGGCGCCCTAGCGCCTCCGCTTCTTCCCCATGGCCCGGCGTTCCGCCGACAATTCATCCAGGAGCCGCTGGGCCCCGAATCCGCAAAGCAGGATTTTTCTGGGACCGTACAGGGCGGCGTCGGATTGGGAGACTTTTTCGAATTTGGCGTCGGGATGCGTCATGGTAAATTTTCCTTATGCTGTTGGAATGAACGGTAGCCGATTTAAGTTTTGACAGACCTTCGGCGGGCGATGTATAGTCGAAACTCAAAGGTCAATAAAGCGAATTCCTTAAGGAGCAAAACCATGGAAGAAGCCCATATCGTTGTCGGCAATTTTATCGACCAGAAAACGATACGGCTGTCGGAAGCGTATCCTTATGCCGATAAACCCGTTCGTTTGATCATTATGCCTCAAGAATCTCAGCCCAAAAAACGAAAAGCGGGCCTTCTCAAGGGGAAGATAAAGATGGCGGAGGATTTTGACGCGCCACTTTTCTAACTTCCCAGCACCATCACCGCCACGCTGTCGTAATTCCCCGCCATATCCATCACCGTCAACACATATCGCCCCGGCCGTTGGAACTGGTAAACGCTGGGTTCGCCCACTTCGGTTTTGGCGATCAGGTCGCCGTCCAAAAGCCAGTAATGGCCGCCCCGGCCCCCCTGGGCCTGGAGGGTGACCGCGGGCAGCCGGCGACGGACTCCCGGAGGGCGCAGCACGGTATCGGGGTCGATGCCCATGATCCGGACCGTTTCGGCGGCCTCGGCCACGGGTTTGCGGCAGATGGGATCGAGTCGCGGGATGCGGGAAATCCGTCTCAGACGGGGTTTCAGCCACGGGCCGACGCCGCTGGGCCATCGGGCGATGGTTCGCGCCACCGGGTTGGATACGGGGCAGTCGGCCTCCACCCGGCGTCCGGTGGCGGGATTGATCAGCACCGTCATGGGATTGGACCGCCAGTGGCGGTCGTTGCGGTCCGGCGGGGTCGGCGGGACGACGCCGTTCAGGATCCAGGCGGTTCGTCGCAAGTGGCAGTGGGGATCGTCCTCCCCCGCCGGCCGCCGCCCCAGGGGCCAGCAGATCTCGGCCCGGTCCACCGTATCGGGAACCGGCGCCGGCGGTTCATAACGCCGGGGCAGGCTGTCGATGATCGAAAACATAAGGGGCGCGGCGGTGGCCCGACCGTACTGACCCGGCGACGGCGTGCCGTCGGGCCGTCCCACCCAGACGCCGACGGTGTAGCGGTCGGTCACGCCCACCGTCCAGGCGTCGCGAAACCCGTAGGAGGTCCCGGTCTTCCAGGCCGCTTGCCGGGACCGGGCGAGATCCACCTGTCCGTAGGGAAGATCGGGGCGGCGATGATCCTGGAGAATGCGACGGACGATGAATGCGCCGCCGGCGGACATCATTCGCCGTTCCCTTAGCGGGGCGTCCTGGGTGAAGCGGAGCGGCCCGGACAGGCCCGCCCGCCCCAGGGCGGCGAAGGCGGCGGTCAGATCCTCCAGCGACGCGCCCACCCCGCCCAGGATCATGGACAAATTGGGCCCGGCATGGGGCGGATAGTCGAGGTGGAGCCCCCCCTGACGGAGCCGGGCGTCGAAAAACCGGGGTCCCAACCGCTCCAGGAGGTCCACGGCCGGCACGTTGAGGGATCGCCGCAGCGCTTCGGCGGCCCCCACCGGCCCGGAAAAATGGCGGGTGAAATTGGCCGGCCGGTACCCGCCGAAGGTGAAGGGGGCGTCCACCAGCAGGCTTTCGGAATGGATCAGCCCCTCCTCCATAGCGAAGGCGTAGAGAAACGGTTTCAGGGTGGAACCCGGGGACCGGGACGCCTGAACCATGTCCACATGGCCGTACCGGTCGTTGTCGAGAAAATCGGCGGATCCGACGTAGGCCCGCGCCGCCAGCTCCGCGTTTTCCACCACCAGGGCCGCCGCCGAGGTCCGGGGCGGCGTCGTGGCGATGAAGCGGCGGACCCGTTCCGCCACGGTCCGCTGGAGATAGGCGTCGATAAGCGACACCACCGGTTTTCCCGGTTCGCCCCGGCTTTTGAGACGACGGGCCAGCAGCGGCGCCTGCATGGGGTGCCTGTCGAACCGCCGTCGGACCCTTTCCTGTTTGGCCTCGGCCACCGTCCCGCGGTCCCACACGCCGAACTTGGCCATCCGGTCCAGCACCTTGTCCCGGGCGGCGGCGGCCCGCTGGGGATGGCGATCCGGCCGCAGCCGCGTGGGCGCCTGGGGGAGAACCGCCAGCAGGGCCGCTTCGGCATGGCTCAGCTCCCTGGCCGGTTTGCCCAGATAAGCATAAGACGCCGCCTGCACGCCTTCGATGGGACCGCCGAAGGGGGCGTAGTCGAGGTAGAACGTAAGGATCTCGTCTTTGGTGAAATGGTATTCCAGCTGGAGCGCCTTGAAGATCTGGCAGGCTTTTCCCGGGATCGTCCGGTCGTGGGGGAAAAAGATCCGGGCCACCTGCATGGAGAGGGTCGATCCCCCGGTCCGGGGCTCGCCGGTGCGGACGTACTGAAAAAAGGCCCGCAGCAGCGACCAGGGGTTGACTCCCGGATGGCGGTGGAAAAAGCGGTCTTCGTAGTTGATCAGGGCCGTCAGGTACCGCGGCGAAACATCCGCCGGCGACACCGGATACCGCCACACGCCCCGGCTGTCGGCGAAGGATCGCAGCGGCGTTCCGTCTTCGGCGGTCACCGTCACGGCGAAATCGGCGTCGTCAAGGGGCAGGACCAGGGGAAACCGGCCGTCCAGGGAGAGGAACAACAAAAACGGGACGAGCAGCGCCATTCCCGGGAGGGCGACGGCGAAAAAACAGGGGTGAACCTTTACAAAGTCTCGCATGATTAGGAATGAATGCTTAACATTTTGACATTGAAACCGGTCAAGGGTATAGATGAGACAGGACGTGCCGACACTTTCTCACCCGAGCCCCAATCTACCACGGCCCGTCGGACGACTTCAACGGACAAATCATGGGCGACCTGACCTTTTCAGATTACCAGAAACAAGTGGACGACTGGATTCGGACCCATGGGGTCCGCGCCAAAAAAACAAAACGGGATCACCAGCGGCACCGGCGGAACCCAAAGTTGAGCCGTTTGGACGATGCCGGCGAAAAGACAGGGTCAGATAGCGGCGCGGGTCTCGAAACATCGGCGCCGCGGGGAGGGGATCATGAAAAGAACGGTTAATGGATTCAAGGCATTGTTTTTAATCGGAATGAGCGTTTTTCTGGTCGCGGGCGCGGCCCATGGCCAGACGATTACCGGGCGGGTGTTAACCGCCGACGCCGGCGACCCCTTGGAGGGGTATTTCGTCAATGTCTTCGGCCCCGACTGGAACCGGGTGGGCTATACCCAGGCGGACGCCCTGGGCAACTACGCCATAACGGGGGATCCGGATACCGGCGATCCCCTGCCGACAGGGGTCGAATTGAAACTCATCGCCAGGCCGCCCGGACCGAATCTGCCCTACATTGAGCAACATTACAATCTAAAGAACCCCGGCGAAACGCCCGACACCCTGACCTTGTCCGAGGGGCAAACGGCTTCCGGCATCGACTTCGCCCTGGAACGCGCCCCCGACAACCGCGTCAGCGGCATTGTGCGCGATCCCCTCGGAACGCCGATCGACACCTTCAACACCCAGCCGCTCCAGGTCACCATCAAATCCGCAAGCCTTGGCGGCTATTCCGCGACCATCGATGTCGGCGCCAACGGCGCCTACACCTTCCAATACCTCCCCCCGGCGGACGATTACCAGGTCTCCGTATGGATCGAAGACCTGAATGGGTGCGAGGGATCGTTCATCTATTCCCTGGATCCCGGCAAGACCATCGGCGTCGATCCGCCGACCGCCAGCGCCATTTACTATCTCCAGGCCACTCCCGTTCCGGTGGACGCCGCCGCCGATTACGCCAACATCGACATCATCCTGGACGAAAACCAGCCGCGTCAGATTTCCGGCACTGTAATGTCCGAGACCGATGAATCGCCGCTGTCGGGGTTCGGGATCTCCGTGTGGGCGGACGATATCGAATTCAGCGGATGGGCCAATACGGATGTGAATGGCGATTACACCGTCTGCGGCGTTCCCGCTTTGGACGCCCTGGTGGCGGCCGCGGACCCGCCCAATGCACAATCCTTGTTTTACGGCGAATTCTACAACGACAAACAGACGTATGATTCGGCGGACCGCGTCTCAACGACCGGCGGCGATCTGAGCAACATCGATTTTTTCCTTTCCAGCGCCCCCGCCAACCTGGTCCAGGGTCAGGTTCGCGATACGGCCGGCGATCCGCTGGAAGGGAAAAATGTCTTCTTTTACTCGGAAAGCGCGGATTTTTCCAAAAGCACGACCACCGACGCGGAAGGAATTTATTCCATGGCCGGGCTGGAACCGGCGAACGATTACCGGATCAGCGTCTATCATAACCTGGAGGGGACCGAATATGATTTCTACTATTTCGACGCCGCGCGCAGCGTAATCGTCTATGAACAGGCCGCGCCGGTGGCGGTGACGGATACTTCCGAACTGTTCAGCAAAAACGTTATTATCGGCTTCCAGGGCGGAGAAATCACCGGCACGGTGTTCAACGCGGATAACGAGCAGACGATTCCGAACATCCGGGTCAACGCCTGGTCCGAAGGTCTTCAGGCGGGCGGCGAAGCCATGACCGATGCCAATGGGAATTACCGGATCTGGGGATTGCAAGTCCCGGGCAACACATCCGAGCACTATGTAGTGGGCATCCAGAACAGCCAATTCGTCGATCAGTTCTACAACGGAGCCGCCTCCGCCGACAGCGCCACTCCCATCCCCACCGGCGGCGCCGGCGTTGATTTTTTCCTGGAAACCGGCAACGCTCTTTCGGGCAAGGTGTTCGATGAAACCGAAGCGCCGGTGAGCGGCGCCCGGGTCTCCGCCTTCTCGACCGCCGCAAACTATTACAATGAAACAACCACAAATGCGGAGGGGACTTATTTCATAGGAAATTTGCCGCCGGAAAACGACTACGTCGTCTCCGTCCGCCACCCCGATCACCAGTCCCAATGGTACAACGGTAAAGAGCGGGAGGAAGACGCCGATCCGGTGGACCTCACCAAGGCCAATGTGACTATTGATTTTTTCCTCTCCAAAGGGGCGGTGATAAAAGGAACCATCTTCCTGGACGATGAAACCACGCCGGCGCCGGCGGGGGTGAGCGTCGAGGCGTTCTCCCCGACGACTCAGACCGGCGCCGGAGCGGATACCCGGTCGGACGGAACCTATGAAATCCTCGGGCTGAATCTTGATATCACCGATTACATCGTCACGGTTTACCGGCCCGGCCGGCCGGTGGTCTATTTTAAAAAGGCCGCGCTGGACGGCATCGTCCATGCCCGTCAACTGGCGTCAGGAATTTCGCCCTCCGCCACCGAGGCCCGAGATATGGTGTTGCCGCCTGGCGTGAACCTGTCGGGAACCGTTGCCTTCAATGGCCAGCCGGTAAAGGGCATCCGGGTGGAAGCCGCGGCCTTCGAGTCGATTCCCGATGTGGGGGACGTCGATTACGGATGGGGCGAAGCCATCACACTCGGGGCGTTGGCCGACGGCGCCAACTACGTCGTCACCGGGCTGCGACCGGGGACGGATCTCGTTCCCGTTAATTACACCGTTGCCATCTATCCCCCACCCGAACTGGCTCGGTTCGCCATGCAGACCAAAACGGTTTCAGTGGGCGCCGGCGACGTGACCGGCGTCGATTTCGCGCTGGGCCAGGCGCCGGGACGGACGCTCTCCGGGGCCGTCAATGGACTGGCGTCGGGGAGCACGGCATACGTGAACGCCTGGTCCGAGGAGGCGCGCTCGGGCAACGGCGTTGAAATTGTTGGCACAGGCGAACCGGTCTCCTACGAGATCGCCAGCCTGATTCCGGCCGCGGATTATGTTGTGGAATTCACGTCGCCGGACTACCCGCGGCTTGTATATGAAAACAAATTCGGATGGATGCCGCCGGACGAAGTGGACTTGGCGGATGCCGGCGCCTCCGGCATCGATTTCGACCTGCCTGCCCTGAACAACCTGGCCGCCATTTCAGGAACAATAACATTTCCAGAAGGGGCGCAAGTGGGCGAGACGGTTCGGGTGAAAGCCGTCTCCGCGTCCACCGGCGCCGAACGGGAGGTGGAAGTCTCCCTGAGCGACGGGGATTTGACGGAATCCTACACCATCCCGGCGCTGTTGAAGGCGGACGATTACCGGGCGTCGGTTCGGTCAAGGCAGTACCGGTTCCTGTACTACGACGGCGCGGCGACGGAGAACGACGCGACGCCGGTGGATATTTCCGGCGAATCCGTGGGCGGCGTCGATTTCGCCCTCGGGATCGGAACGACCATTTCGGGCCGGGTTTCAATGGATAATTCCGGCGTCCCCGGCGTCGAGGTCACCGCCTGGTCGGACAGCCTCGGGGTGGGCGGATACGCCCAAAGCGGCGCCGACGGGGATTACATCATTCGCGGACTCGAAACAGCGCCGGATTACGTCGTGGAGGTCAACGCCTGGCGGAGCGGCCTGGGCTCGTTTTTCTACCGGGAAAGCGGCACGGTCCGGTCTGAATTGCTGGCAGGTCGCGTCAGCACCGAAGCCGGGAACAGGACCGGCATCGACATCGCCATCAGCCAGGGGACGACCATCAGCGGCACGGTCCGCTCCACCGACGGGGAAGGGCTCAAGGGCATCCGGGTGAGCGCCTGGTCGGAGCTGCAAAGGGCCGGCAACAGCGCGTTCACCGGCGACGACGGCGGCTATGCCATCCGCGGGCTCCCGGACAGCGTCTATGAGGTGTCGGTGGAACCCGACTGGACCACCCGCTTTGTGGGCCAGACCAAACCGGACATCGAATCCGGCGGCGCCGGCGTGAATTTCGCCTTGACCCGAAAGCCCGGCAGTCACCAATTGTCGGGTGTTATCACTGAAAACGATATCAATGGCCCGGTTGTTGCCGGTGTCTTTATCGAATTCTGGGCGCCGGACGGGACCCTGGCCGGATGGGACGTGACCGACGCGAACGGCGCATGGGGTATAAACGGGATGGCCACCGGCGTTTACCGGGCCACCGCCACGCCGCCCGCGACGACGGATTTGGCGTTCAGGGAGCAGGAAAACGTCATTGTGGACAGCGACCGCGGGCTAAGCGTCGTCCTGGGGCCCGGCGTCCAACTAACCGGAACCGTGAAAACCAGCGACGGCTCGCCCGTCAAGGGCGCTGTGGTCAATGCGGTGTCCATCGACAGCGGGTACTGGGAGGAGACGACCACCAACTCGTCGGGGACATTCCGTTTCCACAACGCCCCCGCGGCCGCCGACATGGTCCTGACGGCCTCCAAGTCCGGCTATGTGCCGCGGGAGACGAGCGGATTCGACCCGAATACCGCCGTTCAGCTCATCCTCTATCCCAGCGGCTTGATCCGCGGCGAGGTGCGGGACGTGGACGGCGCGCCGTTGCCGGATGTGCCCGTGGTGGCGACATCCGCGGCGCGCAAGCGGGTCCCGGCTTTTTCGGGCAGCACCCGAACCGACGAGGACGGCCGATACACCGTTGACGGGCTCCGGTCGACGGACGACCAGGGCGCCCCGGTCGCCGACTACATCGTGGGCGCGGCCGCCTTCACCCGGTACGACGAAACCGGGGAACCGATCCGGTACCTTGGGGCGGTTCAGACCGGCAAACGGACCGGGGAAACGGTGAACCTGCTGCTGACACGGGCCACCGACAGCGCCGTGGAGATTTCCGGCGGCGTGGTCAATCCGGCGATCCTGGGCGGCGACTACGTGGCCGTGGATCTGGTGGCCGGCGGCGGCGCATCCGGACGGTTCGAGCAGCACCAGGTGCTCGGCGGAAGCGGTGGATTCCGATTCCGGGGCCTTGATCCGAACGTCAGCTATTTTCTGGGATTCGGCGTGTATGCCGGCGGCAGCCAAACGCCGGTTGCGTACCAGTGGGCGGGACCCACCGGCGCCCTCTCCGACGACCTGGTTTCCCATCAACCGCCGGCCGCCGCCAGCGTCTTTTCGGCCGGGGCTTCGAATATTGGCTTTCAGTTCGACCCGAATCTCAAGCGCCGCCGACGGTCCGATACGGCTGGGGCGGGGACCGTCAAGAATCTGCGCATCGACGTCTCCGGTCTGACCCATACCGGCGATCCGTCGGTGCTGCAAGCCCGGTCCGCGCCCCAGGACCTAAGCCGGACGCCCTCGGCCGCGGTCTCCAACACCCCCACGGTAACGGTGACATGGCTGCCCTCGGGGGACGGGGCGGACGAACTTTACTACTACATCTTCAATCAGGACGGCGACCACCAGATCACCAAGCGAAACGCGCCCATGCCATCGGTGACGGCCCGGAAGGCCACCAGCCGGGATCTGTCCGGCGACTACAACCAGCACCATTTCCACATCGCCGCGGAGGACGACCGGGGCCGGATCGGCGGCACATCGAGCCTGTCCTTCATCATCGACACGGTGGCCCCCCGGAACGTGAACGTTCGGGCCAACGCCGACACCAAGGCCCAAAATACCAGCGTGGTCACCCTGGAGCTGGGCGCCACCGGCGCCACCGAGGTGTATCTCAGCAATACCAGCTTCGGAGAGGGCGGCCAGTGGGAAACCTACGAGACCACCAAGCAGTGGGCGGTCTCCGGCGACGAAGACAGCGCCACCATCTATATCCAGTTCCGGGACGAGGCCAAGAACACCGCGAATGCTTTGGTCGACGTCGATCTGGAGAATGCTCTCGGCGACGCCGTCGCCACGCTCCAGGTGCTGGTGGGCATTTTCGCCGATGGTCTGGATGCCGACGAAAACGGCAAGGTGGAATTAAGGGATGCGGTGCATGCCCTGCAGATTGTTTCGGGAATTAGAAATTAATAAGGGGTGGACGTAAAAATGATCCAGCCCCTAAAAAAAGAAGCGACTTACGAAGATTTACATCGTATTCCTGAAAATATGGTTGGGGAAATAATAGAAGGCGATTTGTACGCGCTGCCGCGGCCATCGTTCAGGCACAGCAATGTTGAAACCGGATTGGCTGAAATACGAATTCCGTACCAATACGGGCGCGGCGGCCCGGGCGGATGGGTCATTCTAGTCGAACCTGAGATAAAGTTCGATAAAAATCTTCTTGTTCCCGATTTGGCGGGTTGGAAAAAGAAACGACTTCCACAGCCTCCGGAAACGAATTGGACGCGGGTTGTTCCTGATTGGATCTGCGAAATACTTTCTCCCAATTCCATTCGAATAGACCGCGTTAAAAAAATGAATGTTTACTTGCAAAACGCCGTCCCGTATGTTTGGCTTGTCGATCCGGCGGCGGAAACACTTGAAGTTTTTCGACTTGAAAACGATAGATGGTCCCTTGTTTTAGCCGCGGACGGCGATGAAAAAGTTCGGGCCGAACCTTTTCATGAAATTGAAATCGAACTGATACGTTTGTGGTGGAGATGAGAATGTTTGATTTCAACCTAACGGCCGGCGTCATCCTCCTGCTCTTTACCACCGGTCTGGCGGCCGGCTTCGTCGACTCCATCGCGGGCGGCGGCGGCCTCATCGCCCTGCCCATGCTGCTGGCCGTGGGGCTGCCGCCCCAGGTCGCTCTGGGAACCAACAAATTCCAGGGATCCTTCGGCACCTTTTCGGCTTCCGTCAACTTCATCCGAAAACGGCAGGTTTCGTTGCGCGAATGCGGATTCGGCATCCTCATGACCTTGATGGGGGCGGCCGCGGGCGCCGTGACGGTCCAGATGCTCGACCCCGGATTTCTAACCTGTCTGGTGCCGATCCTCCTCTTTTTGGTCCTGCTCTACACGGTTTTTTCCAAAGGAGTGGGAGATGCGGCCCGTCCCCCGAAGATGAACCGCGGCGCCTTTTTTATCCTGTTTGGATTGGGACTCGGTTTTTACGACGGCTTTTTCGGCCCCGGCACCGGCTCTTTCTGGACCGCCGGGTGCTGCCTGTTCCTCGGGTATTCCCTGACCCGGGCCGCCGGCGTCACCCGGGTCATGAACTTCACCAGCAACATCGTCTCTCTTGCGCTGTTTATTGTCGGCGGGAACGTGCTATTCTCCGCGGGCCTCTGCATGGCCGCCGGGCAGGTCGTGGGCGCCCGCGTCGGATCAGGCCTGGCCATACGGAACGGGGCCCGGTTCATCCGACCCATTTTCACGGCCGTGGTGGCCGTCACCATCGCGCGGATAGTCTATGCCGGCTTCGGATAGACGCCCGA
The DNA here is from genome assembly GCA_964652715.1 of uncultured Desulfobacteraceae bacterium. Classification (GTDB taxonomy): domain Bacteria; phylum Desulfobacterota; class Desulfobacteria; order Desulfobacterales; family JAABSP01; genus JAABTD01. The sequence continues at coordinate 10,259 of CAZZBE010000148.1, forward strand.
CCCGCCGCGGTTATTCGCCGATGATCAGCGTTTCCCTTGGGCTTTCAGGGACGTCAGGAGCGGACCGAACAGCTCGTCGTAATCGTATTGGATCTTTTTCAGGATCGTTTCGATGTGGTTCGCTTCGCTGTCGTTGATCACGACGTTGGCGCTGTAGGCCAGGGCCTCCAGGTCGTAAAGCGTGCTGAATTGAGAACCGATCAGGGCGTAGAACATGTATCGGCGCTTGCCCATGGCCAATCCGCTCATGTGCCGATGGAAGGTGGAGTCGGAGAGGGCGCCGCCTTCGAAATCGAGATGGAAGACCACGGAGGCGAATTTCTTGAATTCCATCTCCTTGAGAGCGTCCGCGACGGTTTCCGGAAAAGAGATCTGGTAATCCATGCCCTGGAGCGTGTCGGCCACCTTGGACCTCAGCGGTCCGTCTTTCACCAGCACCAGGGCCCGCTTCACGTCCTGGAGCGTGCCTTTTTCCTCCATTTTGCCGCTGGTGATCCAGCTGATATCCGGCGGTTTAGGAGGCTCGGGCGCGGGCGTCGCCGATGGCGCCGGGGATTCGGCCGGACCTTTTTTGGCCGCTTTTCCCGGATCGCGCTTTTCCTTTTTGGCGGGGCCGGGGCCGGCGGCGGGACGCCCTTCCGGTCTGAAGAGGCCGCCGTCCCGATTCAGTTCGATGCTCTTTTTGCAGATGGGGCATCCGAATTTCAGCGGATTCGATGGTTTTAGCTTGGAGAGCGCGGCCTTGATCTTCGCTTTTTGACCGTCGCTCATGTTGAGGGGCTTTTGGCAGTGCGGGCAGTTGGAGATCATCGCGTCGATATTTCCTCCCAATTGTAATAAGTGGCGTCGCTTTCCGGCTCAGGCCTCGTTTTCATCGTCCTCCGACGCCATG
>CAZZBE010000149.1:0-11045 GCA_964652715.1 uncultured Desulfobacteraceae bacterium
TCCACCTCCCGCCATCCGGCCACGGCGCCGTTCCCGTTTTTGACGCCGCCGGCGTACATGCAGGTCTCCAGCTCGCCGGAAAAAGCGACCTGGTCGATCCATTCGATCTTCAGGGAGGGACGGGCGCCGTCGGGGTTCGGACGGGGCGACAGGAGGGCCGCGCCGGCGCCGTCCGAAAGCATCCAGCGGAGGAAATCGGCGTCAAAGGCCCGGATGGGCCGTTTCTCCAGCCCGGCGTCGTCCGGCAGCAGGGGTAAAAAAAACGCGGCCCGGGTAAAGGACGAGGCCAGTTCCGATCCCGTGGCCACGGCCGTGTCGGCCATGCCGGCCGCCACGTTCATCCAGGCGTATTTCAGGGCCGTCATGCCGGAGATGCAGATGCCGGACGCCGACATGGTCTCGCACTCCGGCCCGCCCAGTTCCCCCAGCACCATCAGCCCGTGGCCGGGGATCAGGACATCGGGCGTGGAGGTGCCGCAGCAGAGGCAATCCAGCCGGTCCGGACTGAAGTCGCCGCCGTCGAGCCCCCGGACGGCCCCGGCCGTCAACTGGGCGTTGGTATGGGTCAGCCGGCCCGTGGCCGGGTCCAGGGCGTAATAGCGTTTTCGGATCTGGTTGCTCTTCAAGACGATCCGCCGGGCCTTGGACGACGCGCCGCCGACCCGGCCCAGAACCTCTTCGATTTTATCGTTGTCCACCGGCGCGTTGGGCAGAAACGCCGCCACATCGTTGATAAACACGTCCATGTATAACGCGGGTCCTTATGCTCTACTCGTGTTTCAGGTTCAGGAATCGTTTCCAAAGCCCGGCGTAGGTCTCGTAAAACTCGGCTTCCGGCATCCGGGTGGGAACCACCGCGTTGAGGAAAGTATAGTAATCGAGATCGTGAATCGTGATCCGGTCTTTCATCCGGGCGTGGAGCGGGGTGCCGGGCAGGGGCGTCAGCACCGACGGCAGGGGCAGGTCGATGGCGTGGGCCGCCACGAACCGTTCCAGGGCCGTGAACTCTTTTTCGGTGTAATCGGGGGAGACGATGAAATCGCCGATGATGCGGATGCCCAGATCCTGGAGAATCTCCATGGCCCGGACGTTCACCGCCGCGGCCGTCTTCTTGTTGTACCCGGCCAGCCGTTCGTCGGAGATCTCCTCGAAGCCGATGACGGCGGTGGCCAGCCCGGCGGTCTTCCAGAGGGAAAACAGCCCCGGATGCCGCACCACCGTATCGGACCGGACATCGGCCACGAATTTCTTCTCCCATCCCCGTTCGACGATCCGTTGTCCCAGTTCTTCAGACGCCCGGACGTCGCCGAAGGTGTTGGCGTCGGTCAGCCGGACGAGGGGGATGTCCCCCAGCAGGTCGATGTCGCGCATCACGGCGTCCACGGAATGGGTCAGATACCGGCCGCCGGTGGTGGCGGGGACAGCGCAAAAAGCGCACCGGTGGGTGCAGCCGAAGGCCGTGGCCACGAACCCGATCTTGCCCCCCACGCCGCTCATGACGTATTTGTCCCGGTGTTGCTCGACCAGATCGTAGCGGGGCGGCCGGTCGTCCACCAGATCGGCGTCGGTGAATTTCCGGGGCGTCAGCCGGAGCGGGCCGCCGGGATCGGTCCCGGCCATGCCGGGGATGCCGACCGCCGGCCGGCCGCCGGCCAGCGCATCGACCAGTTCCCGGAAACTCCGCTTCCCGAGGCCGGCGACGACGTAATCGATGCCCTCCCGGTTGAAAAATTCGGGATCGCAAGACGCGTGATGCCCGCCGACCACAACGATGGGGTTTGAATCGGCCTTCAGGCCCCGGGCGATGGACAGGACCGCGTTGGCCTCGCAGGTCACGCCGGTGATGCCCACGAGATCGGGCCGCAGCCGCTCCACGTCGTCCCGGAGGGACTCCGGCGCCGCCTTGAGATCCGTGATCCTTACGTCGTGGCCGTCGAGGTTGCCGGCCAGGGTCTCCAGGGCCAGGGGTTCGCCCCGGAAGATCATCTTGATGCCGTCGATCCCGTACTGCTCTTCGGGGATGCTTTTGCCGCTGTTGGGCGGATTGATTAACAATATGTTCATGGGACTCCGATCAGGCCGTCGCATTGAGGTCGTTCGTTCCGATATCGATCGAGCAAAGCATCATACCCGAGCCGGCTGAAAAGTCAATATGGATGCCCAGTTCGCCTCCTTCTTGACATTTTTACTCCGATATCGCATTCTGATTTCCAATCGGCGGAAAGATTTTCCAGCGACTGGGCGGTCGCATTCCCACTGATGTTTTACTCCGGTTGGAACTCCCTGAACATATGATGATGTCCCTTTATGAGGCATGGATACCGGACAATCATGAAATCCTACGACCGGAATGACCTGGAAACCTTCATTATCCATGAGAACAAAATCCTCGAGGATTGCATCGATCTGATCAATCAAAGAATCCCTTTGGCCGACTGGCCCCGGGACCAGCGGGTCGCGTTTCTTTTGGCGATCCAATCCGGAGAAGGAAGAGAAGGTTACAAAGCGTTCAGCCTGGCCCGCCATTTGCGCATCGGCCGGCGATTCGACGGATATGATGTACCGATAAACCCCAGTCCGCTGCAACGCCGGCGCGCCGAGCGCATCCGGGCGGATCTGGCGGGATTGATTCGGCTCGGCGCGGGCGGCTATCTACAGATCTAAGCGCCTAAATCGCCGGCCACATTTCCCGATCCGACCATCGCCTTATACTGTGTCCGCGGTATTGACGCCGGGCGGCGCCGTTGGCTATGAATTAAATGACAAAAAAATCAGTCCCAGGCACGCCTTGATGTACACCCATTAGGAGGAGGAACCGACATGAATCTCAGACGCCGATCCCATCGCCCCTTCAATATGGGGCGGTTGCCCCTCTCCGTCGCGATCCTTTGCACAGCGGCGGTGCTGCGGCTTGATTGTCCATCGAATGCCGCGGCGGCCGACCCGTTTTACCCCATTACCCGCTACGTCCGCGAATCCGCCGAACTCCATCAGCAGCCGTCCTTCGACGCCCGCATCTCCGTCGAGCTGGAAAAAGGGGCCCGCCTCACCCTCATCGATCAGCAGGGGGAGTGGTTCGTGGCCAAACTGCCCAATGCGCGGGTGGGATGGATCCATAATCGGTTCCTGACCGGCGAACCGCCCGCGGCCCCTGAGCCGAAACCCATTCTGGAACCGGAAGAACCGGAAACCGCGGCCAAGGCGACCCCGCCGCCGGAACCCAAAGAAGCGAAAGCCATGGAAACGACCGCGGCGCCCGCCGGGGAACAGCAAGCGGCCGAAGAAACGGCCGCGGCGGCGCCCGAGGGGCTTTTCCCGGTGCGGGTCAAGGTGGCCTCGGGCCGGATTCGCACCGCGCCGAACCTGGAGGCGCCCATCGCCCTGGGGGTAAGCCGGGGGGAAACGGCATCCGTCGTGGAGACCGAGGACAAGTGGTATCGCATCCGGCTGGCGGACGGCCGGACCGGATGGGGGCATCGCATGCTGTTTTCAAAAATCGACGGGAAAGACGAATCGGACGACATCCCGGCGACCGACAGGACGCCCCCGGCCGATGAGGAAGCGACCGTCGAAGAGCCGGCCATGGCGGAGGCGCCAGCATTAGAAATCGGAACGCCCATCGGCGAAAAGATCCTCTACTACGTTCAAATGACCACCGAACCGGGCGGTCGGGAAAAGGTGGTGTTCCGGCTGGGCGGGTTCTATCCGCCGGAGACCTTCGTGATGGAAGAAGGCGAGCCCAAGGTGGTCTGCGATTTCATGGGCATCGCGCCCGGCGAGGCGTTGAGACGCCGCATCCCCTTCGACGGAAAAATGATCCGGCGGGTCCGCATCGGGGTCCACGCCGACGCGGACCCCAAAAAAGTCCGGGCCGTGGTCGATCTGACCCGGAACAAGGCCTATTCGGTGGAACAGGTCTTCGTCAAAGGCAAGGGGGAATATATCCTTACCTTCACCACCACCGAATAGGCGTTTATCCGCCTGACCGGAGCACCGCCGCGGTCTCCAGTTCCTCCACGTAGAACCAGCCCAGGGAGGGCATCCGGTAATAGACCACCATCCGGGAACGGCCCTCCCGATCCACCTCCGCCAGGCCCGATTCCTCCTGTAAAATGGCGGTCGCCACCGCCGGCACGGGGAACGGCTTCAGTTTTAGGGCCGGCCCCGAGTCCCCTTCCTTCATGTCCACGCCCTGCTGTCCCGACCGGACCACGATGCGGCCCTTGTTGTCCAGCAGGTAGCTCTCCACCACCCCCGCGGCGCCGGGCCGGTTGAGGTGGTCCTGGATGATGTCGCTGAAGGTGACGTCCATCCCCAGGACCCCGTAAAACCGGTTCTCGCCGTCGATGAGCGAGGTGGCGCAGGGGAGCACCAGGCCCAGGCCCTGGATGTCGAAATAGGGGTTGCCCCACCGGACATCCTGGTGTCCCTTGCCCAGGGCGTACCAGGGCCGCTTCCGGGGATCGTAATCCTCGCTGTAGGTGCCCTTGCCGGGATAGGAATACATCACGCCCGCCTCCAGGCCGATAAACGCCCACCGGATGGGAACCCCGTGGACCGTCAGCAGCCGATGGGCCTCGGTCTCGCTGATGGCCGCCGAGCCGGGCCGGCTGTCGATAAGCGTCCTTTTGAAATGGTGGCGCAGGGGCGCCAGGCGCTGCATGAGCGGGGCGACGGCGTCCCGGTCCACCCCCGGGGCCGTATGGACCACGGGGTAGTCGATGCTCACCTGCTTCTCGTAAAGCGGGGCGTAGTCATGGTCGGGCGGGTCCTGGCCCGGCGTATTGAATTCCGATATCCAGTAAAACCGCTCGTCGTTCTCCGGCGCGTCCTGGATCAGGTAGATGGCGTTGTTGGCGAGATTTTTGGCCAGCCCTTCCAGCCTGAGAAAATTGTTGTCGATGATGTGGGCGTGGTCGGAGACCGCCGCCTGGAGGCGCGTCAGCCGGTTTTCCCGCAACCGGGCCGCCTTGAGGGCCGCCTGTTCCCGGTAGAGGCCGCCGATGGCCAGGGCCGCCGACAGGAGCAGCACCGACAGGAGCAGGATCAGGGAGAGCTGGCGGTGCTTGTTCATCCAGCGCCAGACCTTGCGGGGCAGATTGTCGGGGAGTTCCGAGACCTCCTCCCCCTGGAGATAGGCCCGGACGTCGGCCATCAGCGCGTTGACGCTCCGGTACCGGTCCTCGGGGTTGAACTCGGTGGCCCGGTGGATGATGGCCTTGAGTTCGGGGTCGATCTTCTTCTCGGGCGCCAGGTGGTCCACGGAATTGAGGTAGCCGCCCTTGGCCCATTCCAGCTTTTTCTTGCTGTCGCCGGTGCGGGCGGGACGCAGGGTCGCCAGTTCGTAGAGGACGGCGCCCAGGGAGAAAATGTCGCTGGCCGGCCCCACGTCGGGCCGGGCCTTGGCCTGTTCCGGCGACATGTAGCTGAGGGTGCCCACCACGCCCTCGGGCTGGTTGGCGATCTCGGTGTCGGATTCGCTGGGGTCCCGGGTGAAGATCTTGGTGACCTGGGTCGCCTGGGTGGGTTCGAATTCGTCTTCGCCCTTGAGCATCTTGGCGATGCCCCAGTCCATGACGTAGACCTCGCCGTAGTCGCCCACCATGATGTTGGCCGGCTTCAGGTCCCGGTGGACCACCTGTTTCCGGTGGGCGTAGGCGATCCCCTCGCAGGCCTTGAGAAAATAATCGAGCCGGGACTTGAGGCGCAGGTCCGGGTCCAGATCCGCCTTGGGGTCTTCCACGTAGGCCTGGCGGGCCTTGGCGATGATGTCGAAGAGGCTCTTCCCCTTGATGAGCTTCATGACGAAGGAGACGTTCTTCCGTCCCGCGTCCGGCCGTTTGACGGTGTAAAGCGGCACGATGTTGGGATGATCCAGCTGGGCCGTGATCTGGGCCTCCCGGAGAAAATAGCTCAGGGCCGCGGCGGAACTCACATCCTCCCGGAGCACCTTGATGGCGACCTTCCGCAGGAGCTGGTTGTCCTTGGCCAGCAGCACCTCGCCCATGCCGCCCTTGCCGATGCTGCCCAGTTCCTGGTAACGCTCCTCGATGTCCCCCGAGATGTCGAAGACGTCCTGGGAGAAATCGACCATGGTCAGGGTGGCTTCGCTAACGTATTCGTCGTCCGCGGGCTCCGTCTCGGCCTTGACCGCGGGACGTGCCGGCGATTCAGGGGCCTGGGGCGGCGGCGGGGCCACCTCCCGGGGCGGCTCGCCGGCCGAATCCGCCGGCCGGGTCTGGGGCGGAAAGGCCTTGAACACGTGTTTGCACTGGGAGCAACGGAGTTTGGAGCCTTCGGGCTTGATCAAATGACCGGGCACATCGAAAGTGACCTTGCACTTGTCGCATTGGATGATCATGACAGCTTCCTTTTTTATAAAAAGGGACTCTTGACATTTCGTAAACCAGCCTTCCAGGCTGTTTTTGATTTGTTTTTTAGGCGTCGCTTGCCATTGCGAACACACGGTTCAACGGCGGATTATGTGGTATTTTTGACGCTTCTGCTTTTTTCACGCTGCGGCAAAACCTGTGTGTTTTCTGATCTCCGGTGAACGGAAACCCAAAACGATATGTTCTTTCGGCACGCCGGAATTGACGAGTTCGTTGGCGATTCCGCTTTCCGTGCCGTCACGCTGAATCCAGAGTTTGCCGCTGACAATATCAATATGTATCAAGCATCCGTGAACGCGGCGTTCATTCTCCCGTCCCAGAATTATCAGCAGATAATGATCGGATTCGCGGTCAAACACGGTCTCAAACCGGATATCACCGTGCGCATAGGGAATTAAAGTATGTTCTGTCAGTATGTTCCTGACAATTTCACGATATTTGCTTACAGTGTTGTCCATCTGAGAATCACCTCTTTCCGATAATCGAAAACGACAAGCGGCACACTGTAGTCTTCGATAAGAAGAGACCCGAGCGGCTCTTCAAAAATATCAAGAAAAACTTCTTTGTGAACAGCAAGATACAGGGTTCTGTCCGGTTCGGTCCGCGCCATGACGGAGCGGTAAACAAGATACTGCCCCATCGCGTTCTCTATGTCGTTCAGTTCCGACGCGCCTGTAAAACTTTTGATTTCCGCCGCTATTTTCTTGCCAGACTTTTCGGCGGCCAGAATCCGCTCCGCCCCCAAATCCACATACATGTCTTTGCCGCCCCATTTCAGACGGAGAGGGTCGTGTGTGACGGTCCATCCGTCTTTCATAAGCGCATTCCTGAAATTATTGTGATAAAGATCTCGTGTCGGCATAGATTTTTCACCCTGCCAATTTGCCCACTGGATCGCCAGGTTGACCGCCATTTTTCATTTTACATAATTGGATAAATTTTTCAATTATTTCATGAATTTCAATCGCCAGATCTTTCATATTCTTTTTCAAAAATAGTTGAATTTTCAGTCGTTATAAAATCCGACAAACCAACCCCGCTTAAAAACAGTTGTAGAAAGATGTCCCCTTTTTTATGACTGCCATTGGGATTTAAAATTTCATATAAAAATTTTGAATGCAAATTCACTTCATCGCAATCATTTCTTACTATCGAGAAAACATTGAAATTATATTGCTGATCGTTCAATACTTCTTCATATTTAAAATTGATTAAGCCGATCTTATCGAAAAATTTTTTTATTCCTTCAATATTTGATTCCATAATCAGATTTTTCGCACTTTTATGTTTATTGTTGGGTGGTAAACAACCTGAAGGCTTTTTTTACGGGTGTTGGAATTGCCACGCGTCCGTTGAACAACAGCATCTTATACAATTGTCAGCCGAAATTCAACTTTAAAAAATGGCGGCGTCAGGCCAGGGGCAGGTCCCAGTTCCAGAGACCGGGCCGATCCTTCAACTGAATCCCTTTGGGAAGGGGCTCCTGGATATGGACGAAAAGCCGGAATCCGGCGGCCGCCAGCTCGCTTTTTTTCGCTCGGAGGTCCACGACCCAGTTGGGATAGACCCAGACGTTGGGGCCGTGGGCCGCGGCCCACGCCGCTTCCCCCTTGGGGCTCACGAAGCCGGCGTCCGTTTTCAGATCCTCCGACAGGGTGCGGGAGATGCACAGGGGCCAGTGGCCCCAGAGGACGACGCCCAGGTCCAGGGGGCTCGTCTTCGGCAGGGAGCGGTAATCCTCTCCGCTCAACTCCGGGCTCAGGACGGCGCCGGCGAACCCCATTTCTTTCAGGACCTCCAGGGCCAGCGGATTGGCCGCGTTGCAAAAGGGGCCGGCCCACAGCTCCGCCGAACCCGGATCGGGGAAAAGGGCCGTCTGCCACGGCGCGTTGAGGACGAACCGTCGTCCCCCCTTCTCCAGGGCCGCGGCCGCGGCGCCGCGCCAGAGGGCTTCCTCCCCGCCCTTGTCCCCCGGCCAGATCACCGGCGGGAGCCACCACCAGACCGCCCGGCGCTCGGCTTCGGAGAGGGTTCCGGGCAGGTCCGGCGTCATCCAGAGGCCGACCTCGCCCGATGGCCGTTTGTCGCCGACGGACCGGGCCACGTGGAGGGTTCGGGGCCGTCCGGACCCGGCGGCGGGTTCGGGGCGCCGCGGCTCGAAACCGGCGCCTTCCGGGGACGCCGGCATGGCCGGAACCCGCTCCGACAGGTCCGAGATCATCCGTTCCAGGGCCGGTTCCCGCCGATCCACCAGAAAGACCGGGCCGCCCTTCCCGGGGCCTTTTTTGCCGGTCCCCTTGAGCTGGAGCCGGCCGCCTTTAGGCACGGACCGGGTCACCCGCTGGACCCCGTGGCCGGGCTGGTCCTCGTACCCCACCCGGAGCGTATCCCCCGGCAGCAGCGCGATCCGGGGGGAGAGAAACCGCTTGCCGGACGGCCCCTTGACGTGGCCGACGATGTACCCGGAGCCGGTCTGGCCGTCGGACGGAATGGGATTGTAGGGCCGCTGGGGCAAAAACGCATAGTGGGTGGCCGGCCGGCCCAGGGCCATCTCCAGGAGCTGGAGGGCCGACCGCTTGGCGTTGGGGTCGTCGCCTTCGTCCCGGAGCATCTTGTAGGCGGCGGTGGTGTAATGGACGTAGTGGGGCCCCTTTTTCCGCCCCTCGATCTTCCAGGCCCGGATCCGGGGGATCGCCTTGAGCACCTTGACCAGCACGTCGAGGCTCAGGTCCCGGCAGGAGAAAAACCGACCGTCGGCGCCCTCCTGGCTATAGATCCGCCGGCAGGGCTGAACGCACCGGCCCCGGAGGCCGCTCTTGCCCCCCATGTAGGAAGACCAGTAGCACCGCCCGGAGACGCCGTAGCACAGAGCCCCGTGGACGAAAATCTCCAGGCCCAGCCCCGGCGGGCAGGCGTCGGCCATGGCCCGGATCTCGTCGATGGTCAGCTCCCGGGGGATCACCACCCGGTCGGCGCCCAACCCGTTCCGGGCGATCTCCAGACCGCCGGGCGCGCTGACGTTGGCCAGGGTGGAAAGGTGGCGCTCCCCGGAGAACCCGGCCGCTTTGGCCAGGGGAAAGAGGGCGAGATCCTGGAAGATGAGGGCGTCCGGCCCCACCTGGCGGGTCAGGTCCGCCAGGAGTTGCCCGGCCCGCTCTAAATCGGAGGGCTTCAGCAGGGTATTGACGGCGATGTAGACCCGGGTCCCCTCCTCATGGGCCAGGGCGGTCAGGCCGGCCAGTTCTTCCAGGGCGAAGTTTTTGGCCGCCATCCGGGCCGAAAACTGCTTCAGCCCGCAGTATACGGCGTCGGCCCCGGCGGCGACGGCGGCCAGAAACGAGGATCGGTCCCCCGCCGGGGCGAGGATTTCCGGCAGCGGTCCGTCGCTCATGGGCCGCCGGCCCCGGCATATTTCCGCTTGACGGCCAAAAGCTCTTTCTGAACCGCTTTGACCCGGATCCGGAGTTCCTTGACGGCGTCGTGGGTGGTGGAGTCGATCTGTTCCGCGTACTCCGTCTCGAAGGCCTGGTAAAACCGGTCGAGGTGGATGTCCAGCTCCTCGTCGGTCAGTTCGGGATGGCGCCGCTCGATGATGGGCATGATCCGGTCTTCGAAATACTGCTTCATCTCGTCCACCACCCATTCCCGCATCCTCTCCGGGGAGGGGATGGCGAAGGTCTCGTCGCACAGATCCCCGAAGCGGTCGCCGATCACCGTCCGCACGCAGCGGTTGGCGATCCGCTTCAGGGAGTGCTCTTCGAAATGTCCCGAATAGGTGACAATGCTGTCCACCAGCACATCGTCGATGCGCCGTTCCGATTTTTTCTTATCTCCCGGCATAGGCTACCAGGCCGCCTTCAGCTCGCCGGGCTTGGGGGTCCTGGGCCGCTGGAGCAGGAAGAGGGAACCGTAGATGGCCAGCCCGATGAGATAGGTCCAGTACCGCTGATCGTGGGGAATGCCCAGCCAGGCCGCCACGGCGTCGGGCCGCATGAGGCTCACGGTGACGCTGAGGAACAGGGGCAGTTCCCAGATGCGGTTTTTGGCCACGAACCATCCCTGGGTGGCCGATGCAAAGGCGAAGTTGCCCACGCAGGCCATGGCGAAAATCAAAAACGCCTGGGTCCAGGAATAGACCTCGTGCAGGATCAGGTCGGTGTTGAAAATGAACATAAAAGGGAGAATCGCCGTCCGGATGTCGTACATGAACCCCTGGATCCCCGTGGGGATGGGGGGCGACTTGGCGATGGCCGCCGCGGCGTAGGCCGCCAGCCCCACCGGGGGCGTGTCGTCCGCCAGGATGCCGAAGTAGAAACAGAACAAATGAGCCGACATGAGGGGGACGATGAAATCGTTGAACCCGCCGATGGTGACGATGGCCGGCGCGGTCAGGGAGGCCATGACGATGTAAGTGGCGGTGGTGGGCAGTCCCATGCCGATGACCAGGCTGGCCACGGCGGTGATGACGAGCATGAGGTAGATGTTGCCGCCGGAGATGGTGTCGATGATCATGGTGATCAGCCCGCCCAGCCCCAGGGCCACCACGCCCACGATGATGCCGGCCGCGGCCGTGGCCAGGGCCACGGAGACCATGTTCCGGCCGCCGGCGGCCAGGGCCGAGAAGATGTCCACCACGCTCGCCTTGAAGGCCGG
>CAZZBE010000150.1:0-11010 GCA_964652715.1 uncultured Desulfobacteraceae bacterium
CTGGGATTGTACTTCGCCCGGCGCTACGGCCTGGATTTTCGGGGGTTGCGGCTGCCGTCGGTGGTGGCGCCCGGCTGCCGGGTGGCCCACATGTCCATTTACAACTCCTGGGCCATCGAGGAACCGCTCAAGGGAAACCCCTACCGGATTCCGGTCGACCCGTCCATCCGGTGCCCGACGCTTTACTACAAAGACGCGGTTCGGGCCCTCTGGATGTTGGGCACGGCGGCGCCTGAAACCGTGAAGACGAGGGTCTACAATATCGCCGGTCGGCGCCCGTTTTATTCCGCCCAAGACCTGTGCGACCGGGTTCTGGACCGCTTGCCGGAGGCCGATATCGATTTCGAGGTCGATGCGCGCATCAATGCGCTGCTCGGCGGCCTGGCCCGCATCAATCTGGACGACGGCTGCGCCCGAAACGAATGGGGCTGGGCGCCGGCCTTCGATCTCGACGATATGATCACGGATTTCGCGGCCGAGGTCGCGAAGCGATCCGATTCTTCCGCCCCGGATGAGAAAGGCGCTTCATCATGATGAGTGCATCCACACGAAAAGCGATTGTCACGGCCGCCGTGACGGGGTCCATCCACACGCCGACCATGTCTCCCCACCTGCCGATGACCCCGCAACAGATCATCGACGACATCCTGTCGGTCCATGAGGCCGGCGGGACCGCGGCCCATCTCCACGTGCGGGATCCGGAGACCGGGCTGCCCAATGCCGACCAGGCGATCTTTCAGCAAATCGCCTCGGAGGTGAAAAAGCGCTGCGACATCATCCTCTGCACGACCACGGGCGGCAAACTGGGGGAGCCGGTGGAAAACCGGGTGCGCGTGGTGTCCACCCTGAAGCCCGAACTGGCCTCCCTCAATGCCGGGTCCCTCAATTTCGCCCTGCACCACATCGCGGGCAACTACGACGAGTGGCAATACGAATGGGAGAAGCCTTACCTGGAGGGGACGGAGGATTTCATCTTTCCCAACACGTTTTACACCATGCGCAAGTTCCTGGAGGCGTTCGCCGAAAACGGCGCCAAGCCGGAATTTGAAATCTACGACGTGGGAATGATCAACAACCTGGCCCATCTCATCCGCGAAGGGTTCGTCAAGCCTCCGGTTTATCTTCAGTTCGTCATGGGGATTTTGGGCGGCATTCCGGCGACCATCGACAACCTCGTCTTCCTGGTTCAGACGGCGCGGAACCTGATCGGCGATTTCCAATGGTCGGTCTGCGCCGCCGGGCGGATGCAGTTTTCCATGACCACCCATGCCCTCCTGATGGGCGGCCACGTCCGGGTGGGGCTCGAAGACAACCTGTACCTGGAAAAGGGCGTGCTGGCGCGCAACAGCGGCGAACAAGCGGCCAAGCTGATCCGCATCGCGAGGGAGTTCGGCATCGAACCGGCAACGCCCGATGAAGGTCGGGAAATCCTGGGATTAAAGGGACTGGATCGCGTCGCTTTTTGACGCGGCCCCCGGATCTTTGGCCTTCTCCTGCCCCACAACGGAAACGAGGTCGGTCACAAGATGCCTCATCAAAACGGCCAACTGCTCCAGTTCTTCGGCCGCCGCCGCCGATTCTTCCGAATTGGCGGCATGGCGTTGAACCACGTCGTCCATTTGCGAGACGGCCCGGTCGATCTGTTGGATGCTGTCTGCCTGCTGGGCGGAGGCGGACGCGATGTCGACGATCAGCCCCACCGTCGCGGTCGCGCTCCGATCCGCCCCGGTTACCGCCTTTACGGCCGCGTCCAGCTGTTCGGAACCGGATGAGATCTTCCGCACGATGGCTTCGATCCTCTGAGCCGTCTCCCGGGCCGCATCTGTCGCCCGGACAGCCAGGTTTCTCACCTCGCCGGCTACAACGGCGAATCCGGCGCCGGTCTCGCCGGCCCGGGCCGCCTCTACAGCGGCGTTCAGCGCCAGCAAATTCGTCTGAAAAGCAATTTCGTCAATGGTTTTGATGATCTCGGAAGCCTCCATGCCGGCTTTGGCGATGGCTTCCATGGATGCTGAAAGCCGCAATATGGCGTCGTTGCTCGATTTCAGACTCCCGTTGGTTTCCTTTGTGGCCTGCTCCGCCTTTTCGCCGTTGGCGGCGTTTTCCCGGGTCATGGTCGTTATTTGTTTGATCGACGCAGAGGTTTCTTCCAGCGAGGCCGCCTGCTGGGAGGCCCCTTCCGCCATCGTCTGGCTGGCGTTGGACGCCTGGGAGGAAACGGCGGCCAACTTGTGGGACGTTTCGGAGAGGGTTCGGATGATCCGGTGGATGGATTTGATCAGGGTGGAGGAAAAAAGGTACGCGCACGGAATGATCACCAGGAGACACACAAGGCAAACCGCGGCCAGGAGACGTATCATCTGCAAGGCGCCGGCCTTGGCGATGGACGCGTCCTGAAGCGCGGCGACCGCCCCCGTGAAGCGCCCGTTCCGATCATGCAACGGCAAAACTCCCTGGAAGAAGTTCCCGCCATCTTCCAATTCGACGTCCTGAAACCGGACCTCGCTGATCTCCACGCGCCACTGCCCCGCGGCGTCTTCGACGCCATCCGCCTGAAGAGTCTGGTAGTTTTTAAGAACGCCGGCGCTCAAGCCTTTAGCGGTGAAAATATTGATGTGCATGCCGGTCATCCAGGACGCCCGGTCCGCGAACCCCTGATCGAGGGGTTGGATGGTCATCACGACGCCTCCCTGCTTTTTTTTGACGACGATCTGATCGCCTTCTCTGACGTAATCCTCAAAAAAGATAGGCGTGAAAGCGATCAAAGCCAGCATGCCGTCGACATGATCGAAAGAGATCGATGCTTCTTCTGGGACGGCGCCGCTGAACCGCGGCGGGATGCCGGCCTCCTGGAACGCGCTCTGCATCCGCCAATCGGCGGCGCCGGTCTCTTTTTCCGCCTTGAGGGGGGATACCTCAATTTCCCCTTTCCCCGGGTCGGAAAGATATCCCAGCAGCATATCGCCGCCATCTTGATGAACGGCAAAGACATTGAGATTTCCATCCGCATCGTAGACAGCGGTTTTCCAAATGTTGGCGGTCTTCCCGATGCGCCCGACATCCAGCGCCATGGCGCGAAGGGTGTCCTTAACCATGTAGGGGGCGTCCTTCATCGATAAAATATATTTAATGTTGGTTCCTATATCATTGACCGTGCTCATCTGTCGGGCGTTGTCAAGGAGCCGCTCCCGGATTCCGGTCAATTCCTGCCGGACGATGTTCAGGGATCGCTCCAGATCTCTGTAAGCGGCGCTTCGATGCTGGTGCTGTACAACGATGGAGACCACGACAGTGGAGGCCGCCATCACAAAAATGATCATGCCCAAAGAACCGGCGATCAGCTTGCCTTTAAGCTTCATCAATGCCATTTGCTAAACCTTTCCTTCGATTTCGCGACAGGTGCTTTTCTGGCCTGGCGCGGCGTGTGCTCTTCTTCAATGCGCCGCATCGGATATGAGAGGCCCGGTTTATGG
Organism: uncultured Desulfobacteraceae bacterium; assembly: GCA_964652715.1. Classification (GTDB taxonomy): domain Bacteria; phylum Desulfobacterota; class Desulfobacteria; order Desulfobacterales; family JAABSP01; genus JAABTD01. The sequence continues at coordinate 3,474 of CAZZBE010000150.1, forward strand.
CCGACATTGTGTTCTCTCCGTGGGCGATGGTTCTTTCATCCGAATGCGTTTCATGGGAAAGCACATAGTAAATTATTGAGCAAATAACAAGTATAAACCTATGATTGTATAATTTTAGGGGTTAAAACAACATGCAAAAGGAATCCTTTGTCAATTGCCTCGGCGCGCGGTTTTCGATGGTTGACAATGGGCTTCGTATGGAATATATGCATCAATATATTTTCCATACAACGAGAGGTGGAGATGGGACTCAGCATCCGGAATCACAAAGCCGAGCAACTGGCGCGCCAGGTCGCCGCTGAAACGGGAGAGACCCTGACGGACGCCATCATCGCCGCCCTGGAAGAACGCCTGTTGCGTTTGCGGGGAAGGACGGCGGCGCCCGATGTCGTCGAAGAGATCCTGAAAATATCAAAGCGGTGCGCGTCTCTTCCCGATCGGGATACCAGATCGCCGGACGAGATTCTCGGATACGATTCCAACGGGAGCCTGGGCTGATGGTCATCGATTCCTCGGCGGTAATGGCGATCCTGCTGGCGGAACCCGAGGCCGAAACGATGGCGAACGCCATCGGGCAGGATCCGAAACGGCTCATGAGCGCCGTGAACGCCCTGGAATCGGGCATCGTCATCGAAGCCAAAAAGGGCGAGTCGGGCGGCCGGGAATTCGACCTGCTTCTCCACCACGCGGGCATTGAAATCGTTCCCATGACCCCCGAGCAATACGTCCTCGCCCGATCGGCCTGGCGGACGTTCGGAAAAGGGCGGCATCCGGCCGGTCTGAACATGGGGGACTGTTGCGCCTGCGCCTTGGCCAAGCATTCGGGGGAGCCGTTGCTGTTCAAGGGCGATGATTTCGGGCGGACCGACGTGGCGGCGGTGCTGCGATAGCGGACGCCGTCACTCCCCATCCGGCTTCCCTCCCGGCGGCTCGCCGTCCGGCGAGTGCGGGCCGGCTTCGTTCCTCTCGTCTTTGATGGGCGAGAGCACCCGCAATGCGAGGGGAAGGTGCGAAGGTGGTTTCAACGATCTTCGACGGACGACGACAGCCAGGATAGTCTTGACAGAAGTAACGGGATAAGGCAAGCAGGGAAATACCGCCGAATTTTACGCGAAAGGCCGAAAAATGGCACACAACGATGGCGGGCGATCCTTGCGCACCCGCACATTTATCTCTTTTTTGGGCGTCTTGCCGCCGGTGCTGGTCCTTTTGGCGGCGGCGGTGGAACTGCTGCTCATGCCGTACCTAACGTCCCGGACATGGGAGGAACTGGCCAATTCCACCCGGGTCCTGACGGATGCGGTCCAGGCCAGCGCCTCGGTGGCCATCCGAAACCATCTGAAGGCCATCGCGGAGCGGAACCGGGAGATCGCCCGAAATCATATCGAGCTGGCCGAAAAAGGGGTGATGACCCGCCGGGAAGCGGTGGACCGGCTTCGACGCATCTTCCTGAGCCAGCGGGTGGGCGGTTCCGGGTACATCTACTGCATTGATTCCCGGGGGATCGCGCTGGTGCATCCCAAGCCCGAAGTGGAAGGCGCCGATTATTCCCATTTTGCGTTCGTGCGGGAACAGATGCGCCGGAAATCGGGGTACCTCGAATACGACTGGCGGAATCCGGGGGAAGACCATTTCCGGCCCAAGGCCCTTTACATGGTGTATTTCGCGCCGCTGGACTGGATCATCTCGGCGTCCTGTTACCGGTCCGAGTTGAATGAACTCCTGAACCCGCAAGATTTCCGGGAGATGGTCCTGTCGCTCCGGTTCGGCAAACGCGGATACTCCTATGTTTTCAATAAGGAAGGGCGAACCCTGATCCATCCGGAGCTGAAGAACGTCAATGTGTTGGATCAGCCGGACATGCCCGCGGATTTCGTGCGGGTCATGCTGGCGAACGATTCCGGGCGGTTGGAATACGAATGGCGGAATCCCAGCGAGCCCGAACCCCTGCGCAAGATCGCCGTCTATGAAAGCTTGCCCGAATACGGCTGGGTCATCGTCTCCTCGGCGTATGTCGACGAGGTCATGGCGCCGGTGCGGATCGCCCGGACCGTCTCCTATGGCGGGATGCTGTTGTTGCTCCTGGCCGTCGGCGTCGCCGCCTACTACCTGAGCGGCCGCATCACCCGGCCGGTGGGCGCCATGGTCCGCCGCCTCGACCGGAACGCCCGGAACGGGGTCCGCGAACCGCTGCCGGTGAGCGCCGACGATGAACTGGGCCGCCTGGGACGGGAATTCAACGCGTTCCTTTCCACCATCGACCGACAGACGACCGAGCTGCGGCGGGAGCGGGAACGGTATCAGAGTCTGTTCGAGGCGAGCCCGGACGCCGTGTTTCTCCTCCGGGGGCTGGAAATCGTCGACTGCAATCCGGCCACCTTCGCCATTTTCGGCGGGGACCCTGAATCGATCATCGGCCGTTCGGTGATGGATCTGTCTCCGCCGACCCAGCCCGATGGCCGGACCTCGGCCGACGCGGCCGGGGAGATCGCCCGGACGGCCGCCGACCAGCCGCTCCAGACCTTTCAATGGGTCCATCTGACGGTGGACGGACGGGAATTCGATGCGGAGGTGCGCATCAAGCCCTTCGGGCAGGCGGACGCAGCGCCGATGCTGCTGGCCTTCGTGCGCGACATCACCGAGGAGCGGTCCCTCCAGGAGCAGCTCCACCACGCACAGAAGCTGGACGCCGTCGGCCGCCTGGCGGGCGGCGTGGCCCACGATTTCAACAACATGCTCGGCGGTATTTCCGGGGCGGCCGAACTCCTCAAGTTGCGGCTGGCCCCGGACGACGCTCTCCGGTCCCATGTGCGGCTGATCCTCGATACGGTGGAGCGGGCGGCCGAGCTTTCCGGGCGTTTGCTGGCCTTTTCGCGCAAAGGCCGGGGCGTTTCCACGCCGGTGGACCTGCACCGGGTGCTCCGGGACGCCTTCCGGATTTTTCGGAGCGGGCTGGACCCGCGCATCGAAACGGAGGTCGATCTCGCCGCCGGTTCCTCGACGGTGGTGGGCGATCCGTCCCAGCTTCAGAACGTCTTTCTCAACCTGCTCATCAATGCCCGGGACGCCATGCCCGAAGGCGGCGCGCTGCGGGTGGCCACCCGGGAGGTCATGCTGGGCGCGCCGGCCTGCGCGGAGAGCCCCTTCGACCTGACCCCCGGCCCTCATATCGAGATCATGGTGGTGGATACCGGCTTCGGCATGGACGACGCCACGCGCAACCGGATTTTCGAGCCGTTTTTCACCACGAAAGAGGAGGGCAGAGGCACCGGCCTGGGGCTCGCCTCGGCCTACGGCGTAGTCAAAAACCACGGCGGGGAGATCCGGGTCGAAAGCCTGCCGGGGGTCGGCGCCTCCTTTACCCTGCGGCTCCCCTGCACGGCCGCGCCGGCCGTTCCGGCGCCGGAAACGATCCGGGTCGCGCGGGGGTCGGGGACCATCCTGCTGGTGGACGACGACGAGGTTCTCCGCACCACGGGCCGGCTCATGCTGGAAGAACTGGGCTACCGCGCCCTGACGGCCCGCGACGGCGCCGAGGCGGTGGACCTGTTCAATGCCCGCGCCGGGGAGATCGATCTGGTCATCCTCGATATGGTGATGCCCCGCATGAACGGCCGGGACGCCTTCCGGGCCATCCGGGAGATTGACGCGACCGCGCGCATCCTTATCGCCTCGGGGTTCAGCGACCGGCGGACCATCCGGGATCTCGAAGCGGAAGGGTTGCTGGGATTCGTCCAGAAGCCCTATCGACTGCCGGAACTGAACGCCGTGATCTCACGAGTCCTTCCCGACATTAAAGAATGAGGATATGACCCCATGCCCACCTCCATTGCCACGCGCCTTCGGATCTTTTTGCCCTTCGCCCTGGGCTATTTCCTGTCGTATCTCTACCGGACCATCAACGCCGTTCTGGCGCCCAACCTGGCCGCCGACATCGGCGTGGACCCGTCGGGGCTGGGGCTGCTCACGGCCGCCTATTTCATCACCTTCGCGGCGTTTCAACTGCCGCTGGGGGTGCTGCTGGACCGGTACGGCCCCCGCCGGATCGAGGCCGCCCTGTTGCTGATCGCGGCCGCCGGGGCGTTCGTTTTCGCCCGGGCCGACACCCTGACCGGGCTGATCATCGGCCGCGGACTCATCGGTTTCGGGGTGTCGGCCTGCCTCATGGCGGCCTTCAAGGCCTTTGTGCTCTGGTTTCCCCAGGAACAGCTCCCCCGGATCAACGGGTTCCAGATGGCCGCCGGCGGCCTCGGCGCCCTGACGGCCACGGCCCCCGTGGAGGCGGCCCTCGCCATCACGGACTGGCGGGGCGTCTTCACCCTTCTGGGGGTTCTGACCCTGGGCGTGGCCGCCGCCATCTATTTCGTGGTGCCCGAACGGAAAACGGAGAGCGGCGACCTGACCTTCGCCGACCCGATCCGGGGCGTCCGGACGGTGCTGTCCAGCATGGCCTTCTGGCGGATCGCGCCCTGGGCCACCCTCTCCCAGGCGACGTTTCTCGCCATCCAGGGCCTCTGGTCGGGCCCCTGGCTTCGGGACGTGGCGGGCTTCGACCGGCCGGCGGTGGCCGGCACGCTGTTTTCCGTGGCCCTGGCCATGATCGCCGGCTACCTCGTCCTGGGCACGGTCGCCGAACGGCTGAGCCGGCGGGGGATCGCGCCCATGACCGTCGCGGCCGCCGGCATGATCCTCTGCATGGCCGTGCTGGGCCTGATCGCGCTGGGGGTCGCCGCCTGGGCCGTTCCCCTGTGGATCCTTTTCGGTTTTACCGGCACGTCGTCCATCCTGCCCTACGCCGTCCTCTCCCAGAGCTTTCCCCTCCACCTCTCGGGACGGGCCAACACGGCCCTCAACCTGCTGGTCTTCGTGGCGGCCTTTTCGGCCCAGTGGTCCATCGGCGCGGTCATCGGGCTGTGGCCCTCCACGGCCGCCGGGTACGCGCCCGACGGCTACGGCGCGGCCTTCGGCGCCATGCTGGGGCTGCAAGCGGCCGCGGCCCTCTGGTTCTGGGGCGCGGACCGCCTCTTGCGTCGGGGGCCGGAATAGGGTAAACGGTGCGCCATGAAAACCGTATTCAAGAAAACCTTCTTATGGATGGCGCTCGCCCTGTGGGGTCTGGCGGCGCCGGCCGGGGCCCTGGAGTTGACCGGCGATTTTGTACAAGGCGGCATGGTCGTGGGCCGAACCGACCCGTCCGTCCGCATTTTTTTCAACGGAACCCCCGTCCGGGTCTCCCCGGACGGCGTCTTCGTGATCGGATTCGGCCGGGATGCGCCCAAAACCGCCCTGCTGGAAGGACGAACCGGGCCCGGGGATATTCTGCATAAACCGCTGATTATTAAAAAGCGGGATTACGACATTGAGCGCATCGACGGCCTCCCGCCCCGAAAGGTGGAACCCTCGCCGTCGGACCTGAAGCGCATCCGGAAAGAAGCGGCCCGGGTCAGGCAGGCCCGGTCGTGGGACGCCCCCCGGCTCGACTTCACCCAATCCTTCATCTGGCCGGCGACGGGCCGGATCTCCGGCGTTTACGGATCCCAGCGGATTCTCAACGGCAAACCCAAACGGCCCCACTACGGCGTGGACATCGCCGCCCCCGCGGGCACGCCCGTCAAAGCCCCGGCGGACGGCGTGGTGAGCCTGGTCCATCCGGACATGTTCTACTCCGGCGGCACCCTCATCCTCGACCATGGCCACGGCATCTCGTCGAGCTTTCTCCATCTCCACAAGATCCTGGTGAGGGAAGGGGAATTCGTGAAGCAGGGGGAGGTCGTCGCCCGGGTCGGGGCCACCGGCCGGGCCACCGGACCGCACCTGGACTGGCGGATGAACTGGTTCAAGGAACGCATCGATCCGACCCTGCTGGTTCCGCCCATGACGGACGCGCCATGAGGGAAAACGGCCGCATCAACGTCAAGGTCCTGTTCGCCCTCACCCTGGTCCATTTCACCGGCGATTTCTACAGCTCCTTCACCAGCCCGCTGTTTCCCCTGTTCGTGGAAAAGCTCGGCCTCTCCATGGCGCAGATCGGGACCATCGCCGGGGTCAACCGGCTGCTGGCCTTTATCATCCAGCCGCCGGTGGGGTATCTCTCCGACCGGTATCAGACCCGGTGGTTTATCCTGGGCGGGCTGATGCTGCCGGTGATCTTCGTGCCCCTGTCCGGTTTGGCCACCGGCTTCTGGACCCTGATGCTGGCGGTCTCCATCGGGTCCATGGGGTCGTCCATGTTCCACCCGGCCGTCACCGGCATGGTGCCGGTCTACGCGGGACAAAAAGCCGGCTTTTCCATGTCCATCTTCAACACCGGCGGCACACTGGCCTTCGGCATCGGGCCGCTGTTCATCACCTGGTACGCGGCCCGGTACGGGCTGGCCGGACTGCCGGCCACCATGCTTTTAGGGCTGGCGGTCTTCGTCTGGATTTTTTTCACCCTTCCGATGCCCGTTTCCGAAGGAATGCGCCGGCAGGGCTTTCTGGGGGCCATCCGCGAGAGCCTGGGCGATGCCTGGAAGCCGATCACGCTGATATGGGCGGTGATGTTCATCCGGGCCGTGGCGGGTCAGGCGTTCATCACCTTCATGCCGGTGTTCTTCGTCGAAAAGGGCTTTTCCGTGGTTTCCGCCGGCGTGATTTTCGCGCTGTTCACCGTGTCCGGCACCTTCAGCGGCCTTTTCGCCGGGCTGGCGTCGGACCGGTACGGCCTCAAGCCGGTCTTTCTCATCTGTCACCTGCTCATGACGCCGTCGCTGCTGCTCCTTCTCCAACTGCCCGGCGACTGGGTCTACCTCGGATCGATCCTGGCCGGCGGCATGGTGCTCTCCACGCTGCCGCTGGGCGTGGTCATGGCCCAGGCCCTGGCGCCCAAAGGCCGCTCCATGGTCGCCAGCCTCATGATGGGCTTCGCCTACGGCCTGGGCGGCCTGATCTCGCCGATCGTGGGCGCCGCGGCCGACGCCTACTCGACCTATGCGGCCCTGATGATTATGGCGTTCGTGCCGGTGTTGACGGTGCCGGTGGTGATGTTGTTTCCGCGGGGGCGGTGAAACCGGATTGCCCTTTGATGTCAGGTGTACTAATCTGGGGGAAATACGGAGGTGTTGCCCATGAGTGATATGATCGACATGAACATCCAGTTGCCGTCGGATCTGGCGGATCGGTTTGATTCATTCGCGAAAAATACCCGACAGTCAAAATCCGCTTGCGTCGCGGAGGCTATTCGGATCTATTTGGAGAGAGAGTCCACGCAGATCGAGGCCATTCAGGAGGGTATCCGCCACGCCGAAAGCGGCCGATTCGTGGATCATGAAAAGGTCTTGGAATGGGTGGAAAGCTGGGATACGGATGAAGAGAAAGCGCGTCCCGTGATGAAACCGTAGAAGGTTGCGGATATTGCATGGCGCAATGAACTGGCCCAATAATTTTTGATGGCAAGGTATAGAGATATTTAATAAAATCGGAAACGGAAAGGAGCTGATTTTTATGGACAACCCCATCTCCAACTACTGGAAACTGCGTCTCGAATCCCTTAAGGAAA
>CAZZBE010000151.1:0-10826 GCA_964652715.1 uncultured Desulfobacteraceae bacterium
CCAGACCATAAGAAACGCCATCGCCCAGGCCTTCCAGGCCAGACTCCAGGATTTCAACCAGACCCTGGGCCGGAGCCTCTCCTGGCAGGGGCTCAAATGGCGGCTGGAGGCCCTCCGCACCGGCAAATCCTTCGCCGAGGTGGCCCTGCTCCACAGCCTCCTCTACCGGGTGGAGCAGGTTTTGCTCATCCACAAGGAGACCGGCCTGATCCTCCAGCACATGGCGGCCGAAAGCCTGGAATCCTATCAGGACGCCGACATCGTGTCGGGGATGCTCACGGCCATCCAGGATTTCGCCCGGGATTCCTTCGACATGGACGAAGACGACGCCCTCCAGACCTTCCAGGTGGGGGAACTGACGGTCTGGGTGGTCCAGGGCGACATGGCCCTTTTGGCCGCCGTGATCCGGGGCGACCCCCCCGAAGGCCTCCGGATCACCCTCCAGAAGGCCCTGGAGGAGATCCATTTCGAAAAAGGGGAGGCCCTCCGCCGTTTCGACGGCGACGCCGCTGTTTTCGATTCCATTCGCTATTGCCTGCGGGCCTGCTTCGAGGCGGAGTACCAAAGCCGGAAAAAATGGCGGTTCCTGCCGTGGCTGCTCTTCCTTTTTCTGCTCATCGCCGGCGGGATCGGGTTCTATTACGGTTTCTCCCATCTCGACTGGGGCCGGGAACCGGCGCCGCGGAAGACAGTGACCCGACCCATCTGGCCGGAAGGGGAACAGCCCCGGGCAATCCGGCGCCCCGCCCCTTCGGTCGTGGACCGCTCCGGCGCGGCCGATCTCAGGGCGCGGCTCGGGTCCCTGCCCGGCGTCATGGTGACCGACGTGACCCGGACCGGCGACGTTTACCGGGTCTCCGGCCTGCGGGACCCCCTGGCCCCGGACCCGCGAACAGACCCGGACCGGTGGCTGGCCGGCGCCGACATCCCTCCCGACAAGATCGTGTTCCAATGGACCCCGTACCAGAGCCTCCATCCCGATCTCGTCCGCCAACGGGCCGAGGGGCTTCTGCAGCCGCCGCCGGGGGTCGATCTCAGCTTCAGGGACGGGGTGCTCTCGGCACGGGGAACGGCCCCCCATGACTGGGCGGCGCGGTTCCGGATACTGGCCCCGGCTGTGTCCGGGGTCGCGGCCATCGACGATTCGGATTTGACGGATCGGGCCGTCGCCGGCTTCAGGGCGGCCCGGGCCGCCATCGAAGAGACGGTGATCCTCTTCACCTTCAACACCGCCCAGGTGCGGCCCGACCAGACGCCGAAGCTGGAAGCTTTGCTGGAAAAAACCCGGGACCTCCGCCGCTACGGCCGGGAACCGGACCGACCCTTCACCCTGGAAATCGTGGGCCACACCGATTCCACCGGCACCGAACGCCGCAACGAGGCCCTCAGCCGTGAACGGGCCCGAAAGGCCCGGGAACTCCTTATCGCCAACGGCATGGCCCCCGACCGCATCAAGATCGTGGGCGTGGCCGATAAAGCGCCGGTTCGGGAGGAGACAACAGAGGAGGACAAGGCCATGAACCGGAGCGTCACCTTCCGTTTTATCGCCGCGGCGCCGCCGCCTCCGGAAAAAGAGGAGGTGGTCGATTGGCCGTGATCCAGAAAAAGATCTGCATGGTGGGCTCCTTCGCCGTGGGCAAGACGAGCCTCGTGGGCCGCTTCGTCAAAGGGATCTTCTCGGACAAATACCTCACCACCGTGGGGGTGAAGATCGACAAGCGGACCGTGACCGTGGACGACCGGCAGGTGAACCTGATGCTGTGGGACCTTTACGGGGAGGACGACTTCCAGAAGCTGAAGACGTCGTACCTCCGGGGGACCGCCGGCTATTTCCTGGTGGTGGACGGCGCCCGGCCCACCACCCTCGAAAAGGCGATCCAGTTGAACGAAAAGGTGCGGGGGACCGTGGGCGACGTCCCCTTCATGGTGCTCTTCAACAAGGCGGACCTCAAGGACCAGTGGGCCGTGGATCCCCGGAAGGCGCCCTTCGACGCCCCCAAACTCCTCACCAGCGCCAAGACCGGCCGGAATGTCGCGGAGGCTTTCGAAACCCTGGCCCGCATGGTGACGGCGCCATGATGGATGGATTGTTCGCCGCCCTCGACCAGGCGGTGATGACCCGGACCGACGCCGGCGCCTTCCGGCTGGCCGCGCCGCCCCCCGCCTGGCTCGACCGGTTTTTCGAGGCAAAGATGGCGGTGGGAGACCCCATCGCGCCGGGAAACCGCTTCCCCTTTCTGGAGAATTTTTTATTCGACGCCGAGGCGTTCTGGGCCGCGTCGGCCGAAGGCCGGATCCGGTCCGGGTCCTGGGTCGAGGAGGACCCCGCCGGTCGGGAATGGGCGCTGGAGGCCGCGGCCGTGGCCCTGGGCCAGGAAAAGGTGCTGCTCCTCTCGTTTCTCGGCGGGGCCCACGAGGAACGGGTGGACGCCCTCCAGAGCGCCCGGGAAAACCTCTTCATCCGCCAGTTCCTCGAAGAGGAGGTCAACCGGCGGACCGCCGACATCCGGAAGCGGGAGGAGGAGATCGCCCTCCGCCTGGTCTGGGCCTCCGAGAGCCGGGACGAGGAAACCGGGGCCCACATCCGGCGGATCGGCCGCTACGCCGAAGCCCTGGGCCGGGCCCTGGGCTGGGACCCGCGGGCGGCGGAAGACCTGCGCATCGCCGCCACCATGCACGACATCGGCAAGATCGGCATCCCCGACGGCATCCTCCTGAAAAAAGACCGGCTCACCTTCGAGGAATTCGAACTGATGAAGGCCCATCCCAAGATCGGGGCCAACATCCTCGACAAATCCGACGTCCCCCTCCTCCAGCTGGCCCGGGAGATCGCCCTGTGCCACCATGAAAAATGGGACGGAACCGGCTATCCCCAGGGGCTCAAGGGCGATGCGATCCCCGAAAGCGCCCGGATCGCCGCCGTCGCCGACATCTATGACGCCCTGGTCAACGAACGGGTCTACAAGGCCGCCATGTCCGAAAAAAAGGCCATAGCCGTCATGGAGGCCCAGAACGAAACCGCCTTCGACCCCCGCATCTTCAGCCATTTTCTCCGGATTCTTCCGGAATTCAGACGGATTCGGCGGGAAGTTCAGTAAGCGAAATCCCCGCTATCCCGGCCATCTCCGCCAGCGTCCGCCGGGCCTCTTTGTATTGGAAATTCCAGATCTGACGGTCCAGTTTCTTGACCAGGTCGGCGTATCGGCCGTTGGGCAGGACGGCGGTCAGGCCGGGGAGGACCTCTTCGGCCTGGAGCTTGTGGCGTCGCAGCAGGTCGTCCAGGGTCCGGAACCGCCGGGCCAGTTCATCGGGGGACACCCGCCGGGCGGCGGCCGGGGGCTTCGGCGCCGGGGGAATTTCGGCTTCAAGCCGCTGGGCGGCGGCGGCCACCGCGGTCAGGGCCTCGTCCAGGCGATCGAGATCGGCGGGGTCGGGGTCCTTTTCGCCGTCGTGGAGGACCCGCTCCAGGTCGGCGGCGATCCGGAACAGGGGCCGGGCCGAACAGTTGCCCGCCACGCCCTTGAGGGTGTGGGCCAGCATCCGGGCCTCGCTCCGGCGCCCCTCTTCCAGGAGGGACCGGAGGTGGTCGGCCGCGTCCCGGTAATCGTCCACCAGCTGGCGGAGAAGCCGCCCCAAAAGATGGCGGTTGCCCAGGAGCCGCTCCCGGGCGTCGGCCGCGTCGATGCCCGGCAGGTCCCCGGGAATGGGGGGCTCGCCGGCGGCGCCCGATCCGGAGACCGCGGGGTCGCGGGCGGTCCGGTCCGGCGCCGCGTCCTCCCGGAAGGACAGATGCCGGGCCAGGACGTCGAAGAGCTTTTTCAGATCCAGGGGCTTGGTGACCACATCGGCCATGCCCGCGTCCAGGCATTTGTCCCGCTCTTCGGGCAGGGCGTGGGCGGTCATGGCGATCACGGGCATGCCGGCCAGATCGGGCCGGGTCTCACGGATCCGGCGGGTGGCTTCGAGCCCGTCCATGCCGGGCATCTGGACGTCCATGAGCACCGCGTCGCAATCCGAATCCGCCAGGGCCGCCAGGGCCTCGTGGCCGTTGCCGGCCACCGACACATGGACCCCTTCCGCCTCCAGCAGATTCTGGACCACCTCCTGGTTGATGGGGTGGTCCTCCACCACCAGGATGCGGGCGCCGCCCAACGGCGCAACGGGACGGCCGCCGCCGTCCCCTGTCCCCTCCGCCGGGATCTCGTCGGTCTCCTCCACCGGAACGGTGAAGGTGAAATGGGACCCGCCGCCCGCCATGCTGAGCACCTGGATCCGGCCCCCCATCATCTCCACCAGCTGCTTGCAGATGGCCAGTCCCAGCCCGGCGCCGCCGTATTTCCGGGAGGTGGAGTCGTCGGACTGGGTGAAGCTCTCGAAGATCTCCGCCTGCTTCTCCGGGGGGATGCCGATGCCCGTGTCCTCCACCCGGAACACCAGGTTCAGCCCGCCGTTGTCGTACCGTCGATGGGCGTGACCGGTCACCAGCACCCGGCCCCCCTCGGGGGTGAATTTGACGGCGTTGCCGATGAGGTTGGTGAGGACCTGCCTCAACCGCAGCGGCGATCCGATCATGGCGGCCGGGATGTCGTCTTCAAGTTTGAACACCAGGTCGATTTCCTTTTCCGCCGCCTTGTCGACGAACAGCTCCGCCAGTTGCCGGGCCACCGGCGCCCAGGCAAAGGGGATTTTTTCCAGGCGGAGCTTGCCGGCTTCGATGCGGGAAAAATCGAGAATGTCCTCGATGAGCCCCAGAAGGGTCTGGGCCTCGCTCTCGATCTTTTCGAGCCGGCGCTTCCAGTCGGGGGCGATGTCCGGCGACCGGTTCAGCACCGCCACCATGCCCGTGATGGCCCCCAGGGGGGTGCGGATCTCGTGGCTCATGTTGGCCAGGAACCGGCTCTTGGCCTCGGCCGACGCCTCGGCCGCCTCCTTGGCCACCTTGAGCCGTTCAGCCTGTTTCCAGGGGGTGACGTCCTGGACCAGCCCTTCGTAGAGGGCCACCCGGCCCTCCTCGTCCCGCACCACATGGACGTTGACCAGCACCGGCACGGTTCCGCCGTCGTTCCGGCGGCAGACGGTCTCGAAGGCGGTCCCGTATTCCCCGTTTCGGATCCGCTCCCGGAACCGGGCCCGCTGGTCTTCGTCCACCTGGACGTGGCCGAGAATGCCGATCCTCTCCCGGACCATGCCCCGGGCCGAGTCGTACCCGAGCATGTCGGCCAGGGCCGGGTTGGCCATGACGATCCGGCCGTCGGGGTCGGTCTGGAAAATCCCCTCGGTGGCGTTTTCCACGATGGAGCGGTATTTTTCCTCCGAGGCCCGGAGGGCCGCCTCCTTGGCCTGGATGGTCCCGGCCATCCGGTTGAAGGCCCGGGCCAGGTTCCCCAGCTCGTCCCGCCGGTCTTCGGCCACGCGGACCGCCTGTCCCCCCGATTCCACCGCCTCCACCCCCGCGTGCAGCTGCTTGAGGGGGCGGGTGATGCGGCGGATGGCGATAAAGACCACAACGGACCCCAGTATCCAGAAAGCCAGCCCCACCAGGAACGACCGCCGGATGAGCGCCCGAAACTCCCGGTTCAGTTCGGACTTGTCGACGCAGATCCCGATCCAGCCCGCGATGGGGGCGGCCGTGGACGCCTTCGGCGCCGCGGCGTCGTCGTCCAGAAAAAGGGATTCCTCGCTCTGGTAAGGCCCCTCCGGCGCCACGGCGGACCAGAATTCCACCACCTCCGCCCCGTCCCGGACATAGACCGACGCCGCCCCGTCCATCCGGGCCGCCACCGTCTTCAGGATCTTCGGACGGGGTTCTCCGGCCGACGTCGGATGATTCTTCCGGGCCCGCCAGGTGAGCAGGTCGCCCCGGTCGTTGTAGATCATCATCTGGATGACCTTGTCCTGGCCGAATCCGGCGTCGATGACGTCCCGCAGCAGGTCTTGGCTTTCGGAGATCACCGCCAGCCGGGCGTTCCGGGAAATGATCCCGGACAGGACCTCCCCGTTCCGGACAAGGGTCTGAACAAGCATGCCGCGCTGGTAATGGACGAAAAGCACGGTGAAGGCGATGGTGATCACGAGGATGAAGAGGGTGAGGAAAAAGCAGACCTTGGCGAGAAAACTGAACCGGACGGCGGAGAGGACGGAACGGCTCACGAAGGGTCCTCCTTTATGGCGTTTGGCGCGTGGGTTTCGTTCGTCTTCAGGGCGTCGGCATCGATCTTGATTCCCAGCTTCCGGGCGATGGTCGGGTTGATCGTCGTCACCGGGCGGCGGGCGTACCGATGCCGCGCTTCCGGGGGCGGGTCGTTCCCCCGGAGCACCGAAGCCGCCATTTGGCCCACCTGGACCCCCATGTCCCGGGGATCGAAGGTGATGGCCATGAGGGCGCCCATCTCCAGGTATTTCTCGGAAAAGGCGATCACCGGCACGCCGGCCGTCAGGCAGGTCAGGATGATGTGGCGGACCGTTTCGGCGGTGACCACGGTGAGGTCGGGCAGGAGCCAGAAGGCCCCGATGTCGCCGATCATCCCCTTGAGGGCGTCGGGCGCCCCGGCGGCCCCGGTGAGCGGCCCTTCCGTCAGCGCGACCCCTTTGCCGGCGGAGACCTTTCGGGCCGCCGTCACAAAGGGCCCTGTTCGTCCGGGGTCGTAGAGCACCCCCAACCGCTGGAGGCCGGGCAGGGCCGAGGAAAGGATCTCCAGCTGGGCCTGGGGGGATACGACCATGCTCACCCCGTAGACGTTGTTCCGGCGGGCGGTCGTCTTCGGTGTATCGAGGGCCATGACGTAGAACACCGGGATATGGCGAACCTCCGCCGCGGCGGCCAGGCCTTCCCCGCCGATGGCCAGCACCGCGTCGGGCCGGGTCTTCCGAATGGCGTCCCTCACATCCTCTCCTTTCCGCTCCGAGAGGATAAACCGGTCGATGCGGCATGCGCAAACGGTTCTGAAACCGGCCAGGGCGGATTCGTAGGGGCCTACCCGGAAGCTCTGGACCGCCAGCACCCGGAACTCCGCCGCGGCGGTCCCGCACAAGCCGAGAATCAGCGCAGACAGGAAAATGAGCGCTCGGAATGTCCGGAAAAGGGGTCGGCTCATGGGGTCGAAGCGATCTTCAGGAGATCGAAACTCTTTCTTGAATTCGGGTAAAAAACCTGATAAGCGTCGAATCCGACAGCAAAACGACGGCGGCGATCCCTTCGGCGCATCCGTCCCCCGCCGCCATCCCGCCCAACGGCGTTAAGACCAACGGCGTTAAGATATCGATGCTGCATGTCGGCAAATCGTTTTGTCATCCGGGTTCGACCGTCGGCCCTTCGTCTTTTACGGCTGAAATTTCTCAGTACCATACTCCGACCGATTTGGAAAGCAAAAAGGAAAGGATGTAAGCGCAAATGATCCGTCGTTGTCTCGCCCGAACGGCCTGCCTGGCCCTGATCCTGCTGTGGGCCGCTCCGCCGGCCGCGGCCCAGACCGAAGCGGAGCTGGCGGTGCTCCGGATGTTTTATACCGAAAAAGAGTTGACGGTCGTTTCGGCCACCCGCTCCGCCCGGTCCATTTCCCAGACGCCGGAACACATCACCGTGATCACCGACGAGCAGATCCGGCGGATGAACGCCCACAACCTCGACGACGTGCTGCGTCGCGTGCCGGGCGTCTACATCGCATCCACCAGGGATTTCGGATCGGTGGGGGTCGTGTTTTTCCAGGGGTCGGAAGCCCGCCACGTGCGGGTCTTGCTGGACGGCATGAACCTGAACTACATCACCGCCGGCGTCTTTCAATCCAACGCCGTGCCCGTGGAGATCATCGACCGGATCGAGATCATCAAGGGGCCGGCCTCCTCGGCCTGGGGTTCCTCCCTGGGCGGGGTGATCAACATCATCACCAAAAACACGGGCTATGCGGCCAAGCCCTCGGGCATCGTCCAGGGATCTTACGGCGACGGCGATTCCCAGGACTACCGCGCGTCCGCGGCCGGCGCGGCGGGCCCGGCCGGATATTACCTCTACGCCGGGCATCAGACCTCCCACGGGCTGATGCCCGACCGCGGGTATGAGCGGGACAGTCTCTTCAGCAAACTGAGCTTTACGCCCTTCGACCGGGTCGACCTCGACGTCAGCATGGGCTACAGCGACCCCTATGTCAACAACGGGCAGATCCCCTCCTTTGACATCGAATCGGAGCAAACCTACCACACCCGGTTTGGGAACCTCTCGGCAAACGCGTCCCTGACCCGGGATATGCATGCATCCCTCTTCGCCTACGCCCTGACCAGGGACAACACGGACCACACCGATACCCTCGGCCTGGGCATCTGGGGGTCCGAGCCGGAGCTTTTCCAGGAACAACGCGTAGACGAGGAGGTGATGGGCGCCGGGGCCAAGCTGGTCTACCGTTTCGGGTCCCACTCCGCCGTCCTGGGCGCGGACTTCGAATCGGCCGACGTGGACAGAGCCTTCGACAACGGCCCGGCCATCCAACAATTCCTGGGAGCGGCGCCCGGGCTGTCGCTCGACGCCGACCGGACCATCTGGGGTCTTTACGCCAACACCACCCTAAGCTTCGGCGACCTCTCCCTGGCCCTGGGCGGACGGTACGACGACACCGACGAGAGCGGGTCCTACTTCAGCCCCAGCCTTGGGGCCACCTACCAATTGACCGACGCCACCCTGATCCGGGCCGCCGGGTCGTCGGGGTTCAACACGCCGCCCCTGGGCGACATCCAGCTCGGGGGGTTTCGCCTTGATCCCAACCCAGACCTGGAGCCCGAAGAGATCCTGTCGGGCCAGATCGGCGTCGAGACCGTCGAGCTGGAGGTGGTATGGCTCAAGGCCGCGTATTTCTACCACGAAACCCGGAAAAGCCTCGTCGAGGTCCCCGGCGGCGCCCCCAGCGGAAATGACTTCACCTTCAACCGGGGCGACATCCTCCGCCGGGGCGTGGAACTGGAGGCTGAGACCCGACCCTTCTACGACGCCGCCCTCTACGCCGGGGGTTCCTACGTGAACATCACCCCGCCCAACGCGGAAGGCGCCGAGGACCAGTACACCCTGAACCTCGCCTTGAAATACGACGACGGCGAAACCTGGAGCGCGGAAGTCTGGGGACGGTACACCTGGTATAACATCGAAAGACAAGGGGCCGGGGGCGAATACGACGATTTCATCTGGCACGCATCCGTAAATAAAACGGTTTATATCAAAGGCGATTTCGAAGCCGAGGTCTTCGGCGCGGTCCACAACCTGTTCAACGGCGACCAGTACGCCATCGCCACTGCCCAAAATCCGGACCGGTGGGCCGAGATCGGCCTGCGGTTCCGTTTTTAACCCAATCAAGGAGGGAGGATTCAATGACGGAAGAGAAGAACCAGGAAACGCCGGAAGAGGAAAAAGAGGAAACGCCGGAGGTTGTCGAAGAGGGCGACGACGACAAGAGCAAAACCCGGCAGCTCTGTTGCAACACCGGGCCGATGCCCATTTAACCCTGAAGCGCCGCATCATGTTTTGAAATATCTCTAAAAAATGGGGGCGGGGACGGGCGCCACCCGCCGCCGTCCCCTTTCTCCGCCATGACCCCCTCGATCTACCGCGCCACCACTCCCTGCCCCCGCCGCCCCGACCGGCGGTTGCTCTATTCCACCCTGCGCCGTTCCCTCGTGCGCGTGACGGCCCCGACCCTGCGCCGTTTCGAAACCGGCCGGTTGTCGGCCGCCAACGCCGCCCTTTTTCAGCGCCTGGGGCTCCTGGTGGACGCCCCCGAAACCGAACAAACCAGTATGATCGGCTATTTCGACCGGCTCAACGAGCGGCCCGGCGACCTGGACCTCACCGTGGTTCTGACCATGGCCTGCAATTTCGCCTGCCCTTACTGCTTCGAGGGCGCCCTCAAGGGCGACCGCCGCATCTCCGCCAGCACGGCGGACCGCCTCGTCGATTTCACGGCGGCCCGCCTGGACCACGACGCCGTCTCCGGTCTGCGGGTTATATTTTACGGCGGCGAGCCCCTGCTGGAGACGGACCGGCTTCGGTCCCTGGCCCGGCGGTTCGCGGATCTGGCCGAAGCCAAGGACAAACCTTTCCGGTTCGGCCTGATCACCAACGGGTCCCTCCTCACCCCCAAGACCGCGGATGCCCTCCGCCCCCTGGGCCTGGACCGGGCCCAGGTCACCCTGGACGGCCCGCCCCGTCTCCACGACCGGTCCCGGCCTTTCCGCTCGGGCGAAGGCTCTTTTTCCACCATCATCCGCAACCTCAAGGCCGTCGCCGACCGCCTGACCATCGACCTCTCGGGCAACTACGGCCCGGCGACCTGGCCCGAGTTCATCCACCTCCTCGACTTCCTGATCGAAAAGGGCCTCGGCCCCGACCGGATCGCCAACGTCCGCTTCACCCCCATCGCCCAGCAGGCCGGGGACGCCGCTCTTCCCGGCGCCTGCGCCCCCGGATGCCGCACCTACGCCGAACCCTGGCTCGTCAAGGCGGCGGTACAACTGCGGGAAGCGACCCTCCAACGCGGCTTCCGCACGCCCCGCCCCGCCCCCCTCCACTGCATGGTCGAAATGGACCACGCCTTCGTGGTCGACTGGGACGGCCGCCTCTACAAATGCCCCGCCTTCATCGGCCGCCCCCGGTTCGCCGCGGGCGACCTGGAAACCGGCCCCGGCCCGGCGGACGCCTACCGCCCCGGCCGCTGGCAAACCGACGAATGCCTCGCCTGCCCCTACCTCCCCCTGTGCTTCGGCGGCTGCCGTCACCTCTCCTACGCGGCCCACGGCGACCTCGGCCGGGTCGACTGCGCCCGGGACTGGTTCGACGCCGTGTTGCCGGA
>CAZZBE010000152.1:0-10761 GCA_964652715.1 uncultured Desulfobacteraceae bacterium
TTGGCGTCGATGTTGAGCATGTGCCCCATCTTGAGTTTTTTGCACTCCAGGTAGCACCGGTTGAACTCGTTGGGCTCGATCTCGATGGGCACCTGCTCCTCGATGCTCAGGCCGTAGCCCTGAAGCCCCACCATTTTTTTGGGGTTGTTGGTGATGAGCCGCATCTTCCGGATGCCCAGGGCCACCAGGATCTGGGCGCCGATGCCGTAGTTTCTCAGATCCGACTTGAAGCCGAGCTGTTCGTTGGCCTCCACGGTGTCGTAGCCCTGGTCCTGGAGGGCATACGCCTTGATCTTGTTGACCAGACCGATGCCGCGTCCCTCCTGGCGCATGTAGAGGAGCACGCCGGCCCCCTCCCGATCCATCATCTCCATGGCCTTTTTCATCTGATCGCCGCAATCGCACCGCATGGACCCGAAGATGTCGCCGGTGAGGCATTCGGAGTGGACCCGCACCAAAATCGGTTTTTCCGGATCGATCTCCCCCTTGATCATGGCGATGTTGAGAACATCCTCGATATCGTTTTCAAAGACCTCGATCTTGAATTCTCCGGCGAAATCGGTGGGAATGACGCTTTGGGCGGCCCGCCGCACGAAGGATTCCTTGCGCATCCGGTATTCGATGAGATCGGCGATGGTGCAGATGCCGATGCCGTGCTTTTCGGAAAATTTCTCCAGGGCCGGCATCCGGGCCATGGCGCCGTCTTCGTCCATGATCTCGCAGATGACGCCGGCGGGTTTGAGACCGGCCAGCCGGGCCAGATCCACCGCCCCTTCGGTCTGGCCGGACCGGACCATGACGCCGCCGTCTCTCGCCCGCAGGGGAAAGACGTGTCCGGGCCGGACGATGTCGCCGGGTCTGGCGTCGTCGGCCACGGCGGCCAGGATGGTGGTGGCGCGGTCGGCGGCGGAGATGCCGGTGGTGACCCCCTTCCGGGCCTCGATGGAGACCGTGAAACCGGTATGGAACCGGGAGGTGTTGTTCTCCACCATCAGCGGGAGTTCCAGGGCGTCGATCTTTTCGCCCGTCATGGGCAGGCAGATGAGCCCCCGGCCGTATTTGGCCATGAAATTGATCGCCTCCGGGGTCGTCATTTCGGCGGCCATGGTCAGGTCGCCTTCGTTTTCGCGGTCCTCGTCATCCACCAGGATGACCATTTTGCCCGCCTTGATCTCTTCGATGGCCTTTTCGATGCTGAGGATTGGCATGGGATTTACATCGCTCCACAAACCGATGGCTCGGTTTTTTCCTTGAATATTTGAGGTATAAAAAATTCGTTCAGGACAGGCGGCCCCGCCGCCGTTCAGAGAAATCCGGTCCTTGCCAGCAACTGGCGGTCGATGCCGGATGCCGCTTCTTTATCCGTTTGTTTTCGCTCCAAAAACTTCTCGACATACTTGCCGATCATGTCGGCTTCGAGGTTAACAGAGTCCCCGGCCTTTTTCAAGCCCACCGTGGTCAGCGAGGCCGTATGGGGGATGATGCTCACCTCGAAAAAATCCGCGCCGCGCCGGTTGATGGTCAGGCTGACGCCGTCCACGGCGATGGAGCCTTTTTCGATGACGTACCGGGCGATCTCCGGGGGGGCGTCGATGGCCACCAAGATGGCGTTGCCCGCGGGGGTCTTGCCGCGGACGGCGCCGAGGCCGTCGATGTGGCCCGACACCAGGTGGCCGTCGAGGCGGTCGGACAGGCGGAGGGCCCGCTCCAGGTTGACCCGCTCCCCGGTCTTTGCCCGGCCGAAGGTGGACCGGGACAGGGTTTCGGGGGAGACGTCGGCGGTGAAGGTCCGGTCATCAATGGAAACGGCCGTCAGGCAGGCGCCGCTGACGGCGATGCTGTCGCCGATCTTCGTCCCCGCCAGGGAAAAATCCGACCCGATCGTCAACCGCTTTCCCCCTTCCGGCCCCGAGTTGACGCCCCGTATCGTGCCCAGCCCTTCGATGATGCCCGTAAACATGCCGTGTGTGTTTCCTTCCGATCTCCCGTATTCCGGAGGCCCCGCTCCCCGAAAAAAATCAAACGCTTCTTATAACCTTCCCTCAAACGGAAGTCAAAATAAAATTTTCCCCGTTTTCCAACAGAGGCCCAAAGTCGAAACGGATCAGTCCAGGGCCAGGCTTAACCGGATTGCCCGATTCACCGCATCCATTTTCGCCGAACCGAGGCGGTCCAGCTTTCTTTCCAGTCTTTCCCGGGAAACGGTCAGGATTTGACTGGTCGTTACAATGGAAATGTTCTTCAGGCCGCCATCCGGAGGCTCTATCAGCACATTCATAGGGTACAATTTTACTTGGGAAGAAATGGCCGCGACGATTGTGGTTGGCGCTTTTTGATTGCCGATATCATTCCCTCTGGGCTTCAAAGGTCAATTCAGCAAACGCTTTGCTCTCCTCCCGCATTTCTTCGTACCCTTTGGCCATCTTCGCCTCGGTTTCTTTCCTGAGCCACAATTCAAGGGCCTGCTGGGCGATATGGCTTTTTTTCCTGTTGCCCGCGGCGGCGGCTTCTTCGATGGCTTGATAAACATTCCGATCGATCGTAAGGCTCAATTTGCGTTTCGTTTGCATATTCTATCCTCCTGAATCATCTTCCAAACAGGAGGAGAATATGGCATCCGATTGATCGCGTCAATAAGGGGTTGTCTTAAAACCGCGTCTAAACGGAATTCAACGGAGAATTCGCTTTGAGGCCGTCGGCGGAGGGCCTTTGCCCCCCAAAAAAGGCTTGCGCCGCCCGGCGGATTCGTGGTTAATTTCTAAAGAGCTGAAAATGCATCATGGCGCGTGAATTCAACCCAGCCAGGGAGGTTCTTGGATGAAGGTCAGAAAAGCGGTTTTCGCGGGCAGTTGGTACCCCGGCGCACCGGACGCCTGCGAAAACCAGATACAGGAGTTTCTGGAAGAAGCGCCCCCGCTGCCGGACGACGGCGGACGGCGGGTGGGCGGCATCGTCCCCCATGCCGGATGGGTGTTTTCCGGCGCCATCGCGTGCAGCGTCATCGCCAGCCTCCGAAACGGCGGCGCCCCGGACGTGATCGCCGTGTTCGGAAAACACCTGCCGCCGGGGGGTCCCAACTCCATCCTCGCGGAAGGCGGGGTGGAAACGCCCTTCGGCCCCATCGGGATCCAGGCCGATCTGGCGGACGGACTGGTGGAGCGGTTCCCGTTCCAGGTGGAATCCCCGGACCGTCCGGTTCAGGACAACACCATCGAACTCCAGTTGCCCTTCATCAAGTATTTCTTCCCGGACGCCAAACTCGTTCCCATGGGCGTGCCGCCGAGCCCCGGGTCGCTGAAAATCGGAAAAGCCGCGGCGGAGATCGCCGCCGAAATGGGCCTCGCGCTCAAGGTGATCGGTTCCACCGACCTGACCCATTACGGGGCAAATTTCGGGTTCGAGCCCAAGGGACGGGGCCGGGAGGCCGTGGACTGGGTCCGGTTCGAAAACGACCGGAAGGTCATCGAGGCCATGCTGGCCATGGACCCGGAAACGGTGATCCGGCAGGCCCTGGACAACCGCAACGCCTGTTGCGGCGGCGCGGCCGCGGCGGCCCTGGCCGCCGGAAAGGCCCTGGGCGCGGCGGAGGCAGAGTCCGCGGCCTACGCCACGTCCTATGAAAAGAGTCCCGGCAGCAGTTTCGTCGGGTACGTGGGCATCGTATTTTAATGTTTTCCAAGAACATCCACAACATCCCCCCGGACATCCGGGCCGTCCTCTTCGATTTCGACGGCACCCTGACCCGCCCCGGCGCCCTGGATTTCACCGTCATCCGGAAGGCCCTGGGGTGTCCGCCGGAACAGCCCGTTCTGGAATTCATCGACGCCATTCCCGATCCGGACCGCCGGGCCCTGTGCCATGAGGAGCTGGACCGGTTCGAGGCCGCCGCCGCGGCCGATTCCCATCCCAACGAGGGGGCCGAGGATCTCATCCGATACCTGCGGGAAAAGGACCTGAAGGTGGGCATCCTGAGCCGCAACAGCCGGATGGCCATCGACGCGGCCATGGAGAACTTCACCGCCGTCGGCCCGGCTGATTTCGACGCCATCATCAGCCGGGACGATGATCCGCCCCCCAAGCCCGACCCCGGCGGCATCCTCATGGCGGCCCGGGATTTCGGCGTGCGGCCCTCGGAGATCCTCATGGTGGGGGATTTTGTCTTCGACATCGAGGCCGGCCGCAACGCCGGGTCGCCCACGGTTTTCCTGGACAACGGAACCCCGGCCGGCGCATCGGAGATCGAGGCCGATTTCACCATTTCCCGGCTCGACGACCTCAAATCGATCATCCGACTGGCCACGCCCCTCCCGGCCGGGAAATTCCCCAACGAGCTGTTGAAGGAATTCCTGGACGACGCCCAGTTCGCCGACCCGTCCGTGATCATCAACCCCGGCATCGGCGAGGACATCGCGGCGGTGGACGTATCCGGGGAAGAGGTGCTGATCCTCAAATCCGACCCCATCACCTTTGCCACCGACGCCATCGGCCATTACGCCGTGCTCATCAACGCCAACGACATCGCCACCTCCGGCGCCGCGCCCCGGTGGCTGCTCACCACCCTGCTCTTCCCCTGCGGAACCACCGCGTCCCGCATCTTCCAGGCGCTCTACGACCTGAAAACGGTCTGCGACCAGTGGGGCATCACCCTCTGCGGCGGCCACACCGAGATCACCGACGCCGTCTGCCGCCCCGTGATCTCCTGCGCCCTGGCCGGGTCCGTGAGCCGGGCCGACCTCGTGGACAAAAAACGGATGCGTCCGGGGGACCAAATGCTGCTCACCAAAGGCTTAGCGGTGGAAGGCGCCTCCATCATCGCCCGGGAATTCGGCGAACAGCTCTTCCGCCTCGGCATGACGGAAGCGGAAATCGAAACCTGCAAAGGGTTTCTGTCGGACATCAGCATCCTGGGCGAAGCCCGCATCGCGGCGAAAATCCCCGGCGCCAGCGCCATGCACGACGTGACCGAAGGCGGCCTGGGCACGGCCCTGGAAGAACTGAGCATCGCCGGGGGCCATAAAATCCGCGTCCGCATGGAGGATATCCCGGTTTTCCCCGAGACCGAGAAGATCGGCAAACTTCTTGACATCAATCCCCTGGGCCTCATCGGATCGGGAAGCCTGCTGATCTGCTGCCGCGAGCCCGATTGCGAAGAGTTGGTGAACCGCGTCCGCGCCGAAGGCATCGCCGTGACGCCCATCGGCGAGGTGGTGGAAGGGGAGCCGGGGGTGGAAGCCGTCCGGGACGGCGCGCCGGCGGAATGGCCCAAATTCGAAGTGGATGAGATTACGCGGTTGTTCTAAACCGCCGACATCGGATTACTGAACCCATCACACCCTGCTTGTTCTCGCCCGACCGCGCGGGAATGAATTCCCTCGCGGCCGAGGGCGGGGACGGGGACCGGTTCCCATGCACGTAGGGCGTTTGAACGGTTTGTCAAATGTCGGCGGGGGTCAGGCGGGGTCCAAACGCCCCCCCTCCCCGGAGAGAATCCGCAACGTCCGCAACAACACCTGGCATCCGGCCGCGGCGTGCCGCTGGTCGATGGTTTCGCCCGGATGGTGGCTGACGCCGCCCCGGCAGGGAACGAAAATCATGCCGGTGGGGACGTGGGGGGCGAAGGAGGCGGCGTCGTGGCCGGCGCCGCTGGGGAGATTGCGGACGGCGAGCGCTTCCCGGAGGGCGGCCAGGGTGATGCGGTCCTGAAGCGGGGTGGAGAGACGCACCGGGTCTTTCCGGTACAGGGGCTGCAACCGCCAATCCGCTTGCCGGGCGGCGTGCCGGTCCAGGAGGTCCTGGACCGCCTGCATGTCCCCGGCGTTTCGGGAGCGCAGCTCCACGGTGAACCGGCATTCCCCCGGCACCACGTTGACCGCGCCGGGCGACAATTGGAGGCGGCCGATGGTCGCCGTCATCTCGGAATTTCGGGATGACGCCCATTTGGGCAGGAGGGTGAAGAGAGGGGCCGCCGCCACCAGGGCGTCCTTGCGGAGTTTCATGGGCGTGGTTCCCGCGTGGGCGGCCTCGCCCGCGACGATCACTTCGGTTCGCTGGATCCCCGCGATGGCGGTGACCACGCCGATATCGGCCCGCTGGCTTTCGAGAATCCGGCCCTGTTCGATGTGGACCTCCAGGAAAAAGGCGATGTCCGACGCCGGCCGCGCGGCGTTATGGATCCGGGTCGGATCGCCGCCGGCCCGTTCCAGGGCCTGGAAAAAGGAGGGGCGCCCGTCCGGCCCCATCTGTTGGATTTCGCCAGGGGCAAGCGCGCCCGTCATGGCCCGGCTGCCGACCGTGCCGGCATGGTGTCCCCCCTCCTCGTCGCAGAAGCTGATGACCTCCAGGTCCCAGGGCAGTTCGATGTTGTTTTCCCGGATCGTCCGGGCGCATTCCAGGGCGCAGAGGACCCCCAGGGCGCCGTCGAACTTTCCGCCGTTGGGGACCGTGTCCAGGTGGGAGCCGATCAGGGCTTTTTGGCCGCTCTCTGGCTTTTTGGCGGGAAGGGTCCCGATGACGTTGAAGGCGTCGTCCGCGTCCACCTTGAGCCCGGCGTCCCGCATCCGGGCCATCAGAAATTCATGGGCGTCCTGATCGGCGTCGGACAGCGCGATGCGGGTCACGCCGCCGTTGGGGTCGGCGCCGATTTCGGCCAGGGCCATAAGGTCGGTCCAGAGGCGTTCGGCGTTGATGGAAATTTTTTTCTGAGTCAAAATCTGTTTTTCCCCTTTTTCGTTGATTGAGGATGATTGTCTGAACCGGGATGGCCGGGATTAAAGGATTGATG
Organism: uncultured Desulfobacteraceae bacterium; assembly: GCA_964652715.1. Taxonomy (GTDB): domain Bacteria; phylum Desulfobacterota; class Desulfobacteria; order Desulfobacterales; family JAABSP01; genus JAABTD01. The sequence goes on from CAZZBE010000152.1 coordinate 6,782, forward strand.
GGATGAAACGCCCGAAATCCCGGTTCATCCCTTACTCCCGGCCATCCCGGTTCAGACCACTGTACAAATGACAAGCGCCCCACCGCCCCGCCTCGATCTCCATCAAAATCGGCCGCTCGACCCGGCACCGGTCCATGACCATGGGGCACCTCGGATGAAACACGCACCCCGCCGGCAACTGGATGGGCGTTGGGACCTCCCCTTTCAGGCCGAAGTTGTCCTGGAATTCGAGGGTGTCCAGCGTGGGGATGGCGGAAAAGAGCATCCGGGTGTAGGGGTGCTTGGGATCCCGGAACAGGGCCTCGGTGGCGCCGTGCTCGACAATGAAGCCCAAATACATCACCGCCACCCGGTTGGAGATGTGGCGGACCACCGACAGGTCGTGGGAGACGAAGAGATAGGTGAGGTTCAATTCCTCCTGGAGGTCCATCATGAGGTTGAGGATCTGGGCCTGGATGGAGACGTCCAGGGCCGAGATGGGCTCGTCGGCGATGATCAGGTCCGGCTCGGAGGCCAGTGCCCGGGCGATGCCGATGCGCTGGCGCTGCCCCCCGGAGAACTGGTGGGGATAGCGCTGGGCGTAGTCTGCGGACAGGCCCACTTTTTCCAGCAGGGCCGCCACTCGCCCGGTCCGTTCGGCGCCTTTGGCCAAACCGTGGACGTCGATGGGCCGGCCGATGATGTCCACCACTTTTTTGCGGGGGTTGAGGGAGGAAAACGGGTCCTGGAAAATGATCTGGATCTTCTTCCTGTAGGGTTTCCGGGCCGATCCCGTAAGTCGGCCGATGTCGGTCCCGTCGTAGAGGATCCGTCCCGAGGTGGGGGCGTGGAGGCCGATGATGGTCTTGGCCAGGGTCGATTTGCCGCAGCCCGACTCGCCCACCAGGGCCAGGGTTTCGCCTTGCCGGATATCGAGGGTGACGCCGTTGACGGCGTGGACGGTCTGGCTGATCCACGCAAACCGCCCGTCCCGGAAGGCCAGCTTATCGAAGATCCCCTTCTGGATGGGGAAATGCTTGGTCAGGTCCTCGACCTGGAGCAGATGCGCGGCTTCGGAAGGCGTCATGGGGCGTCCACCTTCCAGCAGGCGACGGATCGGCCCGGACCGACTTCCACGAGATCCGGCTGCCGGTCGCAGATGTCGCCGGCCCGCTCGCACCGTGGTTTGAAGGGGCACCCCGGCGGGAGGTTGAGGAGGTTGGGCATCATGCCCGGGATCTGGCGGAGCCGCTTCAGGGGGGCCTGCCGGCCCGGGATGGAGCCGATGAGCCCGATGGTGTAGGGGTGGAGCGGCGCCCGGATGACGGCCTCCTTGGGGCCTTTTTCCACCAGCCGGCCGGCGTACATGACGGCGATGGCGTCGCAGAACTGGCCCACCAGGGCGATGTCGTGGGTGATGAGGATCATGGCCGCGTTCCGCTCCCGCACCAGCTGTCGCATCAGGGTCAGGACCTGGGCCTGGACCGTCACGTCCAGGGCCGTGGAGGGCTCGTCGGCGATGATCAGGGCCGGGTCGGAACTCATGGCGATGGAAATCACCACCCGCTGGCGCATGCCGCCGGAAAACTGGTGGGGGTAGTCGGCCAGCCGGTCTTCGGGGCTGGGGATGCCCACCTGCCGGAGAAGATCCGCGGCCCGTCCCCGGGCCGCCTCCCGGGCCATCTCCCCGTGGGCCTGGATCCCTTCCACGATCTGGTAGCCGATGGTGAAGACCGGGTCCAGGGAGGTCTGGGGGTCCTGGAAGACCATGCTGATCCGGTCGCCCCGGATCCGGATCATCTCCCTTTCCGATTTTTCCAGCAGGTTCTCGCCCTCGAAAATGATCCGCCCGTCCACGATCCGGCCGGGCGCGTCGATGAGCCGGAGGATGGAAAACCCGGTGATCGACTTCCCGGCCCCGGATTCCCCCACCAGCCCCAGGATCTCGCCGCGGTCCAGGGAAAACCCCACATCGTCCACCGCCTTGACCACGCCCCGTCGGGTGAAAAAATGGGTCTTGAGGCCCTCGACACGCAGCAGTTCTCCGCCGGTTTTGCCGCCGTCCGGGCCGCTCATCGCTTGAGCCTCGGGTTGAGGACGTCCCGGAGGCGGTCCCCCAGGAGGTTGATCCCCAGGACGATGAACATCAGGACCAGCCCGGGGAAGAAGGAGATCCACCAGAACCCGGAGAAGAGCACCACGTACCCCTCGTTGATAAGGGTCCCCAGGCTGGGCTCCGTCACGGGCACCCCCAGCCCCAGGAAGCTCAGGGTCGCCTCCAAAATGATGGCGTGGGCGATGCGCACGGTGGCGATGACGATGATGGGGGCGAAGATGTTGGGCAGGATCTCCTTGACCATGATGGCGGTTGAGCTCATGCCCGTGGCCCGGGCCGCGTCCACGTAGTCCTTCTCCCGCTCGCTCAGGGTGGAGCCCCGGGCCGTGCGGGCGTAGAAGACCCAGTTGACCACGCTGATGGCGATGATGATCTTGAACAGCCCCTGCCCCCAGATGGCCATGATGACCAGGGCGATGAGGATGGCGGGAAAGGAGAGCTGGATGTCGGCGATCCGCATGATGAAGGCGTCGGTCCGGCCCCCGGCGTACCCGGCCACGAGGCCCAGGAGGGTCCCGACGGCCATGGAGAGAACCGTGCTCACCAGCCCCACGTACAGGCTGATCCGCAGCCCGTAGAGCATGGCCGAGAGCATGCACCGGCCCTGGCCGTCAGCCCCCAGAACGAACCGGAACCCCTCGCCGTGAACGAACCAGTGGGGCGCCCTGAAACTGTTTTCCAGGAAGAGCGACGCCAGATCGTAGGGGTCCTGTGGACTGATCCAGGGCGCCAGCAGGGCCGCCAGCAGGCAGACGAGCGTCAGGCCGCCGCCGATGAGACCCCCGGAGCTTTCCCTGAACTCCTCCCAGAACTCCGCCATGACCGCCGTTTTTGTGGCTGGCGGCTGGTGACTGGTGACTGGTGATTGGTTTCTATCCACTATTCACTACCCACTATCCACTACCCACTACCATCCAGCCGGATCCTCGGATCAAGAAAGGTGTAGACCAAATCCACCATGAAATTGATGGCCACGAACATCAGGGCCACCACCAGCAGGTAGGAGAGCACCACGGGCCGGTCGAGGCCGTGGATGGAATCGATGACCAGCTTGCCCATGCCCGGCCAGGCGAAGATGGTCTCGGTGACGATGGCGAATGCGATGATGTTGCCGAGCTGGAGCCCCACGATGGTCACCACCGGGATGAGGATGTTCTTGAGGATGTGGATGAAGACCACCCGCCCTTCGCTGAGGCCCTTGGCCAGCAGCAGCTTGACGAAGTCCTGGAGCAGGGTCTCCATGACCCCGGCCCGGACCAGGCGGATGATGAGGGCCAGTTGAAAGATGGCGATGGTCATGGCCGGCAGGATGAGATGGCGGATGCCGTCCCAGGTGAGAATCCCCAGCCGGATGCCGAAGAGCACCCCGGTCTCCCCCCGGCCCGAGGAGGGCAGCCATCCCAGGGTCACGGAAAAGATCAGCACCAGCAGGATGCCGAGCCAGAAGACCGGCAGGCTGATCCCCAACAGCGACCCGGACATGATCGCCTTGGAGATCAGCGATTTGGGACGCACCGCCGCGTACATCCCGGCGGGAATCCCCATGAGCACCGCCAGGACCATGGCCGACACCGCCAGTTCCAGGGTGGCGGGGATCCGCTCGATCACCAGCCCCAGGGCCGGCTTGTTGAAGACGAAACTCCGGCCCAGGTCCCCCTGAAACGCGTTCTTCAGGAACCTGCCGAACTGGACCGCGAAGGGTTGGTCCAGGCCCAGGTGATGCCGGAGATCCTCCACCTGCTGCTGCGTCGCCTCCGGGGGCAGGAGCATCTCCACCGGGTCCCCGGAATGGTACATGACCACGAAGACCAGGAAGCTGACGCAGAACAGGACGAGAATGCTCTCCAGAATGCGTTTGAGGAGGTAGCCGAACATGAAAATCCTT
>CAZZBE010000153.1:0-10658 GCA_964652715.1 uncultured Desulfobacteraceae bacterium
CAAAGGGACAAAGGGACAGAGGGACAGAGGGACAAAGGGACAAAGGGACAAAGGGGAAAAGCCCCGGAGGGGCGTCATATGCCAGCCCAGGGCATCGCCCTGGGAACGGGACAAAGGGGGGCTGAATGAAAACCCGTCTCAACAACCCCGATTACATGACTTTCCCGCTGAAGATCGGCGCGGCGGGGGCGGCGGTCAGCACGCGGCAGGCCCATGTGCGGGAGCAGATCGAGCAGGTGCTGTTCACCAATCCCGGCGAGCGGTGGTTCCGGCCGGAGTTCGGCGTGGGGGTGCGGGCGCTCGTTTTCGAGCCCAACAACCAGCCCCTATGGGAGGTGACCAAGAAACGGCTCATGGCCTCCCTGTCGGACGCCCTTTCCGGCGAGGTGGATCCCCGGAGCCTGAGCATCGACGTGACCGGGGACGGCGAAAAACTGCTCATCACAATTGGTTATACGCTGGCGACCCTCAACCACGCCGAAAAGGTTCGGTTCGCGGTGGACGGGTCATAGAGAGGATGTCCGGATGGCGGAAAACCCCAGACCCCATTTGATCTTTTCAGACGGTTGCGGCGACTGCGGCGAGCGGGAGGTGGACCTGCCCGAACCCCTGCCGCCTTTGGGGGACGATTTCGACTGGCTGGTGCGGGACTACGACGGGTTCCGGCTCTTCATGATGGAAGAGCTGGCGGCCCGGTTCCCCGAACGGCGGCGATGGACCCCGGCGGACATGGAAGTGGTGCTGGTGGAGGCCCTGTCCGTGGTCCTGGACGGCTTGTCGGACGGTCTCGACCGGATCCACGCCGAAGCCTTTCTGGCCACGGCCCGGAGGCCCGAATCGGTGCGCCGGCTGCTTTCCATGATCGGCTACGACGCCGTGCTGTTGGCCGACCCGGCCGCAGGCATCCCCGAACCCGTGCCGACCGTGGGCGAATCGACGGCGGAGAAGCGACGGCGACTGAAGGGATTTCTGCCGGCCCTCCACACCTTTCTGGAGGATTACCGGGCCATTCTGGACGCGGAGTTGACGCCGCTTCAGCGGTCGCGGCTGAATGATTTTATTCAGGAACCGGAAGAAGCCGATGCCCCGGCCCTGGATGCGGTCCAGCACTTTCTCGACAATGCGCCCGAATTTGTAAGCCGGGCCCGGAACGACGCCCTGGAACGGCACTGGACCCGCTACCCCCATGCCATGGACGCGGCCCGGGCGGCGGGGCCCCGGGCCGTCCACACCCAGACGCGGATGGTCACCCTGGACGATTACGCGAACCGGTTGACGGATCACCCGCTGGTGATGCGGGCCCAGGCGGTGAGCGAATGGTCGGGGTCCTGGACGACCCTCCGGGTCGCGGCGGTGCTCCGGAACAACGTGCTGCTCGACGATCCCCTCACGGCCGCCGCGCTGGGCGGCGCCGAGGCCCGGGCCGCGTTGGGGGCGGCGGTGGACGACTTCCACCACGACCGGTCCCTGCCCGTCCCGGCCTTGAGCGCCGATCCCGCGTCGCGGACGGTGCTCCGTCCCTATCTCGACGCCTACCGTATGGCGGGCCAGGAGGTCTTTCTCCAGGATGCGGAACCGGTGGGTATCCGGATCTCCCTGTCGGTGCGGGTGGCATCCAACTATTTCCGGTCGGAAGTCCGGCGGGCGGTGCGCCAGCGGTTGGGCACCGGGCTGGGCGGTTTTTTCGCCCCGGGCCGCCTGGATTTCGGGGAGGATCTCCACGCCAGCGACGTCATCGAAGCGGCCATGGCCCTGGACGGGGTGGAAAGCGTCTGCCTCAACCGGTTCAAACGGGTCGGCAAACGGTATCCCGACCGGTCCGGCGACGGGCGCATCCGCCTCGACGGGCTGGAGATCGCCGTCTGCGACAACGACCCGTCCCGGCCCGAACGGGGGACACTGCGCATCACAGCCCACGGCGGCCGGACGGGATAAGCCCATGAAGCGTGAAGACAAAAGACGGGCGGAAAGACGAACCCCATGAGCGACCTGATCCGAAAATCCGATTTGACCCGCTGGAACCGGGCCGGGCTCCGGCGGTTCCGGTACGTGGACGGCAATGCGATTACCTTTCTGGAGGCGCTCCGTTTGGCGCTGGCTGAAAACTTCACCGGGCTCGACGGAAAAAATCAATGGGAGGCCCTGGACACGGCCATCCCGGTCCCGGCCGGCGAAGATCCGGCGGAACGCCAGGCCCGCTGGATCGCCCAGTACCACGACGACCGCCGGGACCACGCCTGGGAGATCGTCCGCGCCCTCGCCCGGTCCTCCCACGTGCTGTCGGAATACCTGAACGCCTGCGCCAATGAAGGGTATTTGCGCACCGCCACCCAGTGGGACAACGTCCGCCGCCTGGTGGAGATGCTCGACTATCACCCGGCCCCGCCCGCTTCGGCCCGCACGCCCATCGCGCTGGAGATAAAGGACGGCCGGGACGGGATCGTGGAGACCGGTTTCGCCTTCAAAAACCAGCCCCCGGACGGCGGGAAACCAGCCGTGTTCGAGACCCTGGCCGATCTGGCCGTGGATCACCGGATGAACGGGTTGCGCGCCGCGGAGTGGAACCGGTCACAGGAAGCGTTTCATTATTCAGGTGGGACGGCGGATTTCCCGCTGGCTGAACCGGTGGCGGGCGTCTCTGTCGAGAGCCTTGGGATTCTGCTCGTTGAAACCGACGGCGGAACGACCGCCGGGGTCGCTGTCCGTGTAAAGGAAGTCACCGATGCGATGCTCAAACTGGAGGGCGAGTCGGGGGCGGATTTGCCCGCCGATATCCGCCGACATCAGGTCCGGTTGTTGCTCAAGCCTGACTTCAAGGCCGCGCCCCGGCTGACGGGGAGCAATGTGGCGGTCCTGGCGGAAGGGCATGGGCTGAGCATCGATTCTGTCGCCGCCTGGAATAACGGCGGTTGGTCGGCGGCGAGGGTCATCCAGGTGGGAGGCAACCATGTCCAGTTCTCCGGCGCGGCGCCGCCCGAAGGCGCCGACCTCTACCTGGCCGCCGAATCGGAAGCGAGAATGTTAAAGATCGACGGAACCGACGAGCATCGCATCATCCTGCCGCCATACCAGAGCAACGGGCGGGAAACATGGGCGCTGTTCGATGGAACCCTCAATCGGATCCACTCGTTTTATTTAAAAAGCGAATCGGGGACCCCGCTGTACGACTATCTGGATGGGGACGTGCATGCAACCGCCTGGTATGTTCCCACCGCCGATCCGGTCGCCGAGGTGATCCGCTCCGATCCCCAGTCCCTCGAACTGGACGGCGACCCCGGCGATCTCGCCACCGGCGACTGGCTTGTCGCGAAGATCGGCGGGGACATCCGGGCCGCGTCCATCAAGGCCCTGACCGAAGGGGAAAAGCATTACACCCTTGAGCTTTCGAAAACCCTGTCCAACATCGACACCCTGTACGGTAATTTCGAGCTGGATATCCGTCCACTGGATCATGACATCAATGAAACGCCGATCTTCCTGGCCGGTTCCGACTTTCGTTCCGACGCCCACAGCACCATCCCGCTGGAACTGGAGATCGATGAATACCCCGATCTGCTGGATATCGGCCGCGAACTGATCGTGGCGGGCAAGGACGACGCCATGGCCGTGGTGATTCAGGAAGTGGACCTGGAGAACGGTCGCATCCGGGTCTCCCCGGCCATCCCGGGCAGCGAGACCTTTGCCGACGGAACCACGGATGTCTACACCCGCCATGACACGAAAATTTACGGCAACGTCGTGTTGTCGGGCCACGGCGAGACCCAGAAGGAGAAGGTCATAGGCTCCGGCGACGCCTCGGTTCAGGGGCAGCAATTCGATTTCGACGTGGAGAAGGTGAGCTTTGTCTCCGACCCTGCGTTTCCCAGCGGGGTCCGGGCCGCGGTGGAGGTGACCGTGGGCGACCGGACCTGGCGGCAGCAGCCGACGTTGAACAACTCGGCCCCTGAAGATCCCCATTATACGGTGCGGCCGCGGTCCGACGGCGGTCTGACGGTCGATTTCGGCGACGGCCGCCGGGGCCGGCGTCTGCCCACCGGCGGCAGCAACGTCCGGATCGGATATCGAAAAGGCACGGGCACCTCCGGCAATCTGGACCCGTACTCCCTGAAAAAAGAGGTCAAGCCCCACTGGCTGATCGCCGGGATCGTCCAGCCCATCCCCGGCGCCGGCGGCAACGACATGGAAGCGGCCGAGGCCATGCGGGAAAACGCGCCGGCCGGCGTCCTGGCCCTGGAACGGGCCGTGTCCCTGTCGGATTTCACCCATCTGGCGGCCCGCAACAGCAGCGTCTGGCAGGCCAAAGCCTTCCGCCGCCGGCCCGGACGGGGCCGGACCGAGCGGATCGAGGTGGCGGTGGTCCCGGCCGGGGGCGGCGAACTGGGAACCCTGGGCGCCGAACTGAAAGCGTTTCTGGCGGACCATGCCCTGCCCGGGGTGACGGTCAACGTGGTCCCTTACGAGGGGATTATCCTCGACCTGAAACTGACGCTTCGCATCAAAACCGATCAATACGATCCGGAGGCGGTGGCCGACGCCGTGGAAGAAACCGTCTTTTCGGCCTTTTCCCTGGAAAACGCCCGACTGGGCGCGCCGCTCTTCCGCAGTCGGGTCTTCGAGGTGGTGGAGGGAGTGGCGGGGGTCGAAAACTGCGAGTGCCGAATCAACCCGTGGGGATTCCGGGATGCGGACGGCGACCCCGCGACGCCCAGGCGGGTCGATTACGGGGCGACCGGCGCCGTCCGGCGGGTTCAGCCCACCGACATTCAGGTGATTTATATGGATGCGGGCTCCGAACTGATCATCGAAACCGAACCGTTCAGTCTATGAGGAATACGGGAAATATAGACCTATCGACCGTAGGGGCGAAAAATTTTTCGCCCCTGCAAACACGGCCCTGTTTCTCATCATTATGGGGATCACAATGAACGACGCCTTCAACAACGCCCAACGGCTCTACCACATCGTCCCGGCGGTCTATCGAAACCGGGATACGGGCGACCTGGACCGATACTTCCGGGGATGCGGACTCCTGCTGGACCAGCTCCAGGCCACGCTGCGGCAGCGGCTGGCGGACAATTTCCCGGACACGCCCCTGGACGGATCGCTCCCCTGCCAGGACTGGCTCCTCCCTTACTTCGCGGACCTGCTCAACGTCCGGCTGGTTTCGCCCCTGCCGGCCGGGCGGCGGGCCGAGGTGGCCAATGCCGTGCGGTGGCGTCAGGGCAAGGGGACCCTGTGGGTCATCGAAGAGATCGCCCAGGCGGTCAGCCAGTTGGAGGCGGTGCTCCAGGAAGGATGGCGACGGGTGGCCGTCACCCCGCGCCTGGGCCTGCCGCGGATTCCGGCCACGGCCTACGGCTATGCGGCCGATGTGGATATGGAGCCGCCGGCCATGGCCGCGCGACATCCGGGGCTGCCCGCCGTCACCGTCGATTTCCGGTGTCCGTCGGGCGCCGTGGCCGCCGCCCCAAGCAACCCGGCGGCCCAAAGGAGCATCGTGGACGGCGACGCCCGCATCTGGCGCCAGACGAGCCGCCATGGTACGCCCTGCCATCCCGGCAGCTACGAGGATGTCTCCCGGCGCACCGTCGATTTCCGGTCCCCGGACTGGCGAAAGGGCCATTACCATCCGGACCGGCTCCTGCTCTACACGGTTCCGCCCGCCGGTTTTTTCCATCCGGCCGCCCCCGTGGTGAACTGGGCCGATCCGCCCGACGCCCCTTTTCTCGATCTCATCGAGGTGGAAGAACGGGACCACCGGACGATCTTCCGAAACCGAACCTTCGGCACGGAGGGATTCATGCCGGTGCGGGTCCGGGGCGTGATCGAGCTGGGCCAGGCGCCCGATGGGGTCGGCCCCGCCGATTTTCACACCTGGCGGTTCGAGGGACTGATCCTGGAAAACCGGCTGGAGGCGGACGGCGGACGGGTCGAACTGGAAGGCTGCGCGGCCTGGAAGGCGGAGGCCCACGGCATCGACACGGAGACGCCGGTGATCTCGGCAAAGGACTGCCTGTTCCGATCGGTCCAGGCGGCCCGGGGGCTGACGCGGCTGGAATACTGCACGGTGCTCGCCACCACCCTGACCGAAGCCCTCCAGGCCAGCGACTGCATCTTCACGGGCCTCATCCGGAAAGATCACATCCCGCCGGCGCCGCCGGCGTCGGGGTGCGTCCGGTATTCGCGGATCCATCGGAACCAAAATGGAGGCGGCATGCGACTCAACGACACCACCCGGCGCGTCCCGGTCTTTTTTGCCGATGATTTCGGCGACCGGGGGTGCGGCGTGCTCCATCCGGCGACGCCGGCGGCCATCCGGCGCGGCGCCGAGGACGGCGGCGAAATGGGCGCCTGCCACAAAGAGTGGCTGAGCCGCCTGCCGGAGGCGCTGACGGATAAACTGCAAGACTACATGCCGGTGGGACTGACGGCGGGGGTCATCCCCGACCCGCGGCTCTTGGAAATGCCCGATAATTCATAGGGACGGACACCATGAAAACACAAATCTCACGGATCACCTTCGACCCATCCAAGCGCTACTCCGGCGTCTATCAGCAGATGGGGCGCATGCTCACCGACGCCGACTGGAACGAACTGGCCGACCTCGTCAAACACCGGCTGGCCGACGCCATGACCGACGCCATTGGCGGCGGCGCGCCCCGGGGCCGGGGCATGGTGGCGATCACCGAAAACCCCGACGGGACCGAAACCGCGAACCTGAAATGGGGATACGTCTATGTAGACGGCATTCCGGCCCAGGTCCGCCCGGACCCGGGCGACGACCTGGACGACCCGGCCGGCCAAGCGTTCGAATACGTCCACCAGGCCGATTTCCCGGACCCGCCGACGCCTGAAGGCGACCATCGCCTCTATGTGGATGTGTGGGAACGGACCGTCCTGACGCTGGAGGACGGCGACTTGCTCGATCCGGGCCTCCACGGGGCCGACACCTGCACCCGCACCCAAACCATGGCCCAGGTCAAATGGTGCCCGACGGATGTGGACCCGGAAGATCCGGACCAGAATCCGCCCATCGGCGACGCCCGGCTGACGCTGGCGCTGCGGGAGGGCGCCGCGGAACCCGATCCCTGCGACCCCTGCGCCGAGGAGATCGCCCTCCGGGACGACATCGGCGATTACCTGTTCCGGGTGGAGATCCATGACGTCGAATACACGGGTTTCGGCGAACCGAGGGCGATGACGCTCAAATGGTCCAGCGAAAACGCGGGCGAACAGTACGCCATCGGCGAGGAGCCGCCGGGGTTCGCCTCCGATGCCTGCGCCTATGAGTTCTACAGCGGCGAATCCGAGGATTTCGCCTCCGAAATGCATCTGGGCAAGCACTTGGCGCTGGCCTTTTCGCCGGTCCGGTTCGAGCTGACGGACGGGTATCCGGCGTCGGGCGACATCCCGGCCAATACGTCCCTGGTGCGCCGCTGGGACGGGTTCTGCAAACTGACCAAAAGCGGACCGGCCTGGCGGCTGGACGAGGGATTCGACCGGGGCGTCCCGCTGTCCACCGGCATCGCCTCCGACGCCCACGGCTACGTGGCCGAAGGGGCGACGTTGGGCCTCCACCTCGACGCCATGACCCTGACGCTTGAACTGGCCGACCACCCATTGTTGGCCGGGGATTTCTGGCAGGCGGCGGTGAGACAGGCCATTCCGCCGGAGGAGCACGAACTGCCAACGGATGCGCCGCCCATGGGCATCCGCCACCATTACCTGACCCTGGGAACCGTTTCCGGCGAGACCTTCACGCCTTACAGGGGCGATGCGTGCAAACGCTTTGAATTCCCGCCCCTGACCGACATCCGGGCCGGGGATGTCTGCTACGACAACCGGATCTGCGACATGCCCGAAACGCGCACGGTCCAGGACGCCCTCGATTACCTCTGCCGGGAGCGGGATCTGCGGTGGCACAACAAGCACCTTCACGGTTGGGGCATCGTCTGCGGGCTCATCGCCGAATGCGGCCCCGACACCTACCCCGATCCCAACGGCGACGGGGACGAACAGGGCCCGGCCCGCCGCCAGGTGCGGATCACGCCGGGCTACGCCCTCACCTGCGAAGGGGAGGACATCATCCTGGGGCAAGATCGGATTTTCGACCTCCTGTCCCGCATCGAAGCGTTGCAGGAAACCGGCGAACCGGTGCTGGAGGACGGCGACGGCACGGTCCTCCTGCGCCTGGACCACGGACCGGAGGGCGGGCCGGCGGTGACCGTCGAGCCCTACGATCCCGAAGTCCACGACAAGCCCCTGTGGGACGACACCCTGCTGATGGATTTCTATGAAAACTGCATCCGGGGTCTGTTCGAGGCCGTCACCGATGAACTCCAGTTTCTCGACGCCGAGGAGATCGAAGCGGTGGAAGGCGGCGCCGCGGGACTCGTATCGGTCCAGCGGCGGAAGTTGACCAGCCTGCTCAACCTGATCGTCCAGTTTTGGAACACCGACAACGGCGGCTATGTCTTCCTCTCCTACAAGGAACATTTGATCCTCCGGGACATCTACCTCGACCTGCGCCGGCTGCTCCAGAGCAAGACTTACTGCGCCATGTTCCGGGGGGATGATTTCCCGGATTACCCTTTCCGGAACCGGAACGCGACCACCTTTTTCGGCAAGAACAGCCACACCCGGGCCCGGCTGAACACCAAGGTCGACCGGGTCTATACCTACGGCGGCACGGACAACACCATCAACATCTACGACGCCAGGAAAGAGGAGTTGATCAAGGTGCTGGAGATGCCCTCGGCCGAGGGCGCCGAAACGTCGGCCATCGCCTTTTCTCTGGACGGCGAATTGCTCTATGCCGCCGCCGTGGTCCGGGGGGTGGATACGGTTTTCGGCATCTCCCGCATCGGGGACGATCACAAATGGGAGGAGATGACCATCCTCTGCGATGTCCGGATCACCGAGATGGCGGTCTCCGAAGACGACAAGGGGCTGATCTACGCGGTGGGACTGGGCAGGGGACTTTTTTATCTGCGCCCCGCCCTCCTGATGGACGAGACCAAGGCCCGTCCCGAACCGACTTACAAATTCAACGCCTCCGGGCACATGGCCATCGATCCGGAAACCCGGACAGCTTACTGCACCGTCCGGGAAGCGGGGGACGAGGACAAACCGGAACCACTGCCCTACAACGGGGTGGCCATCTGCGATCTGAACCCGGAGGCCGCCGAAGATGGCGTCGCGCCCCCGGTCATGGACCTCATTGACGCCAACGGCCAGCGCCGGGAGGGCGAGGACGGGCTGGCGATTCGTCCGGCCGGCAACGAACGGAAAGGCGGTCGTCTCTACATCGTGACGGAGGGCGACAAGGCTTCAAAACATCTGCTGACGTATTTCCTGCCGCTGAACATAGAAGAACCCCAGCCCATGGCGATTCTGAACATCGAAAACACCCATGTGGCCTTGGCCTACCACACGCGCGAGGACCGGCTGCTGCTGGCCCTGGAGGACGGCTATCGCCTGCGCATGGTACAGCGGGACGGCAAGGGAACCCAGCACTTCCGGATTCCGGTCCAGATCCAGCCTGTGGATGTGATCGTCCATCCGAAATCGGGGCGGACGTACGCCCTGAACTTCGTGAGCAACACCCTCACGGCCATCCCGGCCAAGGAACTGGAGGTGGACGAAAGGTATCTGTCCGACCTGGCCGAATACCGGAACGAGATTTTGGCGGCTTTCTACCGGCTGGCCGGCGGGCTTCTCCAGTATCTCAAGGACTGCTTCTGCCATCACCTGCTGGTGAAATGCCCCGACTGCGGGGACGATGACGTCATCTATCTGGCCACCGTGGAAATCCGCGACCGGCGGATCGAAAAGATCTGCAATTTCGACAAGCGGAAATACGTCAAATCCTTCCCCACCATCGACTACTGGTTCTCCCTGATCCCCATCTGGAAACTGCTCAAAGAGGGCGTGTCGCGCATCTGCTGCCTGGCGATCCCCAATATTTTCGACCGGTACCGGGAAACCGCCATCCAAAAACCGTCCACGGGGGCCATGACCCACAAGGCGTCTCCGAATTTTATCAAGGCCGGGACGACCCGAACCGGCCTCCGGCAATATCAGCGGGCGGATTTCGGCGCCGTCTGGCGGAACCAGGCCAAGGGAATCCAGCTCACCGGCAAACTGGCCAAGGACAGCGCCTTCCAGGCCGCCGACATCGGCCCCCTGAAAAAAGACGGCATCCGGAAGCAGTCCCTCATGGACAGCGCCGTGCCCGACGCGGTCAAGGAACTGGAGAAAAACAACATCGAAGTGACGGCGGTCAAGGAATACAAGCCGGAAATGGCCGGTTCCCACATCACCCAATACCTCGGCACCCCTCAGCGCATTGATCCCGGCGGCAAGGTGACCCTCTACCAGCAGGACGGCAAGGTCATGTTCTACGCCATGGAAGAGGAGGAACCCGCGGCGGTCACCGGGGTTTCCGAAACCACCAAGGCGGAACTGGCGGCGCTGGAACGACGGAAGGAATCCCTGAAGGATCTCAGCGAGGTCCGGGCGGAACTCGCCAAAGTGGAAAACCGCCGCGAAGACGTGGCCCGCCTGACCGCCGTCAAAACCGAACTGTCGGAACTCCAGGCCGAAAAAGCATCGGCGGCGTCCGAACTGGCGGCCCTCAAATCCCAGGTCGAATCGGT
>CAZZBE010000154.1:0-10656 GCA_964652715.1 uncultured Desulfobacteraceae bacterium
CTTGGAAGAGTTTGCGGAATGGGCCGGGCACTACAAACTAAAAATGAAACGCGAAGCATCATTTCCATGAACCGCCAGATATCAGACATAATCGCAAGCCGGCATACGGCATCAGCTTTACGGAACCGAATTTATCCACGGTCATCGACCATTGTATCCATGTCAACAAGAATTTTATCTGATCGCTTGCCGTGAAAAAAGCCCCCCCCAAAAAACTCCGATCCGGATTCACCACCGGCGCCGCGGCGGCGGCGGCCGTCAAAGGGGCGTTGCGGATGCTGGTGGACAGTGAGCGCCCGGAAAATGTCCGGATTCAGGCGATTACCGGCGAGAATCTGAATATTTGCATCCACTCGTCCGAAAAAATCCATTCCAATTCAGCCCGCTGCACCGTCATCAAGGATGCCGGCGACGACCCGGACATCACCCATAAGGCTGAAATCGGGGCCGTCGTTACCCTGTCCGCGAAGGCCGGAGACATCCTTATCCTCGCAGGGACGGGCGTCGGAACCGTGACCAAGCCGGGCCTGGAAATCCCGCCGGGAGAGCCGGCCATCAACCCGGGGCCGAGGGAGATGATCCGCCGGGCCGTGACGGACGTTTTTCCGGATCCCGCATCCCAACCGACGGTCGCCGTCGAAGTGTTTGTCCCCGAAGGGGAAAAACTGGCCCGCAACACCCTCAACCCCCGGTTGGGCATCGTGGGCGGGATTTCCATCCTGGGCACCACGGGCATCGTCCGGCCCATGTCCCACGAGGCGTATATCGCCACCATCGAGGCGTCGCTTTCCGTGGCCCGGGCCATGGAACTGGAAAGAGTTGTCCTGACCACGGGCCGGCGATCCGAACGGTTCGCCCAGGGGTTGTGGCCGGAATTGCCGGAGGAAGCATTCGTTCAGATCGGCGATTTCTTCAAGGCGTCCCTTGACGCGGCGAGGCGTGAAAGGATCGCGGGCGCGACCCTGTCGGTCTTTTTCGGCAAGGCGGTCAAAATGGCCCAGGGCGTGCCTCACACCCACGCCGCCAAATCGGCCATGGCGCTGAGCCGACTGGCGGCATGGACCCGCGAGATCACCGGCGACGCGGCATTCGCCGACGCCATCGCCGCCGCCAACACGGCCCGGCACGCCTTCGACTTCATCATGGAAAGATACCCGAAAATGATCGCCCACGTGGGCGAGCGCATGACGGAAGCGGCCCGGAATTTCGCCGGGCCGGGGCTCAGGGTGCGCTCTGTTATCCTGGACTATGCGGGAAACGCGCTGTTCGATTCCGACAACCCCAACAACCCGTCTGATTTGGAACGCCGATCCAAATAAGTCGGGCTAATGCGGAATTGAGCGGGTGGTTGTCCGACCTTTTCAAATAGCCCCATCACGATGGCGGGCGATCCAAAGCCCTTTCCAGATCCGCGATAATATCCTCCGGATTCTCCAACCCCACCGACAACCGGATCAACCCATCGTCGATACCGGCTTTCCGCCGTTCTTCCGGCGTCATGTGCTCGTGGGTGATGGTGGGCGGGTGCATGCAGATGGTCCGGCTGGTCCCGAAGGTCACGGCGTGGACGACCAGTTCCAGGGCGTTCATGACCGTTCTCGCCCCGTCGATGCCGCCGTCGACGACGAAGGACATCAACCCGCCGTGCCCGCGGCCCTGACGGCAGGCCAGCTCGTGCTGGGCATGGGCCGCCAGTCCGGAGTAATTGACCCGAACCACCCTGGGATGACCGTTGAGAAATTCCGCCACCGCCTGGGCGTTGGCGCTGTGCCGGTCCATGCGCATGCCCAGGGTTTCCAGGGACTGGAGGGTCATCCAGGCGTCCATGGGCGACATGACGGCGCCCACGAACTCGGTGGTGTTCCAGCGGATATCCTCCACCAGCGGCTCCGGGCCGACCACCGCGCCGCCCAAAAGCGCCCCGTTGCCGGCCAGGAATTTCGAGATGGAAAGCAGGACGATGTCCGCCCCCAGGTCCATGGGCCGCTGAAGAGCCGCCGTCGCCGTGGTATTGTCCACCATCAGCGGAACGCCCCGGGCATGGGCCGCGTCGGCCACGGCCCGGATGTCGGTGACGAACAGGCACGGGTTGCTTGGCGTCTCCACCCAGACCAGTTTCGTCTTTTCGTCGATTTGGGCATCCCAGGACGCCGGATCTTCCGGATTCTCGACAAACCGAAACGCGACATTGCACCGCTCCGGAAAAATGCCGGCGGCCTGTTTATACCCCTCGCCGAAGATGTTGAGCGACGCGACCACATTGTCGCCCGGCCGGGCGATGGTGAAGATCAGATTAAACAAAGCCTGTGAACCGGAAGCCGCGGTCAAACAGGCTTCCCCGCCTTCCAGCGAGGCAAGCCGCTCTTCCAGGACGGTGTTGGTGGGGGTCCGGGTGCGGCCGTAAACCGGGCAGGGTATCTTGTCGAAGGTCTCATAAGGATACGTCACTGACTGCACCAGCGGCGGCGTGAAAGAGCGAAAGTCGCCCTGGTTCCGGTAGGGGTGAAAGCCCGCGTGAAGGCTCCGGGTGTCGAACCCCCGGTCCGTGTCCGTCCGTGATCGTCGGTGTTCGTCCGTGTCATATCGCCACGGGTCTCTCAGAAAAAAATGCGCCTCGTCGGTCATGACTTGGCCTTTCCTATCGTCTATTATCAATCCATTCCTGTTCCCGCTTCACAATGGCGTCGATCTTTTCCCGCACATCCTCCGGCAACGGAACCGTCTCATGCGCCGACAAAATCTCATCCACCCGACGCGCGGCTTTTTCCTCCAGCGTCATCTTCCCTTTCCGCTCCCACTGCGCATAGGGCCCTTTATCGAAAAGATCCGAATAAAACGGCGCCTTGTAATGACGCAGCGTATGAGAATGCTGAAGATAACCGCCCGTGGGCCCGAGATCGTCGATAACATCCAGGGCCAGGGTCTCGTCGTCAACGGTCACGCCCCGGGTCGCCGCCCGCAAAAACCCGATGGTCTCGTTGGCCATGACCAAAAGTTGCAAAGACCCCTGGAGCCCGGAATCCATGAACCCCACGTCGTGGACGATATTGGCCCCATGCAGCAAAGCCGTCATCAGGCTGATGGTCGCCTCCATACCGGCCTGGTGGTCCAGGGTCTTGGCGTCGGTCGATCCGCCCAGCCCGAAAACGGGCAGGTCGTAGTGCCTCCCCATGGAAGTGGGCACGCCCTGCTCGTCGGCCAGCACATAGTTGCCCACCATGGTCTTGAGGTTGTACGGCCCGCCGTTCCAGCCGGGAACGCCCACCGGCGCGCCCGGCCGAACGAGCTGGGCCAGGACGACCCCCAGCAAAATCCCCGCGTTCATGGAAGCCATGCACCCGGCCGTGGTGGCCGGGGCATTGACGCCGCCCGCGTTGAGGGGAATCCAGAGCTGGGGCAGCCCTTTCCCGGCAAGATAGATGCATTTCCGAAGCGCCTCCTCGTTGGCCACCAGCCCCGAGGTCACGTTGATGTAGCAGGTGGCGAAAGGCTTGCGCCGAAAGGCTTCTTCCGAGCCGGCGACCGCTTCGCACATCTCCACGGCGGCCCTGCACCCTTCGAAATCGGGGGAAACGAAAACGATGGGCTTGGTTGTCGTGTCGAGCATCGCCGCCATCTGGTACCGGTCGTAGATGCGGCCGTCCACGTCCCGGGGCAGAAACAGCGACATGACGAAATCGATCTCCGGCAGGGCGTCCATGACCCTGGCCGCGTCGATCACATCCCGCAGGGTCGGTTCCCGCCGCTCGCCGGTGCGGTGATCCAGAACATTGAGGCAATCCGACCCGCCGCCATAATAGGTGTTGTACCCCCAGGCCCGCATGGCGACCCCGCCTTTCCGGTTATAGAGCGTAATCCGCTTGGACGCGGTCCGCAGCCCCCATTCCACCAGGCGCTCCGGCAGCCGGACCCGGATGCCGTCCACGTCCGCCCCGCCCCCGGAAAGAATTTCCCGGGCCTCCTCGTCGTGAACATCCACCCCGGTCCGCTCCAGGATTTCGAGCGTCCCCCGATGGATGGCCTCGCACTCCGCCTTGCCCATTCGCGCATAATGGGCGCTGGTCATTTGCCTGCCGTGGGTTGAAATCATGATTCCTTTCCAAAAACCGCCACCCGCTCCCGAATCTCCCGATGCACCCCTTCCTCGATCCGCGCCGGCCGATGCCCGTCCAGAATCTCCTGCAATTTCATTTTCGCCCGGTCCAGCAGGCTCGTCTCTCCCTCCTTGACCCACCGTTCATTGCCCTGCCGGTTCATCAACCTGGGCCGCCACTGGGTGGACCGGAGGTGTTTCAGCGTATGGGGCAGCGTCAAAAACTGCCCCTGTTTGGCGCCGTCGGCGATGGCGTCGAGGCCGAGCTGATCGTCGTCCACGGGGATGCCCCGCTGGATGCGGCGGATCCCATCGATGACCTCGTTCATGATCACGATCATCTCCAGCGAGCCGGTGAGGCCGAAGTCGAGGTAGCCCACGTCGTGGTTGAGGTTGGAGCCCACGGCGGCGGCCATGTAGGTGAGCAGGCCGGCTTCGAAGGTCGCCTGGCCGTCGGGGATCTGGGAATCGCTGGTGCCGGCGTAGCCCCAGTTGGGAATCTCCAGGTGGTGGCTCATCTCCACGATGCCCATGTAGGCCATGAGATACTCCGGGGCGTTGTAGGAGCACTGACTGGTGGCCATGTCGAGCACCGCCGCGCCCATGCCCATGAGAAAGGGCGCGCCTTCGGCCGTGAGCTGATGGACCACCATGCCGAAAAGCGATTCGGCCAGCCCCTGGACGATGTGGCCGGCCACCGTCATGGGCGCGGTGGACCCGGCGATGGGCGCCGGGGAATAGATGACCGGCATCCGGGTTTCCGCGCAGAACAGGAGCTTGTCGATGGAGGCGAAGGGGTGCTTCAGGGGGCTGATGGGTTCGGCGTACTGGATCCAGTAGGGCTTTTCCCGGAGCTGTTCCTCCCCGCCCCGGAGGATCTTCGACACCTCCCACATCTCCGCCAGGTCGTCGCGGCCGGCGGCGGTGTTGACGATGGGCTTCACGGAGTTTTCCGCCATGGCCACGAAGCTCTCCAGGTAGGCCCGCTGGGGATCGATCTCGTGGGGATGGGCGAAGGACATGATGAAATCGATGTTGGGCAGGGCGTCGCACACCAGGGCCGCCCGGCCCACATCCTCCAGCCGGGTGTGATGGCGTTCCATTGTGGCCCCGTCCAGGCTGTACATGAGGTCCGAACCGGTGCCGAAGTAGGTGCGCCGGCCCCCCAGATCCATGACTTGATGGCCCTCCCGGTTATAGATGGGGATGTTGACGGGGGCGCTTTCCACCGCTTTTTCCACCAGTGCGTTGGGAATGCGGATGGCGCCATCCTCGTCCGCCGTGCAGCCGGCGTCCAGCAGTCGTTGCCGCGCTTCGTCGTGGAACAGGCGCATGCCGGTCTCTTTCAGAACCCGGAGCGCGGCCCCGTAGATCTTGTTCTTGTCGTCACTGGAGAGAAAGGTCAGCGTGGGGCTGAATGTCAGGTCGTCGGTCATATCCAATCGTCCTTCGTTGTGTGGGTGTGGGTTGTGGGCCGGCCCGTTTCGTCCCAGCCCATGGCCTCGAAAAAGTCCCCGAGCATCCGTTGAAGGGTCGCTTCCGACAGGGAGGGGCTTCGGCCGTCGAGGAACATGGGCGGCAATCGGTCATTGAAATCCGCCGGGCCATGGCGGAGGTTGAACAACCGCTCCATGGCGGCGATTTTGTCCCCGATCTCCATGAGCCCGTCGGCCGTAAACCGGTATCCCGTGACGGCGGAAGCCAGCCGGGCCTCGCTTTCCAGGTCGAAGGTTTTCAGGAGAGACAGGGCCGGCACCTTGCAGATGCCCAGGCAGTCGACCACGATGTTGACCAGCACGGCCCGGCGGACCAGACGTCCTTTCCCTTCCGGGGAATGGATGTCCACCGCTTTGGCGGCGCCGAACTCCGCCTCGGCCTTTTCCGGGGACCAGTTGTGCTCCAGGGAGGCATAGACGTTGTTGTAATCCCCGCCCCGGCTGGAAACCATATAGCCCAGGGCGGTTCCCAGGATGGTCCCCGGATGATAGGCGGTCAGTTCCAGCCCCTTGACGTGGGCCGCATACCGATCCGCCCCCCGCCCGATGGCCGCCGCCGCCCGTTTGACGCCCTGGGCCAGCAATCCGCCCAGGCCTTCCCCGGACGCCATCCGCCGGATCAGCGTCTCCATGGCCGCGCCGTTGCCCCATGTCAGGTCCAGCCCGCCGGTGTCGGACGGCCCGAGGATGCCGCGGTCGAAGAGATCCATGGCAAAGGCGACGGCCGTGGCGGCCGAAGTGGAATCGAGGCCGAGCCGGGAGCAAAGGTTGTCCAGGCGGACGATGGTCTCCAGATCATCGAGGCCGCATTTGGCGCCCAGGTTGATCATGGGCTCGAATTCGGGTCGGGTGGCCGTTTCCGTGTTCTTGCCGAACCGGAGTTCGGCCTTGCACTGGATGGGGCAGCGAAAGCAGCCGCTGGACCGCACCACATGGTCCTTCAAAAGGCGGCCGTCCACCTTGTCGATGCCCTCGAACCGGCTCTCCCGGTAGTTGCGGGTCCCCATGACGCCCATGTCGTCGGCCCATTTGAGGTAGCCCGCCCCGCCGTACCGGGAAAACATCCTGTAGTCGGACGACGCCATGATTTCCGCGGCATAGGCTTTCACCGCCGCTTTCGCCGCACGGGACCGTTCCCCAAAGGGTTTCACGGTCCCCTTGTTCACCGCGATGGCCTTCAACCGCTTCGATCCCATGACCGCGCCCATGCCCGTCCGGCCGGCGGCATGGTCCCGCTCGGTCATGATGCAGGCGAACCGGGCGCCGGTCTCCCCGGCCGGCCCGATGGTCAGCACCTTGGCCCGTCGGTCCCCGAGATCCGAATGGAGCCGGTCCTGGGTCCCGAAGGCGTCCAGGCCCCAGAGGGCGTCGGCGGGCCGGATCTCCGCGGTGGTTTCGTCGATGTACAGGTAGACCGGCCGGGCGGCCCGTCCCCGGACGACGATGCCGTGGATCCCGCAGGAACGAAGCCGCGGACCCACATAGCCGCCGATATTGGAGCTGCCCAGGATGCCGGTCAGGGGCGACAGGGCGTTGATGTGAAGCCGCGAGGCGGACGGGGCCGCCGTGCCCGTGAGCAGGCCGCAGGAGAGGAGCAACGGATTTTCGGGTCCCAGGGCGTCGATATTCCGGTCCAGGTAGTGGTACAGATACCAGACGTTGAACCCGCGGCCGCCGATGAACCGCTGGGAGGGGTCTTTGGGGAGCGGCGACCGGGAGCAGGCTTCGGCGTCCAGATCCACATAGAGCATTTGGCGGTTGTCGTACATCATTTCCATTCACACCTTCCTCCGTTCCATTCGCAACCGCGTCGAGCGGCCAACATCCCTTCCTATTGATCCTGTTTTCCAAAGTCAAGGGAGATTTAGAGCCGATCCGATCCACGGTTGTAGAGTGAGTCCATTGTATGATATAGTTCAGGAATCGGCTTCACCGGCAATCGGTTTCACCGGCAACGTGCGAAAAAGAGGGTCGTCAGCATTTTTCAATCCATTTTCAACATAGAAGGAGGAGAACAGATGAAGAAAAGCGGACAGCTCCATCCCGCGGTCAAGGATTTGAAAATCGCCATGGACAAGGGGAAGCTCTCGCGGAGAGAATTCCTGCGATACGCCGGCCTGCTGGGCGTGTCGGCCGCGGCGGCCGGCGCCATGACCGGCATGCCCTGGCCCAGAACGGCGGCCGCGGCGGGCGTCAGGCGCGGCGGCGTCATCCGGGTCGCCGGACCGGTCCACAAGGTGACCCATCCGGCCCAGTTTTCCTGGATCACCCCCACCAACCAGCTCCGGCAGGTGGCCGAATATCTCACCTACACGGACGCCGAAAACATCACCCATCCCTACCTCCTGAAAAACTGGGAGGCCAGCGACGACCTCAAGACCTGGACCCTCAACCTGCGGGAAGGGATCAAGTTCAACAACGGCGACACCTTCAACGCGGACGACGTGGTCTTCACCCTCCAACAATGGCTCGACAAGGATGTGGGCTCTTCCATGCTGGGGATGATCGGCGGGTATCTCGATCCCACCGGCGTCGAAAAAGCGTCGGATTATCAGGTCAAACTCCACCTGAAGGTTCCGGAGATCGCCGTGCCGGAGCACCTGTTCCACTATCCGGCCATGGTCCTCAACCACCGGACGTTCGAGGGCGACTTCATCAAGGCCCCCCACGGCACCGGTCCCTACGTCATCGACACCTACCGGGAAGGCGAACGGTGCGTGCTCAAGCGGCGGGACGGCTACTGGAAAGACGGCGCCGACGGCAAACCGCTGCCCTACATGGACGGGGCCGAATTCATCGACATGGGCACGGAGATGCCGGCCATGATCTCGGCCATCCAGGCCGGGGAGATCGACACCATCGATTTCAGCGACATCGGCGGCACCGAAGCCTTTCAGGCGTTAAAGGACGACACCCGGGTCCAGGTGCTGCCCATCACCACCAACCAGACCCGGATCCTGCGGATGCGGGCCGACCTCAAGCCCTGGTCCGACAACCGGGTCCGCCAGGCCCTCAAGCTCTGCCAGCACCGGGAAAAAATCCTGGCCCTGGCCTACTTCGGCGAGGGAATCGAAGGGCAGGATTTCCACGTCAGCCCCAAGCACCCCGAATACTGCGCCATGGAGACCCCGGCATACGATCCGGTCCGGGCCCGGGAACTGCTCAAGGACGCCGGCTACCCCGACGGCCTGGACGTCAACCTCGCCGTGGGCTCCGGGTGGAACGAAATCGTCCGGTACGCCGAAATCCTCAAGCAGGACGCCATCCCGGCCGGCTTCCGGATCAACATCCAGACCATGCCCAACAGCCAGTACTGGGAAAAATGGACCGAGGTCGACCTGGGCATCACCACCTGGGCCCACCGCCCCATCGGCACCATGGTCCTCAACCTGGCCTACGTCGCGGACGAAGAGGGCAAGCCCGCCCCCTGGAACGAAACCCGGTGGGTCGATAGAGAGTTTTCCAGGCTGCTGACGGAAGCCAACGGCACCCTGGACATCGAAAAGCGGCGGAAAATCTTCTGCGACCTGGAAAAAATCCAGCAGGACCGCGGCTCCATCGGCAACGCCTTCTGGATCAACGTCTGGACCATCGCCCGGAAACGGGTCCAGAACATCCAGGCCCACCCGAGCCTGTATTATAATTTCGCGGATGTGTGGTTGAAGGCTTGATGGTCGGTGATGGTCTCAACCGGTGATGGTCTGAACCGGGATTTACAGGATTAAGGGATTGGCTGGATTGGGGATTTCCTGGTCCGGCCGATCCTGGAACACAGGTGTGGGATGATGGAAAAATACGAAAGGCCACCGTCGGAACTCACCCCGACCCAAAAGGATCCTATCATGGAAACGCCCGCATCCCCCGCATGGCATGAGGATGTTCTGAAAGAGCGGGAAGAAGCGCTGGCATCAGGCGAATCGAAATTCTCCGACTGGGAAGAAGCCAAAAAGAGGATTCGAAAAAACGTTTCATGCAGGTGACAATTCTTGGACAAACCGTTTCAACCTTTTCTTAGCCTTTTCCAATTCCCCCCTTTCCTCCACAATTGGATCGACCGCTTCTTCGAACCCGCCGACATCGACATCGGTCAGGCTTTCGCCGAATCACCGGGTAACGCGGCGAGCATGTTTTCCGCGACAGCTCTCGACCGCGCATTCCGCCGGGGCATCCTCCGCAAGACCGCGGACGGCGGGTTAGAGCTGGCCGATTTCCATTCTCGATTTGAAATATGGGCGCTTTTCGAGGGCTGGAAGGATGTGCCGGAGGGGATACGGGACCAGTTGAACGCTTGGGAGCTGGACAGCTACATCGACCATGTCGCCGGGCGGGTCGAGCAATTGAAATCCGGCGCGAACAGAAGTCCCGGTCAAATTTATCCGACGTATTTGCTCCTGCACGAAGCCGAAACCGTGATCGACCGGGCCCCGGCGATCTTCCTGTGGCCCTGCAACTGCCGGGCCATGGTGCGCGGCTGCAAGGGCGACCTGTACACCTGCCTCCGGTTCGACAATTCCCGGGACATCGGGTGGGAAATTTCCAGGGAACGGGCCATGGACATCGTCCGCGAGGCCAACCGCCGGGGGCTCATGCAGAGCGGCGAAATCGGCGTCTCGCCGGATGGAAAGCTTTTGGGCGCCATCTGCAATTGCTGCGCGGACTGCTGTTATCCCCACCAGGCGGCCCGCCGGCTGGAAGCGGAAAAGTTTTGGCCGGAGACTCGGCATGCGGCCCGCCATCTGGCGGACCGGTGCACCGCCTGCGGAAAGTGCGTCCGGCGCTGTCCATTCGAGGCGTTCGAACTGCTGAAAACGGAGAGGTCGGAGGAAGGCCGGAAAGATCGGCGAATTCATCTTCATCCCGATCGCTGCCGGGGGTGCGGGCTCTGTGCCGCGGGATGTCCCGAAGACGCCATTGAGATGGAGCGGGCGGGATCGGACATCGAAGCGATCATTTGAAACAAAGCTTATCCGCCTTTTGCCGGGATATGACGATTGACCCCTCCGACTATCAGTCGCCGGCGGCCTGATACGGCGGCCGGCGACAGGCATTTCGCTCACCTATTTTACC
>CAZZBE010000155.1:0-10645 GCA_964652715.1 uncultured Desulfobacteraceae bacterium
GCAGTCCTGGGCCACGTCGGCCAGGCGCCGGGTCAGGTAACCGGAGTTGGCGGTCTTCAGGGCGGTGTCCGCCAGCCCCTTCCGGGCGCCGTGGGTGGAAATGAAGTACTGGAGCACCGAGAGGCCCTCGCGGAAGTTCGCGGTAATGGGCGTTTCGATGATCTCCCCCGACGGCTTGGCCATCAGCCCCCGCATCCCGGCCAGCTGCCGCATCTGGTCCTTGCTGCCCCGGGCGCCGGAGTCGGCCATCATGTAAATGGGGTTGAGGGAGCGCGGTCCGCCGTCGCCGCCCTCCGGGCCGCCCTTCATGACCGACATCATCTCGTTGGCCACGTCGTCGGTGGCCTTGGCCCAGATATCGACCACCTTGTTGTATTTCTCGCCCTGGGTAATCAGCCCTTCGGTGTACTGTCGCCCGATCTCCGAGACCTGGGCCTCGGCGGTCTGGATGATCTCCCATTTGGCCGCCGGAATGATCATGGCGTCGATGGAAATCGACAGCCCGCCGATGGTGGAGTACTGGTAACCGATGTCCTTGAGCCGGTCCGAGAGAATGACCGTGGCCTTGGGCCCCAGCCGCCGGTAGATGTAGTCCACCAGGTCCCGGAGTTCATTTTTGTCCATCACCTTGTTGACGATGGAAAAGGGCAGCTCATGGGCCGGCAGGCCGAGGATCACTTCCCACAGCAAGACCCGCCCCACGGTGGTCCGGACCCGTTCGCCGTCCATTCGGACGGTGATCTCCGCGTGGAGATCCGCGGCCCCGGCGTCGTAGGCGGACCGGACCTCGTCGGTGTCGGCGAAAAGGGATCCCTCGCCCCTGGAACCGGCGACCCCCTGGGTCATGTAATAGATGCCCAGGACGATGTCCTGGCTGGGGACGATGATGGGGCTGCCGTTGGCCGGGGAGAGGATGTTGTTGCTGGACAGCATCAGCACCCGGGCCTCGATCTGGGATTCCACCGAGAGCGGGATGTGGACCGCCATCTGGTCGCCGTCGAAGTCGGCGTTGAAGGCGGTGCAGACCAGGGGGTGGAGCTGGATGGCCTTGCCCTCGATGAGGACGGGCTCGAAGGCCTGAACTCCCAGCCGGTGCAGGGTCGGCGCCCGGTTGAGGAGCACCGGATATTCCTTGACCACTTCTTCCAGGGTGGCCCAGACCTCGGACGTCTCCCGTTCCACCACCTTTTTGGCGCTCTTGACGGTGGAGACCACCCCCTTTTGCTCCAGCCGGTAGTAGACGAAGGGCTTGAACAGCTCCAGGGCCATCTTTTTGGGAAGTCCGCACTGGTGGAGCCGCAGGTTCGGGCCGGTGGAGATAACGCTCCGGCCGGAATAATCGACCCGCTTGCCCAGGAGGTTCTGCCGAAACCGCCCCTGCTTCCCTTTGAGGGTGTCGGAGAGGGACTTTAAGGGCCGCTTGTTGGTGCCGGTGATGACCCGGCCGTGGCGGCCGTTGTCGAACAGGACGTCCACCGATTCCTGGAGCATCCGCTTTTCGTTTCGGACGATAATATCGGGCGCGCTCAGGTCCACCAGCCGCTGGAGCCGGTTGTTCCGGTTAATGACCCGCCGGTAGAGATCGTTGAGATCCGATGTGGCGAACCGTCCCCCTTCCAGGGGCACCAGGGGCCGGAGATCCGGGGGCAGGACCGGGATGACGTCCATGATCATCCAGGTCGGGTCGATCCCCGACTTCCGAAAGGCGTCCACGATCCGGAGCCGCTTGGAGAGCTTCTGGCGTTTGGCCACGGACGCGGTGGCCCGGATATCCTCTTTAAGCTGCTTTTGGATCTCATCCAGATCAAGGTTTTCCAGCAGGACCTTGACGGCTTCGGCGCCGATGCCCGCTTCGAACTTGGGACCGTATTTTTCCAGGGCCTCCCGGTATTTTTCATCCGAGAGGAGCTGCCCCCGAACCAGATCGGTGCTCTTGGGATCCACCACGATGTAGGAGTCGAAATAGAGGACCTTCTCCATGTTCTTGAGGGTCAGGTCCAGAAGGTTGCCGATCTTGCTGGGCAGGCTTTTGAGGAACCAGATGTGGGCCGCGGGGGCCGCCAGATCGATGTGGCCCATCCGCTCCCGGCGGACCTTGGACTGGATGACCTCCACCCCGCATTTTTCGCAGATGACGCCGCGGTGCTTCATGCGCTTGTATTTGCCGCAGTTGCACTCGTAATCTTTGGTGGGGCCGAAGATTTTCGCGCAGAAAAGCCCTTCCCGTTCCGGCTTGAAGGTCCGGTAGTTGATGGTCTCCGGCTTTTTGATTTCGCCGAAAGACCACTGGCGGACCTGCTCCGAAGAGGCCAGGGAGACCTGGACGCCGCTGTAGAGCTTCGGATCCTTGGGCTTGGCGAAAAAATCGTATAATGTTTCCAAAATTCTCTCCTTTTCCCCTTACCGTTCCCCTTCGATGAGGCGCACGTCCAGGCCGAGGCTCTGGAGTTCCTTGGTCAGCACCTTGAAGGACTCCGGCAAACCGGGTTCCAGCACGTTCTGCCCCTTGACGATCTTCTCGTACATCCGGGTCCGTCCCGCCATGTCGTCGGACTTGACGGTCAAAAACTCCTGAAGCGCGTGGGCCGAGCCATACGCTTCCATGGCCCAGACCTCCATCTCCCCCAGCCGCTGGCCGCCGAACTGGGCCTTGCCGCCCAGGGGCTGCTGGGTGACCAGGGAATAGGGGCCGATGGACCGGGCGTGAATCTTGTCGTCCACCAGGTGGTGGAGCTTGAGCATGTACATGGCGCCGACGGTGATGGGCTCCTTGAAGGGCTCGCCGGTCCGGCCGTCATGGAGCACCGCCTGGCCGGTTTGGGAGACCCCGGCGGTTTCCAGGAGGGTTTTGATCTCCTCTTCCTTGGCGCCGTCGAAAACCGGCGTGGCCATGTGAAAGCCCTCTTTGTAGTGTTCGGCGTAGACCGCCAGCTCGTCGTCCTTGAGATCCGCGATCATGTTTCGGGCCGAGACGTCCTGGTCTGAATCGGTGAAAAAGATGTCGGAGAATTTCTGGCGAAGATCCGAGATTTTCTTTTCTTCCAGCAGGTCCCGGATCCGATCCCCGAGGCATTTGGCGGCCCGGCCCAGGTGGATTTCCAGAATCTGCCCCACGTTCATCCGGGACGGGACGCCCAGAGGGTTGAGCACCATGTCCACCGGCGTGCCGTCCTCGAAATAGGGCATGTCCTCCTGGGGCAGAATCATGGAGACCACGCCCTTGTTGCCGTGGCGACCCGCCATCTTGTCCCCCACCGAAAGTTTCCGCTTCATGGCCACATAGACCTTGACCATTTTGATCACGCCCGGGGGCAGGTCGTCGCCCTTTTCGAACCGGCTGACCTTGGATTCGAAGATGGCCTGATACCGGTCGCACTCGGATTTATACATCTCCAGGATGTCGTGGACATGGTCGGATTTGGCCGGGTCCTCCAGGGAGATCCCTTCCAGATGGGCCATGGGCAGCTCGGCGATGGTTTCCTCGGCGATCTCGGTGTTTTTGGGTATCAGCACCTTCTTGGACCGCTTGAGGGCCGCGGCCGTCTTCTGCCCCACCAGCACCCGGTTCAGCTCCAGGCGCACCACCCCTTTGAGCACGGCGAGGGCGTCGTCCCGGTCTTTTTCCAGCTGAACGATCTCCTCGTCTTCGATGGAGCGGGTCCGGTCGTCCTTGTCGATGCCCCGGCGGGAGAAGACCTTGGCGTCGATGACGATGCCGTCCACCCCCGGGGGCACCCGCATGGAGGTGTCCTTGACGTCGCCGGCCTTCTCGCCGAAGATGGCCCGCAGCAGTTTCTCTTCCGGAGAAAGCTGGGTCTCGCCCTTGGGGGTGATCTTGCCCACCAGGATGTCGCCGGATTTGACCTCGGCGCCCAGGCGGACGATGCCGCTTTCGTCCAGATCCCTGAGGGCCTCGTCGCCCACGTTGGGGATGTCCCGGGTGATCTCCTCCTTGCCCAGCTTGGTATCCCGGGCCACGATCTCGAACTCCTCGATGTGGACCGAGGTGTAAACGCCGTCCCGCACCAGGCGTTCGCTGACCAGGATGGAGTCCTCGAAGTTGTACCCCCCCCATGGCATGAAGGCCACGGTGAGGTTCTTGCCCAGGGCCAGTTCCCCCTGCTCGGTGGCCGGACCGTCGGCGATGATCCGACCGGCCTCCACCCGCTGTCCCCTGCGGACGATGGGCCGCTGGTTGAAGCAGGTGTTCTGGTTGGACCGGACGAATTTGGACAGGTTGTAGATGGTCACCGGATGGCGCGACTTGACCGGTCCTTCCACCTTGTCGAAATCGTGGCGCAGCACGATGCGGGAAGCGTCCACGTCCACCACCACCCCGTCCTGCCTGGCCACGACGGCGACGCCGGAATCCCGGGCCACGACCCCTTCGATGCCCGTTCCCACCAGCGGGGCCTGGCTCCGGATGAGGGGCACCGCCTGGCGCTGCATATTGGACCCCATCAGGGCCCGGTTGGCGTCGTCGTTTTCCAGAAACGGGATAAGGGAAGCGGAGACGCTCACCAGCTGGTTGGGGGAGATGTCCATCAGCTCGATGTCCTCCCGGCCCATCATCATAAATTCGCCCTTGACCCGGGAGGTGACCATGGGATTGACGTACCGGTTGTCCTCGCCCACCGGGGCGTTGGCCTGGGCGATGGGATGCTCCTTCTCCTCAAAGGCGCTCAGGAACCGGACATCGTCCTTGACCGCGGCGCTTTCCACCACCCGGTAGGGGGTCTCGATGAACCCGAACTCGTTGACCCGGGCGTAAGTGCTCAGAGAGACGATCAGACCGATGTTGGGTCCTTCCGGGGTTTCGATGGGGCAGATCCGTCCGTAATGGGAGGGGTGGACGTCCCGGACCTCGAACCCGGCCCGTTCCCGGGTCAGGCCGCCGGGGCCCAGGGCGCTGAGGCGCCGCTTGTGGGTGGTCTCCGACAGCGGGTTGGTCTGGTCCATGAACTGGGAGAGCTGACTGGTGCCGAAAAACTCCTTGACCACCGCCGAGACCGGCTTGGGATTGACCAGGTCGTGGGGCATCAGGGCGTCCACTTCCTGGAGGCTCATGCGCTCTTTGATGGCCCGCTCCATCCGGACGAGGCCGATGCGGTACTGGTTCTCCAGCAGTTCGCCCACGGCCCGGACCCGCCGGTTGCCCAGGTGGTCGATATCGTCCACCACGCCCTGGGTGTCCCGCAGCTCCACCAGGGTTTTGGCGGTGAGGAGGATGTCCTCCTTGCGGAGGGTGGTCACCTGCACCGGGGTTTCGATGCCCAGCCGCAGGTTGATCTTCATCCGGCCGACCCCCGACAGGTCGTAATAGGCCGACTTGAAGAAGAGGTGGTCCACGAAATCCTGGGCCACCTCGGGGGTGGCCGGATTGCCGGGCCGCAGCCGGCGATAGATCTCAATGAGGGCGTCCTCTTTGGTCTCCACCTTGTCCATCAGCAGGGTCTTGCGAACCGAGTCGCTGCTGGTGATGTTGTCGATGTAGAGGAGTTCGAACTCTTCGATGCCCGATTTGCTGATGAGATTCAGGAGGTCCTCGGCGACGATGTCGTTGGCCCGGGCGATAAGGGCCCCGTTTTCAGGATGGAGGACCGGCGCCGCGAAGACCCGCTCGATCAGATCCTCCTGCTCGATGGGAATTTCGGTGATGCCGGCGTTTTTGATCTGCCGGGCCGCGCGACGGGTGAACATGCGGCCGGCCTTGACGTAAACCTCCCCGGACTCCGGATGCACCACGTCCCGGCTGGCCCGCTGGCCCCGGAGGTAGCGCTCGTTGAAAGTCCGGCGCCACTCCTTCTTCCCGGACTCCTCGTCGTTGTGGATGTAGATCTTTTCGCTGTCGTAAAAATAGGTGAGGAGATCTTCGGTGGTGTACCCGAAAGCCTTGAACAGCAGCGTGACCGGAAATTTCCGCCGGCGGTCGATGCGGATGTAAACGATGTCTTTGGGATCGATTTCCATGTCGATCCAGGAGCCGCGCACGGGGATGACCCGGGAAGAGTAGACGACCTTGCCGCTGGAGTGGGTTTTGCCCTTGTCGTGATCGAAGAAAACGCCCGAAGACCGGTGGAGCTGGCTGACCACCACGCGCTCCGTCCCGTTGATGATAAAAGTGCCCCGATCGGTCATCATCGGGATGGCGCCAAAATAGATTTCCTGCTCCTTGATGTCCCGGATATTGGAAACACCGGTCTCTTTATCGACGTCGTACACCACCAGCCGGACCGTGATGCGGACCGGCAGTTCGTAGGTCATGCCCCGGTGGATGCACTCGTCCACGCCGTGCTTGACTTCGCCGAACCGATAGGAAACGAATTCAAGCGATGCACTTCCGGTAAAATCCTTGATGGGAAACACGGACTTGAACACCGCCTGCAGTCCGGTGTCCCGCCGCTGCTCGACAGGCGTGTCCATCTGCAAAAACCGCATGTAGGACTCCCGCTGCATCCCGATAAGATCGGGAATCTCGATGAGCTTGCGGATTTTTCCGAAGTTTTTCCGAATGCGCTGGTTTGCCACAGGCCTTTCCGACATGTTCTCTCCAAAGCGTTGGGTGTTGCGAATCGCAACTATTTTTCCACGGGGCGACTTTTCTATAGGTCAGCAAGGGGACGCCGCCGCCCGGCGCCATCCCCTTGTCAAAGTCGTTCGATATGCCCCTTGGGTTACTTCAATTCGATGGTGGCGCCGGCTTCCTCGAGTTGCGCTTTGATCTTGTCGGCATCTTCTTTAACAATGCCTTCTTTGACCGGCGCCGGGGCGCCGTCCACAAGGGCTTTCGCATCCTTGAGGCCGAGGCCGGTGATGGCGCGGACCTCTTTGATCACCTGGATCTTCTTGTCGCCCGCCGCCGCCAGAATCACGTCGAATTCCGTCTGCTCTTCGGCCGCTTCGCCCCCCGCGGCTTCCCCGCCGGCCGCGGGCATCATGGCCATGGGCGCGGCCGCTGAAACGCCGAATTTTTCTTCCAGTTCCTTGACCAGCTCGGACAGTTCGAGCACGGTCATATTGGAAATGAATTCAATGACATCCTCTTTGGTAATCTCCGCCATTTTTTCCTCCGGATCGTAAAAATGAATGTAAGATTGAAAACGCTCTGTTCTAAACCATGTCCGCGTTGCCGGATGCGCCGGCGCCTTTCGATCAGGCGGCTTCCGGCTGGTCTTTCTGGTCCTTGATGGCCGCCAGCGCGTTGAGCAGCCCCTGGGGCACGGCGGCCAGGGTCCGGACGAATCCGCCGGGGACGCCGTTCATGGCCGACAACAGCTGGCCGAGGAGCACGTCCCTGGAGGGCAGCAAGGACAACGCCTTGATGTCGGCCACCTCGAGGATCTTGCCCCTCAGCAGGCCGATTTTAATCTCCAGTTTTTCGTTCTCCTTGGCGAAATCCGTCAGCACCCTGGCCGGGGCCACCGGGTCTTCAAAGCTCATGGCGACGGCGCTTGGGCCTGTAAAATGGGGCGCCAAAGGCGCCGCGTCCGTGTCCTGAGCCGCCCGGACCAGCAGGGTGTTTTTGACCACGCGATACTCGATGTTCTCCTCGCGCAGCTTCCGCCGGAGCGCGTTCATCTTCTCGACGTTCAATCCCTTGTAGTCGGTCACGATGACGATTCTCGACTGACGGAATTTCTCCTGAAGCTCCTCAACGACAGCCTTTTTATCCTGAAGCTTCAATGTTCCCACCTCCTTTCACACAGGGTCATCCATCTGGGCCACAGGCGGAGACAGTGGCAGAACGAGGAAAGGAACGGCGGGGTGGAACAGACGTTTTTCATCCTGAATTCATTTCACTCTCTCTGTCTCGGCGGGCCGGACGTGCGTCGAATGAGGATCGGTTTCCGTCCGATTAAGCGGTCTCGGCGCCTGCGGTCTTCGACAGATGGGTCGATTAAACTGAAAAAACAAAAGGACCGGACATCGATACCAGTGGGTACGCAATCCGGCCCATACAGTGGCCTTTAGGTCTACTTGACCAGTTCTTTTACGGTGGCCATGTCGACTTTAACGCCGGGGCCCATGGTGGTGGATAGCGCCATGCCCCTCAGATAGGTTCCTTTGCTGGAGGCGGGCTTGAGGCGCACAACGGTCTCCAGGAAGGCCTTGATGTTCTGAACCAGCTTTTCGGCGCCGAACGAGACCTTCCCCATGGGAACATGAACGATGCCGGCCTTTTCCACCCGGAAATCGATCTTTCCGGCCTTGAGTTCGTTGACCGCCCTGGCGATGTCGAAAGTCACGGTGCCGGTCTTGGCGTTGGGCATGAGCCCCCGGGGGCCGAGGATCCGGCCGATCTTGCCCACGGAGCCCATCATGTCCGGCGTGGCAACGGCCTTGTCGAAATCGACCCAGCCGCCCTTGATCTGCTCGACCAACTCGTCGTTTCCGACAAAATCGGCCCCGGCATCCTGGGCCTCCTTCTCCTTCTCGCCTTTGGCGAAAACCAGTACCCGCACCTCTTTTCCGAGGCCGTTGGGCAACACCACGGTGCCGCGGACCATTTGGTCGGCATGGCGCGGATCGACGCCGAGCCGTACCGCCACATCGAAGGTTTCGTCGAATTTGGCAAAAGACGATTCCAGGGCCATGGTCACCGCTTCATTGAAATCGTAGCGCTTCCCGGGCTCGACTTGCTTCCTGGCTTCTATATATTTTTTTCCCCGCTTCGGCATTTTTAATTCTCACTCCTTTTCCGCTTCAGGCCACCTCGATGCCCATGCTCCTGGCGGTTCCCTCGATGATTTTGCAGGCCGAGTCCAGGTCGTAGGCGTTCAAATCCACCATTTTCTGTTTGGCGATATCCTCCACCTGACTCCGGGTCACCTTCCCCACCTTTTCCGCCTTGGGATCGCCGGATCCTTTGGCCAGATTCGCCGCCTTTCTCAAAAGGACGGCCGCCGGCGGCGTTTTGGTGATAAAGGTAAAGGACCGATCCCCATAGACGGTGATGACCACCGGAATGATCATCCCTTCGTCATTGGCGGTCCGGGCGTTGAACGCCTTGCAGAAATCCATGATGTTGACGCCGTGCTGTCCCAGTGCGGGACCGATGGGCGGCGAGGGGTTCGCTTTTCCAGCCACAACCTGCAGCTTAATCTGCGCAGTAACCTTCTTTGCCATTTTTCAACTCCTAAGTCTCACGAAACTCAGACGCCAACGGTACGGCCCCGCGTGTCCGCGAATCCGGCGCCTGAACTACAGCTTGCTCACCTGTACGAATTCCAGTTCCACGGGGGTCGCCCGCCCAAAAATGCTGACCAGAACCTTGATCTTCCCCTTTTCGGAATTCACCTCTTCCACCGTGCCGTTGAAATTGGTAAAGGGACCGTCGATGACGCGGACTTCGTCCCCGGTCTCGAAAAAATACTTCGGCTTCGGCTTTTCGGCCGTCATGCGGTCCAGGATTTTGGCGGCGTCTTCCTCGGAGAGCGGAATCGGTTTCTCCCGACCGCCCAGAAAGCCGCTCACCTTGTCGGTGTTGTTGACCACATGCCAGGTTTCTTCGTCCAGTTCCATGTGAACGAGGATATAACCGGGATAAAACTTCCGGGAGGAGGTCTTCCGCTTCCCCTTTACCAGTTCGACGATCTGTTCCGTCGGCACGACGATTTCACCGAACTTCTCCGGCTTGGAAAAAGTGGCGATCCGCTCCTGGAGCGACGCCTTGACCTTTTCTTCGAATCCCGAGTAAACATGGACGATATACCAATTGAGCGCCACGCCGTTCCCCCCTTCAACCTATTGAAGCACAACCCGGGCCAGAGCGGACAAGCCCATATCGGCCACGCCCAGAAACAACGCGATAATCATGACCAGCACCAGCACCACCACCGTGGAACCGACCGTCTGTTTCCGGCTTGGCCACGTCACCTTCTTCAACTCGGCCTTCACTTCCCTTAGGAACTGGATGCTTTTGCCGATCCAGCCCTGCTCTGAAGCGGGCTTGGCGGCGCCGGCCGGTTTTTTGGGCGCGGACGCCGGCTTTTTCCCGACCTCGCCGGCGGCGGACGTTTTGGCGACAGCGCCGCCCGTCGTCCCCCCCGCCTGGGCATCCTCCTCGCCGTGGGGTTTCCGCTTTTTCTTGCTTGCAGGTTTCTTCTTGCTTAACCGTCCCATTTCGCTCCTAAAAATATCGAAAGCTCAAAGTTTCGCGTTCAGGGTCGACTCCCCGACCGCTGTCCCTTGAGCTTTCCATCCCCGATTGACCCTGCCCCGTTCCGCCGGCCCAGGAATAAAGTGGGTTGGCAGGCCAGGAGGGACTCGAACCCCCAGCATTCGGATTTGGAGTCCGACGCTCTACCATTAGAGCTACTGGCCTGCACGCGACCCGCCGCCCGCCGCATAACCTCGCTGCGGGCGCGGGATAACCTAGCGATTACTTCGTCTCACGATGGGGCGTGTGGGTTCCGCAGAATCTGCAATATTTCTTGAACTCCAGTTTATCCGGCGTCGTACGCTTGTTCTTCGTGGTCGTATAGTTTTTCCGTTTGCATGACGTGCATGCAAGGTGTACATTGACTCTCACAGGATGACTCCTTCGCCGCTATAACCGCCGCGCCGTTATGAATGTTGCCGCGCGGCTATTCGATGATGTCGCTGACGACGCCGGCGCCAACGGTCCGGCCGCCCTCGCGGATGG
>CAZZBE010000156.1:0-10479 GCA_964652715.1 uncultured Desulfobacteraceae bacterium
GGGTAGGGGGGAGGGCGCCAAAACAAACGGCGAAGCGAGGTTTCCGGTTGCATTTTCATCCAGCCGTGGTATGGATTTAGCCAAGGAAAGCGTATGGTCGAAAATGACAAAAGCAGCATTTCAAAAGCCGATTCCATGGAAAAGATCGGCGAATTTTGGGATACGCACGATTTTACGGATTTCGACACCGACGCGGACGACGTCGATTTTGAGATCTCATGCGCCGTTCCCCTTGAACTGGACCTTTTTTCATCGATTGAAGAACACGCCAAAAAACGAGGCGTAAAGGTTGAAACCCTTGTGAATGTCTGGTTGCAGCAAAAACTGGATGAACACCGGATTGCGGTCGGGCACTGATTTAAGGGATAAAAATGGAACCGTTTTTATCAACACCGCTGATCATCGCCCACCGGGGCTTCCGGGCCAAATACCCGGAGAACACCCTGGCGGCCTTCAGGGCCGCGGAAGCGGCCGGCGCCCACGCGCTGGAACTGGATGTGACCCTCACCCGGGACCGGCGGGTGGTGGTCATCCACGACGACGCCGTGGACCGGACCACCGACGGCGGCGGGCCGGTGGCCGACTTTACCCTTGAAGAACTGAAGCGGCTGGACGCCGGGGCCTGGTTCGATCCGCGGTTCGCCGGCGAGCGGATTCCCACCCTGGCGGAGGTCTTTGGCGCGGTGGGGGAGGAGATGGGGATCAACATCGAGATCAAAGGCGGCGCCGTCGAACCGGATTTTCCGTCCGACGCCATTGAACGCCAGGTGACGCGGCTGATATCGGAACGAAACGCCCGTCACCGGGTTCTCGTCTCCAGCTTCGACCGCGACGCCCTGATCCGGGTCCGGGAGCTGGACGCCCAATGCCGCATCGGCGTCCTCACCGCCGACCCCGTCACGGAGAATGATGTCGCGCTCTGTCGCCGACTCGACGCCTTTTCCCTCAATCCCGATCACCGGAACGTGGACAAGGCCGGAATGGACCGGCTCCGCGGCGCCGGGTTCCGGGTGTTTCCTTACACCGTCAACGATCCCATGGAAATTGAACGGCTCCTGGATCTGGGGGTGGACGGCGTCATCACCGATGATCCCGCCGCGGCCCTTCAGTTTCGCCAAAAGCCGGAAAGGTCCTGATCCCGACCCCATGAAACCCATCCGATCCCGACATCCGTTCATCCTGATTCTCATTCTGATCCCGGCCCTGGCGGTCCTGACGGCCGGCTGCGGCGGTCCGCTCATCCGGGTCTTCCCCGACGGCGACGCGCCCCTCCGGGAGTTCACCCTGGAAGGGGAAGGAAAAGACAAAATCCTGGTGATCCCCGTGGAAGGACGCCTGACCGACGCCCCCGACCGGGGATGGATCCGGACCCGTCCCGGCGCCGTGCAGCGGATCACGGCCCAGTTGGAAAAGGCGAAAAAGGACGACGACGTCCGGGCCGTGCTCCTCAAGATCGACTCCCCCGGCGGAACGGTGACGGCCAGCGACCTGCTCTACCACGAAATCATGACCTACAAGGAAGAGACCGGCAATAAAGTAACAGCGGTGTTCATGAACCTGGCGGCCTCGGGCGGGTATTACATCGCCCTGGCGGCGGACCGGATCATGGCCCACCCCACCAGCGTCACCGGATCGGTGGGCGTGATTTTCATGCGGCCGGGGGTGTCGGGATTCATGGAAAAGGTCGGTCTTGACATGCGGCTGAACAAATCCGGAAAGAACAAGGACATGCTCTCGCCCTTCCGGGAGGCGACCCCGGAGGAAAACCGGATGCTCCAGGACCTGGTCAACCGGCTCGCCCAACGGTTTTTCGATCTCGTCAAAAAACATCGGAACCCGACGGCGGCCCAGTTCGACGGGATCGCCAGCGCCCGCATCTTTCTGGCGCCGGACGCCCTGGCCCTGGGCCTCATCGACGAGATCGGCTACCTCTCCGACGCCGTCGACCGGACCCGGGCCATGGCCGGGCTGGCCGACGACGCCCGGGTGATCGTCTACCGGCGCAACGAATACGCCGACGACACCCTTTACAACAGCCGAACCGACGGACCGCCCCCTCACCCGCTGACCGGGCTGGTTCCCGGCCCGTTGCGGTTGTCTTCAACCCCCGGATTCTACTACCTGTGGCCCGCGGCCATCGGTAACGAATAATCTTCACCACCCCTCACGCGGAAAGGAGGCAGGATCATGGCGGCACCGGCCCAGCCCATTCAGATCGGCGCCCTCATCTCGGGCGGCGGCACCAACCTCCAGGCCATTATCGACGGCTGCGAATCCGGAAAGATCGCCGGCCGGATGG
Source organism: uncultured Desulfobacteraceae bacterium (assembly GCA_964652715.1). Taxonomy (GTDB): domain Bacteria; phylum Desulfobacterota; class Desulfobacteria; order Desulfobacterales; family JAABSP01; genus JAABTD01. The sequence continues at coordinate 2,300 of CAZZBE010000156.1, forward strand.
TTTTCGTGGGAACGGACAATCCCCGGGCCAAAGGGCTCCAGCGGGCGAAAAAACACCGGATCCCCGCGTTCACCATCGATTACGCATCGATTATAAAGGAGTTTAAAACGTCCCCCGACAGGGATCGGCTCCCCGGGGATTTCGACTTCGAAGAGATCCACGACAGGCAATCGTTTTTCAATGACGAACCGGACATCGCCAAGGTCACGATGTTTCTGAAATCCCGGGCCATCGCCGAAGCCGCCCTGCTGGAAAAGATGGCCGGATACGACTTCGATCTCCTGGTGCTGGCCGGCTTCATGCGGAATTTGTCCCCCTATTTTATCGACCGGGTCAACACCGATCCCGAGCGCCCCCGGATCATGAACATCCATCCGGCCCTGCTGCCGGTCTTTCCCGGCGCCGACGGCTACGGCGACACCTGGCGCTACGGGTGCAAGGTGGGGGGCTGCACGGTCCATTTCATCGATTACGGCGAGGACAGCGGCCCCATCATCGGCCAGCGCTGCTTCCCCATCGAAGAGGGCGACACCCTGGACGACGTCAAACGGAAGGGCCTGGAACAGGAATGGGGGCTCTACCCGGAATGCATCCAGCGCTTTGCAGAGGGCCGGCTGAGGCTGGAGACGCGGTCCCACGATCTGGGGAAGGGGAAGACGTATTCGCGGACGGTGGTGGTGATCGATTAAGGCGATTTTCAGAAAATAAAACCCCATCCTCTCAGGTTCTTTTTTTTGTTCGGAGTTCCGCCTTCAGGCGGCGCTTGGCGGGTTGGACACCTGACCGCCTGAAGGCGGAACTCCAAACTTGCTCCCGGCGTTTGGGGTATTCTTTTTCGGAGATCGCCTAAGATTCGACATAGAAAAGGGGAGGGCGGTCATCCCCGCCTCTCCCCTTTTTTATGCGCGGCGCTCGCCTTGTGGCGCGGCTTACGCGATCTCCATCAGCTTGATGTCGAAGTTGAGATCCTGACCCGCCAGAATATGGTTGCCGTCCACCACGATGTGATCGTCGTCCACGCCGACGACGGTGATGACCATGGGCTGGCCTTCGGGGGTCTGCACCTGGAGCTGCATGCCGACTTCCGGGCTCAGATCTTCGGGAAGCTGGGTACTGGGGATTTTCCCCACCAGCTCATCGCGGCGGGGGCCGTAGCCTTCATCCGCCTCGACCTTGACCTCTTTTTCCTCCCCCGGCGTCATGCCCACCACCGCTTCTTCGAACTTTCCGAGAAGCTGTCCTTCGCCGATGGTGAACTCTATGGGTTCCCCCCGCTTTTCAGATGAATCGAACAGGGTCCCGTCCTCCAGGGTGCCTGTGTAATGTACCTTGACCGCGTCTCCGGATTTTGCTGTTGCCATCGTTTCTCCTTTCTCGTCTTCTTTTTGAAATCGACCCAATCAAACTCAAAGCAATCTCTTCCCACACGATAAAAACCCCATCAGGGAATCGACAACCGCTTAAAGGAGAAACAACTTCAAGCATCGGGACACCCCTACACCATAAGAACGAATTATAGATTGTCCAGGATAAAATTGAGGTTGCACAGGGGAAGGCGCATCAGACCCGGCCCCGGCTGTGGCCGGTCGACAGTCCGCCGGCGACGATGTGGGCGACCCGCAGGGGTTCGGGGAGTCGGCTGTGAACGGCCAGACGGGAGACGAGGGCGGCGGCCTCCTGGAGACTGATCCCCGCCCGCTGGACGAAAACCCCGGCGGCGGGTTCCATGGGCCCGGTCTTTTCGATGATCCGCCATTTCCGCACGCCGCCGGCCACCCGGGTGAGCAATGCCGACCGGACGGCGTCCATGTCGGGACGCCGCCGGGCCGTTACGAGCACCGGCATGCCGAGCCGCCGGTGGAGGGCGGCGATATCCACGACGTTGAAGCCGGCCATGGCGATCCCCTGGAGAAGGATGAGCCGGGCGTGTTCCCGGAACCGGGATTCCTCCACGAGCCGGGCGATGCGGTCCGCGGCGTTGGCGCCGTCCCGCCGAACCTTGCCCGTGAGCAGGCCGTCGAACCGGGTCCCCGCGAACACCGCGCCCACCACGGTCACATCGCCGCGGTGGGCGCGGGAAAAGGGGGCGTCGTCGAAGCCGACGACGTTGGAAAACGTCCGGACCGTCACGGCCCCGTCATCGTTTGGCGGCCGCGCCGATCTCCACGCCCAGGTCGAGGGCCTCCCGGTTCATGTCCAGGAAGCTTTTGGGTATCCGGTCTTCGAGGCTCTTCATGATCGAGTCGGCCTGAACCAGTTCGGTGAGGGCGATCACGGCCCCCAGCATGCAGATGTTGAAGACGATGGGCTTGCCGATCTTTTCCATGACCGTCTCGTACATGTTCAACTCCCGCTGACGGGCGTCCACCTTTTTGAAGGTTTTGACGTAGCGGGTGTCGGTGATCAGCAGGCCGCCCGGCCGGATGATGGGCGAAAACTTGGTGTAGGCTTCCTGGGTGAGGCAGACCAGGACGTTGGGCTGGTTCACCTTGGGAAAATAGATCTCGGAATCGGCGATGATCACGTCCGTCCGGGTGGCCCCGCCCCGGGCCTCGGCCCCGTAAACCTGGGACTGAAGCGCCGTCAGCCCCTCGTGCAACGCGGCCGCCTCCGCCAGAATGATGGCGGCGGTGATGACGCCCTGGCCCCCCGACCCCGAAAAAACCATTCTGCATCGTTCCATCACGACCGTCCTTTCATGGCCCGTTCAATGACCTTGTTGTACTCGCTGCAGTACTCCGGCAGTTCCTTCTGGACGAAGATTCCCCGTTCGATGAGATCCGGGTTCTCCTCTTTGGCCTTGGAGCCCACGGGCGTGGTGACGTCCTTCATCCATTCCATCATGTTCGACGCATCGCCGAGCTTGTTTTTCCGGCCGAAATAGGTGGGACACTGGGTCATGATCTCCACCACGGAAAACCCGTCGTGGATGATGGCTTCCCGGATGATGTCGGCCATCTGCCTGGCATGGTAGGTGGTGGTGCGGGCCACGAAAGTGGCGCCGGCCGATATGGCCAGCTGGGCCACGTCGAAGCCGTGGTCGATGTTCGTGTAAGGCGCCGTGGTCGCCAGGGCGCCGTAACCCGTGAGGGGGGAAAACTGCCCCCCGGTCATGCCGTAGATCCGGTTGTTCATCACCAGGGCCGTCATGGCGATGTTGCGCCGGCAGGAGTGGATGAAGTGGTTGCCGCCGATGGACAGCGCGTCGCCGTCGCCCATGGGGACGATGACGTTGAGTTCGGGCATGGACATCTTCAGGCCGGTGGCGAAGGCCAGTGCCCGGCCGTGGATGGTGTGGAGGGTGTGGAAATCGACGTACCCGGAAATGCGGGACGAACACCCGATGCCCGAGACCATCGCGATCTCGTTTTTGCTCATGCCCAGCGACTCAATGGCCCGGAGCATGCTGTTGAGGACGATGCCGTGGCCGCACCCCGGGCACCACATGTGGGGGAAAAACCGTTCCCTCAAAAAATCTCGTATCGCCATTTTTAAATCCCCCTTCCTTGAATCACCCGGAGGAAGTTCCGGATGTCCGTGGGGGTGATGAGCACCCCGTCCACGCGGTTGGCCAGAAAGACTTTTCCGGGATCGTCCACGGACGCCTTGACCTGTTCCATGATCTGCCCCTTGTTCATCTCCACCACGGCGACGGCGGCGGCCTTTTCGCACCGGTCCCGGACGATGTGGGACGGAAAGGGCCACAGGGTCTGGAGTTCCAGGAGGCCGAGGCGTTCGCCCCGGGCCCGGCGGCTCTCCACGACGTGGAGGGCGGACCGGGCCGCCGAGCCGTAGGAGATGAAGATCCGCCGGGCATCCTCCAGGTAATATTCCTTGTACATGGCGATCTTGTGGGCGTTGTTCTCGATCTTGTCCATAAGATGCCGGAGCAGTCCCTGGACGACCTTCGGGTTGTCGGTGGGGAACCCCCACATGTCGTGGAAAAGGCCGGTGACGTTGTACCGGTGGACCCCGCCGAAGTCGGACATGGGGAGCCGGCCGTCCTCCCGGGGCAGGTAGGGATGGTAATCCACGCCCCCCTTGACCGAGGTTTTAAGGCGTCCCACCAGGGGGATCTCGCCGGGTTCGGGGATGGTCAGTTTTTCCCGCATGTGGCCGACGACTTCATCGAAAAGAAGGACCACCGGCGTCCGGTAGGTTTCGGCGATGTTGAAGCCCTCCACCGTGATCCGGAAGACATCCTGGTGGTTGGAGGCGGTGAGGGCCACGATGGCGTGGTCCCCGTGGGTGCCCCAGCGGGCCTGGTTGACGTCGCCCTGGGCGACGTGGGTGGGGTTGCCGGTGGACGGCCCGCCCCGCTGGACATTGGCGATGACGCAGGGGATCTCGGCCATGATGGCGAAGCCGAGAGCCTCCTGCATGAGCGAGAAGCCGGGGCCGCTGGTGGCCGTCATGACCTTGTGCCCTGTCAGGGAGGCGCCGATGATGGCGGCCAGGGAGGCGATTTCGTCCTCCATCTGGAGATATTTGCCCCCGATCCTCGGCAGTTGGACGGACATCCGTTCCGCGATTTCAGTGGAGGGCGTGATGGGATACCCCGCGAAAAAATCGAGCCCCGCATAGAGGGCCCCTTCCGCGCACGCCTCGTTCCCCTGAACGAATTTGACATTGTCGTTCATAGCGTTTTGCCTTACTCCGTTTCGATCTCGATGGCCAGATCCGGACATCTGAGTTCACACAGTTTACAGGCGATGCAGTCCTCGGGCCGGGCCGCCGTCGCCTTGTCCTCTTCATCCAGTTCCAGGACCTTCTTGGGGCAGAAGTGGACGCAGATCCCGCACCCCTTGCACCAGTCCCGGTTGATGTGGTGTTGTTTCAATTTCTGCTTGGCCATTCAACAGTCCTCTCGACCCGGTGGATAAAAATTGAAACCCCCCGTCGGGGTCGGCGGGGGGCGATGTCGTTTCATCTTTTCTTGTTAGTGATTTTAACGGCGAAAGTCAAGGAAAAGCCCGAATCGGCGGGAATTAAATAAAGCGCTTCATCAGCTCTTCGATGACCTCGTTTGCGTTTTCCGGCGTGATGCCCAGCTCTTCGCAGGTCTTCTCGGCCCGGGCCCGGCGGCGGGGGCTGTCCATATCGCCGAGGCGGGTGAAGATCCCCAGACGCCGCCCCACCTGGTAAAGGACCCGGTCCTCGGGGTCCATGTCCAGAAAGGACTGGAGCGTCGCCAGCATTTTGGGTTTGTCGTCGGGGAGATCGCCCTCCAGCTCCTGGAAAAGGTTGAGAATGTGATCGCTCTTGAGGGTGGCGTGGATTCCCTCCAGGTTTTCGAGAAAAAGTTTGATCTCCAGGACGGTTTCGGCGTCGGTGCATTTTTCGAAGTCTCCGGACTGGTAGGCCTCGAACAGCTCGACCCGGTTGGGGATGGCCAGGGTCCGCATGCGAATGAAATCCGGGTCGATCCGGTTGAGGGCGTCGGCGGTCTCCAGGGCATGCTCTTTGGACAGGGCACGCCCGCCCAACCCCGGCATGACGTATTCCGACAACTCCATCCCGGCCCGTTTGACCTTCCGCCCCGCCTTGATGTGGGTCGCCTTGTCCACGCCCTTTTTGACCATTTCCAGCACCTTGTCCGACCCCGATTCCAGGCCGATGTGGATCCGGTTGAGGCCGGCCTCCCGGATGGCCGTGAGGTTGTCGTCGGAAATCCGGGCGATGGTGTGGGACCGGGCGTAGGAGGTGATCCGCTGGACCCAGGGGAATCGGCTTTTCAGGTGCTTCAGGATGTCCACCATGTCCGCCGGCTTGATGATCAGACTGTTGGCGTCCTGGATGAAGACGGAGCGGAGTCCGCCGGCGTACCAGTGGAGGGCCGCGTGGAAGGCCTCGGTCTCCTCCGGGGGCACGTCCCGGGCGATGCGCTGAACCGCCTCCTGGGCGAGACGGCCGGATGATCCGGCGGCCGCGCGGATGGCCTCCACCTGGCGATGGACCGCGTCGATGTCCTTTTTGACGTGCTCCGGCGGCCGCAGCGAAAACTTCCGCTTTTTATACACCGGGCAGAAGGCGCACCGGTTCCACGGGCAGTTGCGGGACACGCGAATGAGCAGGCTGTCGGCCTCGCTGGGGGGGCGGATGGGGCCTTGCTCAAAGCCTTTGTAAGGTTCGGGTTGTTTTGTTTTGGATGACATATAAACTTGTATTTCTCTTTGGTTTGATGGGTTCAATCCTGATCAGGACATGTTGGTAAGAACGGGGGACGACAAGGCTCCTGGAAGATATATCTTGTGTTGAGCGAGCTGTTGCACGGTTTTGGCATATGATGCGATGATCTGTCGTTGTTCAGCCCACTTGAGTATGTCTGTCGTAAAACCCAGAGGCAAATTTAGGGTTTTGGCTTCATTTCTTGCCTTTTTATCATCAATCAATACCAAATCAGGGGTTAGTTCGATGGCTAAGTTCAAGACACCTTGTTCACCCGATCCCAAACGCCGGATAAAATCTCTCTGTGTTTTGGGCGACACTACCTCAACAAATGCATCAATGGCGTTTTGAATTCGCCTCTTTTGATGGGGAACATGATTTTGTGTTACCGTTTCGTGATAAACCGCATCCGGAATGTATACTTTCTCGAAAATGCACGCCAAAACATCCAAGCGGTCAATGCTGCTCAGAGCAATTAAAGGGCTCGAATTGGAAATGACAATCACTTTTTCGCTTGATCCATAATCGCCTGAAAGACACGGTAGCTATCCTCTAAGTCGTCAGGTCCGGCATTAATGAAAGACAGTCCTTTATTTCCCAACAGATCAAAAAATTCGCTGTAGGCAATGCCGAGCAAATCAGCCGCTTCGCCAGTGCTAAGATTCCCTTGTTGCCTCTGTTCGATAATAAAATCTTCATAGATTGTGCGCCGAAGAGAGTCCAGGCTCTCAAACCGATTGGCAATATCTTCGGGTATTTCGACTGTTACCGTCGCCATTTTTCTCCTGCGCCAGTGCTCGTATTATATTGACTTTTCATCGGCCAAATTTTCGATGCTTCCGCTTGTAACTCGCTGGCAAATGAACTCACTACATTATAATATATTCGAGCGCATCCGACAAGTTTTCGGCGATGGCGTTTGGCGAGACCCCTTTATCTCTAAAATATTTTTGGGCAGCGTTGCCATTCCCAGTTTTTACTAAAATCGTCCCTCTACACCCGGCATTCAAACCGCATTCGATGTCTTTGGCGCTGTCGCCGATCATCCAGGCGGTCGAAAGGTCGATATCGTATGCTTGGGCCGCCTTCAGAATCATGCCGGGCATCGGTTTTCGACAATCACAGCCTCCATCGGGGCGATGGGGACAATAGAAGATATCCGTGATTTTTCCCCCGGCGGTTGCGATTTCCCGGCACATTCGCCGGTGTATGTCGTAAAGCGTTTCCAGGGAAATCATCCCCCGCCCCACGGCCGATTGATTCGTTATCACGACGACGGCGAACCCATTTTGGGTCAGTTGTCGAATGGCGTCGAGGCTGCCGGGCAGAAAACGGAACTCAACCCAGCTTTTAATGTAATCGGGCGAATCGGCGTTGATGACGCCGTCCCGGTCGAGGAAGACGACATTTTCTAAACTCTTGGTGATTTCAGGCCGCCTCGTCAAAGTGTTTGTTGGTGTCAAGCCATAATCGATGAAGAATACATTTATGCAGGCCAAATTTATAAAAAGGCCATCTCAGCGGATCTTCAACAATACCGGATAAGGCGCTAATGAGTTCTTTTTCCAGTTCGAAGCCCAACTCGCTCTGTTTTTCTTCATAAAACCTAACCGCCTCATCATACTCAATTTCGGCTTGAGGATGAAAAATCACCCGTTTCATTGGTATTTTTGACGGGTTTTCGCGAACACTTCTTCAGCTAGAATGCCGCGCACCTTTCCTTCACGGATCGCCTGAACACGCGTTTCCAGTTCAATATCCCAAGCGGATTCGGTCCGTCCAGAAGTGGTTTGACCATCAAGACTGGATAAGAGCGCTTGAGCCAGTTCAGCACGTTCCTGAGTCGGCAGGGATAATGCGTCACCTTTTATTTTTTCTAGTGAACCATTCATACGGACAATACGTCCCTGTTTTTGATGTTAATTGCCTCCAATCCGATTACAGAAGCATCGGCGTTCTCTACTCCGCCACCAAAATCGGATCCGAAAACCCCCGCTGTCGCAGAAACGCCT
>CAZZBE010000157.1:0-7589 GCA_964652715.1 uncultured Desulfobacteraceae bacterium
TCCCACCGCCTCCAACCCCAAATCTACGAATTCACCCGCCCCGACGGCCCAAAACAATTGCACCTCTATCTCAACGGCAAACCCGTCGGCCGACGCCGCCCCAACGGCGCCTGGCAGATCCGCCGCCCTTATCGGCTCTTCATCGACGTAACCGCCCTCCCCTAACCAATCCACCCTCGCCTAATTCCCATACCCCCCGGTCTCGATATCCCGCAACTTCCCGTTCTCGAACCGCAACCGGTGGATGAGGCGACTCGGCCCCCAGTCGTAGGTCCAGATCTCCACCTCCATGGTCTCTTTTACCAGTAAAGGCTCCCGGTATCCCCGGCCGCGTCGATAGATGTCGTTTTCGTTCGTGCGCCGGCGGCGGAAATCCCGCAGGATGCGTTCTTCCTCCCAGGAATCGATATGGTCGGGTTCGCCGCAGTGTTTTCGGGTTTCGTAGGTGGTGTCGCCCTCGGTGATGACTTTTCCGCTGCACCGGACGCCGGCACTGGCGTCCATGGACGTTGTTGCGATGAGGGCGGCAATGGCCAGAAGAATGAGGATCGGTTTATGGGTCATGGCTGAACCTGCTCGTTAGGGTCGGATCACAATGAAAGCTGTCTCTTCAGCTAAAAATAATCATTGGAAAGAGAGAGACAACCGCTTCAAGTCGTCGTCTTTCTCAATGCCGCCATCGCCGCCTCGACCGCGTCTTTGCGCCGGCTGTAAATATCCTTGCAAAACCCCTTGATTTCTTTATCCACTTTTCCCAATTCGGGCAAATCCGGGTATTCTTTCAACCCCAGATCTTCAAATTGAATCGGTTTATAGACCAGTTTCCGGTCCACGCCGTCGGCGAAGCCCACCAGGTTCGAGCCCGCGATGTTGGCCTTCTGGTCCCAGTCGGGCTGGAACCCCCTGACATACTGGAGCATGGAGCCGGGCGACCGGCTTTTGTTGATCTTTTCGATCTGATCGTTGATGGTTTTCGTCATATTGAGGACCAGTTCGTAGTGGGCTTCCATCTCCTCCAGCGCTTCGTCGTCCGGATGGTAGTCGGGCGGTCCGTGGAGGTAGTCCTCGCAGCGCTTCTGAAGGGTATCGTAGACTTTTCCGACGGTATGAACGTACCGGCCTTTTTGGGTGAGGGCGTCCGGAACCGTATCCAGAACGCCATCTTCGATGCCTTCTCTTGCGAGCAGGGTTTCCGGCGACGACACCCCGATGGCGTCGTAGAACCGGGCCGCTTCGGTTTCTCCGGTGAGCAGGGCATTGAAAACCCCGGCCCGGGTCTCCACGGCCTCCCCTTTCTTTTTGAGGTTTTCCACAAAGGTTTCGAGGATGCCCACAAGATCGTCCAGCCGCTTTCGCGCGCCGAAATAATTGTCGGCCATGTCGGCCATGACCTCCCCGGCCAGTTTTTCGCTAAAATCATCGAATATATCCAAATTTTTATCTCCGTAATAGACCGCTGTAACAAAATGATGTAAAATTTTCTTTGAATTCCTCGACCGTCCAGTTTACTTAACAACATATCATTTCGGATGCAAAAAGGAAATGGTTTAGAGAAATGAAAACGAAACGCAAACTTCACTGGGACGAGATCAAGGACAGAACCAAAAACGCCGTCTTTGTGGCGACGTTGGCCATGTTCGCGTCCCTGCCCATGTTCCATTACCGGTTTTTATATCTGGGCGGACATATTTTCAGCCGCCAGCCGTCCGGGCAGCAGGCCTACTACCTGGCCCTGAGCCAGTCTTTCCTGGTGCTGGTGGCGGCGTTTCTGAGCGCCCTGGTCTGTTTTCTCTACCGGGACCGGTTGGGCCTTCCGCCGTTCGGGCGGGCAATGGACGGGGCGGCGGGTCTGCTTTCCGGTTTGGCGGTGGGACTGATGCTGACGCCGGTGGTCTATTTCGCCTGCGACAGTGAAATCCTGCGGCGCATCCCGCTCCTTTTCCCCAGGGACGGGTTGTGGGCCTTGGCCCACATGGCCGGGGCGGCCGTCACCCAAGAGACGATTTTCCGGCTGGGGCTGATGACCATCGGGCTTTATTTTCTGCGCAGGCGTCGATGGACCGGCTATCCCTGGCCCGTTGTCGCGCCGGTGGCCGTTTTCGGGGCGGCGGGCAATTACCTGTTGCTGGTCAAGTTCAACCTCGTCCAGTTCCTGCCGCCGGCTCAGACGGCCGCGGCAATGACGCTGTCCCTGCTGCTCCAGGCCCTCTACTGCCATGTCTATCTCAGACACGGCTTCCTTTCCGCCGCCGCCTTCCACATGGGGGCGGACGTCAAGCTGGCGATCTACGCCCTGATGCGATGAGGTTGAACCGAATCTTGATTTTCCGACCGCCTTGGGCTAAAATGTTATGTATAATGCTGGTGGAAAGCATGGCAAAAGAAGAGACACAAAACACGTTCGCCGATGATATATGCGACCGGTATCGATCCATGATCGACGCCATCAGCGAGGGGATCGTCTTTCACGATACGGACGGCGGGATCGTTCTGACCAACCGGAGCGCCCAGCGGATTCTGGGCCTGTCCGAGGCCCAACTGCTGGGCGGCGAGCCGATGCCGCCCGGCTGGGGGACGATCCATGAGGACGGATCCGTCTTCTCCCCCGACGACCACCCGGCCATGGTTTCTTTGAAAACCGGCAGGGCTTACAACAACGTGCGGATGGGCGTTCGCCGGGCGGACGGCGGCGTTCGATGGATATCGGTCAATTCCCGACCGGTGGCCTGGAACGAAGAAGAATCCCGCGGCGCGGCGGTGGCGTCCTTCACCGACATTACCGAGCGAATGGAAATGGAGCGGGAACTGAGGGCCGCGAAGGAACTGGCGGAAAACGCCAGCCGGACCAAGAGCGAATTCCTGGCCAACATGAGCCACGAGATCCGCACGCCCTTAAACGGGATCATGGGCATCACCGACATGGTCCTCGACCTGAACCCCGAGCCTGAAATCCGAAAACCCCTCGAGATGATCCGGAAATCCGCCGACTCCCTCTTGAACCTCGTCAACGACATTCTCGATTTTTCCAAAATAGAGGCCGACCGGCTGCACCTCAACGCGGTCGATTTCGATCTCCACGAGACCCTGGACGGCATCGTCAGGCTCTTCTCCCTGGACACCCGTAAAAAAGCGCTCTTGCTCAACGTCGATATCCATCCCGACGTTCCCCGCCGGCTCCGCGGCGATCCGGATCGACTGGGACAGATCCTGAAAAATCTCGTGGGCAACGCCATCAAATTCACGGAGCGCGGCGCCGTCACGATTCAGGTGCAAAACGACCCCGAAGGCGCCGACCCGGCGCCGGCGGGCCCGACGCCGTACACGCTCCGCTTTTCCGTCGCCGATACCGGAATCGGCATCCCCGACGATCTCAGGGCGGACCTTTTCGAGAGCTTCACCCGCTTTGAAGGCCCCCGCAACCTGGAAGGCGCGGGTCTGGGGCTGGCCATCTCGAAGCGACTGACGGAAATGATGGGGGGCGCCATCGGCGTGGACAGCGTCCGCGGCCGGGGCAGCACCTTCTGGTTCACCACGCTTTTCGAACCGGCGACGGACCCCTCGGACCCGACGGAGACGAAAGCGGACCACGAAGCGGTCGCCGAAGCGCCCCAGCCGGCCTACCGGATTCTCGTGGCCGAGGACAACCCCCTCAACCAGCAGTTTATCATCTATTTCCTCGAAAAGGCGGGCCACGACGTGGTCTGCGTCGCCGACGGACAGGAGGTTCTGGCGGCGATGACCGAATCGCGTTTCGATCTGATCCTCATGGACATTCACATGCCCAAAATGGACGGCATCGAGGCGACCCGCCGGATTCGCAACGCAGCCGGCGACGGCTTCGACCCCGACATCCCCATCATCGCCCTGACCGCCTATGCCATGAAGGGCGACAAGGAACGGTTCCTGTCGGCCGGCATGGATCATTATGCGCCCAAGCCCGTGGACATGGGAAGTCTGCTCCCGGCCATCCAGGAGGTCGTCGTCTCCCGAAGGGAAAAAAGGGCGCCCCCGGCGGCGGAGACCCCGAATGGCGACGGGGATGCGGACATCGAGGGGATCCGGGAGTTCCTGGCGCTGTTCAACCGGGATGAAGCGGTCAAGAAAAAGATTCTCAACGGATTCCTGGGCGAGGCGCCGGAAACCCTCCGCGTCCTCAATCGCCATTTCGAAGCGGAAGATCTGCTGGCCGCGGCCGACGCCGCCCATTCCCTGGCCAACCTGGCGGTGGCCGTCCGGGCCGTTCATGCCGTGGACAACGCCCGCAACCTCGAATGCGCCCTTCGGGAGGCCGAGCTGGAACGGGCCAGGGTGCTCTTCGACGCGCTTAACCACGAAATGAACCGGATTTTCGAGCATGTGGGGGGGCTGCTGGCTTAGGCGCTTAGCCTTTTTCGCAGATCGGACACCGCGCCTGGCAGTCCGGGCACAGAAGGTGAAGCCGGTCGCACAGCCACGCGGAATAGGTCCCGCCGCCGCATCCGTCGCAGACCAGGGGATCGAACGCCTTTACGATGGGATTGTAAAAAAGGGTCGCCCGCTTTTCCGCCCTCCCCTTCGCGAACTTGAACAGAATTTTCACCACCGGCGTCAAAATCCGCAGGACGCCGCAGGGACGCACATCGGTCCGGATGCTGTATTTTTTGAGGAGGTCGTCGGTTTTCCGGGCGAGTTCGTCGGGGATGAACCCGATCTTTTCCTTCCGCTCCGCGATGGACGCCGGGGTCAAACCCGGCCGCTCCAGGCTTTTTTCCATCTCCCGCCGAAGGCTGTCGTAGTATTCCGAAAGATGGCGGATGTCGCGGCGGTAGCGCCGTTTCATGCGGTCCCGGAAATCCGCGATCTCGTCGGCGATGTTTTCTTCCAGAGCCTTTTGCAGCCGCGGCAGCAGCCGGTCGAGGCTTTCGGGGGGCGGCGGCGCCACGGCGTCCGGCGCCAGGAATTCCCGGGCCAGGCCGGTCAGGCGTCCGTTCATCCCGGGGACGGGACCGCCGGTTTCCAGGTTGAAGGTCAGGGCGACCATTCCCTCCTGCTGCTCGTCGCTCCGGGCCTGATACCAGCAGTCGAAAACGATGTACTCGGTCCGGGCCCCGGCGTGGCTCTGGACCGCTCCCACGCTGTTGGGAAAAGAGAAGGTTTCGGCGATGGTCCGGTCGAAGCCGGCCTTTTTCAGGTAATCGATATGAACCCGGCAGGCGGTCATGGGCGAGTGATCCGCGGCGAGGCCGATCATTTTTTCCACGAGGCCGGACCCGTATCCCAGGGGGAGGGCCCGGTCGGTCTCCGGTATGTGCAGGGTGGGGGTTCTGGCGTCCGCCGGACGGCGGGCCGACACCAGTTCGGAAAGATCCAGCCGTTGGGCCAGTTCTCCGGGCAACAGGGCGTCCCACCCGTCCGGTTTTTTTTCGATCACCGCGCCGTGGGTTTCCAGGAAATGGCGGGCGAACCGCGCCGGCAGGCCTTCGTCCGTTTCGGCGCGCCGATGGTCAGATTTCATACCCATCCTCGAAAAGCTTGTCGTCCAGTTCCCGGGTCTTGATATAGCTGGTCTTGGAGCGTTTCAGCCGCGTCGCCAGCCGATCGAACCCCTCTTGCCGTTCCTCTTCCGATTCCCCGCCCATCCAGATCTCGTAGACCAGGTCGGAAAACTCCTGTTCGCCCCGGATCCGGCCGAGGATCATGTCGATTTCACCGATGACCATCTCGAACATGTTGATCTTCTTGTCCAGGATGTCCAGGATGTAATCTTCGATGCTCCCGGCGCCGCAGAAATTGAAAATCGTTACCTCCCGCTCCTGGCCGATCCGGTGGATGCGTCCGATGCGCTGCTCGATCTTCATGGGGTTCCAGGGCAGGTCGTAGTTGATCATCTGGTTGCAGAACTGGAGGTTCCGGCCCTCGCCGCCGATCTCCGTGGTCAGGAGGATGTCCGCGTCCGTCCGGAACCGTTCCACCTGGGCGTCCTTTTCGGCGTTGCCCATGGCGCCGTGGAACAGGCAGGGATCCAGGCCGTTGTCTTTCAGGAATTCGGACACGTATTCCAGCGTGCCGAGGTATTTGACGAAAATGATGAGCTTTCCCGGATTGGCGGCCAGAAGGTCCAGGAGCATCCGGTTTTTACGGGTTTTTTTGATGCCGTCGCACAGGTTCAGGACGGACTGAAATGATTTCTCCTGCTTTTTGGGCAAGTCCCCCTTTTCCATGCGCCGCTGAAGCGCGAGATGGACGGCCCGGGGGGAGGACCCGGCTTCGGCCAGCAGGTTTTTGAGCAGCATCCGGCTGACGCCCCGGGTCCTGGCCATCTCCCGGATCAGGGCGTCGATGCCCTCGTAAAGGGCCCGTTCCTCGTCCGTGGGGTCCACGCGCAGGGTGTGGGCGAATCGCGGCGGCAGATCGACCCTGGCCACGGCCCGGGTGTTTCGGATCATCACCTCGTCCAGCAGCGACCGGAGCCGCTCCCGGTTCCGGGGGTCGGTGGGATCGCCCCGGGTCATGAACTCCTCTTTGAACGCCGAGGCGGTCTTGAGCTGGCCCGGCTTCAGGAGGGTGATGAGGTTGTAGAGTTCCATCAGGTTGTTTTCCACCGGGGTCGCCGACAGCAGCAGCAGGTATTTCTTTTTCAGGGCGTTGACCAGCTTCCAGTTGAGGGTGGTCCGGTTTTTGAGATGATGGGCCTCGTCCACGATGACCATGTCCCATTCGCGGGCCGCGACGGCGTCGAAATTCTTTTTGGATTTGGCCAGGTTGATGGAGGCCACGATGAACGGCGCCTTCCAGAACGCCTCGCCTTTGCTTTTGTAATCCGGGTCGTCGGTGGTGGGAACGTCCAGCCCGAATTTGGACGCCATCTCCTGGCGCCACTGGCTGACCAGGGGCGTGGGGGTGAGGATCAGGCCGTTTTCGATCATGCCGCGATGGTAATATTCCGAAAAGACCAGCAGGGCCTCGATGGTTTTCCCCAGGCCCACCTCGTCGGCCAGCAGGGCCCGTCCCCGGAACCGCTTCAGAACCTTGCGGGCGGTCTCCTCCTGGTACCAGAGCGACTGGACGTTCCGGAGCCCGCCGAGACAGATCAGCCGGTCGAAGGTTTCGTTGAGCCGGACCTGATACGCCTCCAGGGCCAGACGGTAGCGCTCTTCGGTGGTCTGGACCCCTTCCGAAAAGGTGGCCTCCAGCCCGCTGGTGTCGATGCGGACCGACACGGGGATGTGAACGTCCAGGCTTGAAACTTGGGCTGGGGCGGAGTCCGGCGCCGTTTCAGCCGCTGTCGGCGATGGCGCCGGTTCCGGCGCTTCCGGAGGCGCCTTCGAAACGACGTATCCGGGCCCGGCCGCCAGGTCGATTTGGAATTGTGCGTATTCCCTGACGCCTTTCATAACATTGAGAATCTGCTTTTTCTCCCGGGCGGGCAGTCTCCGGGCCCTCTCAATGGCCCGATCGGCCGCGGCGATCGCATCCGCATAGCGTTTCCGCTCGAGAAGCAATTGGCTGTACCGGCCCAGGCGATCCGCCGGCAGGTCCGTCAGCTCGTCCAAACGCGACAGGGCCTGGAATTCCGCCGCCGAATTATCGAGCTGATCTCCCAAATAGCC
>CAZZBE010000157.1:7689-10451 GCA_964652715.1 uncultured Desulfobacteraceae bacterium
CAGGTTAAAGCTCGTCATCTCGATCTATCGGTGTATTATCTTCATATTATTCCGTAAAGTCAAACACCAAATAGTTCGGAGCCGGTTCCATCACCGGATAATGCCGGGTCCGATTGGTTTAGGGAAAATTAGCGTCGGCGGCGATTTTAGATCGCGTGCAGCGGCCGATTCATCCCCTTGAACGCCGTCTCCGACATGATCTCCGCCAAAGTGGGATGGGCGTGGATGGTGTCGGCGATCTCTTCCACCGTCAACCTTTTCCGCACCGCCAATGTTCCTTCCGCGATGAGGTCCGCGGCGTGGGGGCCGATGATGTGGACTCCCAGGACCCGCCCCGACGCCTTGTCCGACACGATCTTGGCCTGGCCGGCGATCTCCCCGATGACGTGGGCCTTGCCCAGGGACCGGAACAGGACGGCGTCGGCCCGGGCGTCGAATCCGGCTTCGGCCGCGCCGGCCTCGGTGAGCCCCACATTGGCCACTTCAGGAGACGTGAAAATGGCGCCGGGGACCGCGTTGTAGTCCATCTTCCGGTCGCCGCCCAGGGCGTTTTCCACGGCCACCTCCCCTTCGGCGGACGCCACATGGGCCAGCATGATCTTTTCCGGGCCCAGGGCGTCGCCGATGGCGTAAACGCCCTCGGCGTGGGTTTGCAGCCGCTCGTCGGCGATGATCCAGCCTTTGGGGTCGGTTTGGACGCCCACGGTCTCCAGGCCCAAATCCGCGGAGAGGGGCTGTCGGCCGATGCAGATGAGAAGCTTTTCGGCGTCCACGGTGGTCGGCTTCACCTTTGCCTGCTTGGCCTCCGGCAGAAACGGGGACGCGCCGATTTCGGCCCGGACCCCGCCGTCCGTCTTTTCAGCCGAAGCAACGGTTCGATCCGTGAGGATTTTGATCTTCCGCTTTTTCATCTCCCGGGTCAGGACCTTTGAACAGTCGGGATCCACGGACGGCAGGGGCAGCGGTCGATCCAGGGCCTCCACCACCGTGACCTGGGCGCCCAGGGCCGAGAGGATGCAGGCGAACTCGCAGCCGATGACCCCGCCGCCCACGATGACGATGGATTCGGGGACGGCGGTCAGGGACAGCGCGTGGTTGCTGGACAGGATCGTCTCGCCGTCGAACGGAAAGGCCGGGATCTCCAGGGGCCATGTCCCGGTGGCCAGGATGAGGCGGTCCCAGGGGATTTCCAGGGTCTTCCCGTCCGGGGTCTCCGCGGTCGCCGTTCCCCGGTCCCGGATCCGGCCCCGGCCGTTGACATGGCGGATGCCGTGCTTGTCGAACAGGGCGTGAATGCCCTTGATTCCGTCGTCCACCACCCGCTGTTTTCGCGCCATCAGGGCCGGCATGTCCGTTGAAACCGGGCCCGACAGCCGCACGGCGAAAGTGTCGGCTTCGCCGCACCGCGCCGCCAGATCGGCGGTGGTTTTCAACACTTTGGAGGGGATGCACCCCCAGTTGAGGCAGGCGCCGCCTACGTTTTCCTGTTCGATGACGGTTACGTCGGCCCCCGACTGGGCCGCGCGAATGGCGGCCACGTAACCGCCGGGTCCCGCGCCGATGATGGCGATTTTGGTTGTCATGGGATGATTCTCCTTTCTATGCTTTATGAACTCGCTTCAGGGTTGTATGCGCCTGTTTTTTTAATCAGGATCACGCCAAGCCATAGCCTTCGGCTGTTCTTGACATTGTCCAAATCATCACGTATTTTCTTACAATTAGCCTTTTCTGTAGGCATGTGTCAATAATTCCAACCAAAACAGAAATAAAAAACCAGCGCAGAGGAACAACCCATGACCGTACAATTGGAAATCGAACTCCCGGACGATGCGTTTTCCGTACTCAAAATCGGGCCGAAGGATTTTGTCCGGGAAATGAAGCTCGCGGCCGTGGTTAAATGGTACGAGATGGGGATGATATCCCAATCCAAGGCGTCGGAACTGGCCGGGATCAGCAGGCGGGGATTTTTAGATGCGCTGAAGCGGTTCGAGGTCACGCCGTTTCAAACATCGCCGGAGGAACTGGAACGGGAAATCGCCTATGCCTGAGCGCAAGTGGAAGGAATTGTCATACTATATGAATTTGAAGTATCTGCTTGAAGTCAAAACCATGCCGGATGGTATGTATTGCGCTGAAATTAAAGCCGTTCCCGGCTTGTGCGCCTACGGGGAATCCGTTCGGGAAGCGGTCGAACAACTTGAAATCGTGAAAAAAACCGCTTTCGAATTGATGTTGGCGCAAGGGAAAAAAATTCCAATGCCCACTATTCGTCCTAAAACTCCGATAGACATGTACGAAAAATGGCGAACAAAGAAGAAATGGCCCAATTCGTCGTTGTATAATCAGGCGACCCAGGCGCCGAAGCGTGAGGAACTGGTTGCCGATCAGGACAGTAAAATCATGATGAGACTGAAATTCACCAAATGGAACGCAGGCCATCGCGGGAATGTGCCGGCGTGGCTGGCCGTCAATAATACAAACCAGGCGGAGGATTTCCTCGATGCGCTGAGCCGGGCATTGCATCCATCGGAGCGGATCGAAGCCGATCTGATTGACGATGATGGAGTCTTCGTGGGCAGCTACTATGCCGATATGGATGGCGCATACAGATCAGGCGTTGCTTCGTAGTGTTATAAAAAAATGGCAAACTCCTGTATTAAATCAGATAGACGATCTGTTCTCTGGACGCAGGGAACGGCTTTATGCCGAAGAAGACCGAACAAGTAATATGATGGAAAAAGTAAAAAATAAAAAGCCTGTTA
>CAZZBE010000158.1:0-10426 GCA_964652715.1 uncultured Desulfobacteraceae bacterium
TCATTCCCCTGCATTCCGTCATCCGTCCTCCGTCCTCTGTCCTCCGTCCTCTGTCTTCTGTCCGCCGTCCTCCGCCCCCCGACGCCCTCCCTGACCCCCGGCAGAATCTCTTCGATAATGGCCAGGGGCGGCTCCGACCGGGGGTTGTCCGAGGTGACCACGGCCAGATCCGACAGGGAGGCGGCGATGCGCCCCATTTTGGGCCGCTTGTCCCGGTCCCGGTCGCCGCCGCACCCGAACACGGCGATGAGCCGGCCCCGGGTCAGGGGGCGGAGAGCGGTCAGGACGTTTTTCAGCGCGTCGGGGGTGTGGGCGTAGTCCACGAAGACGGTCCGGCGTTCGTCGGGACCGGTGGGGACCCGTTCGAGCCGGCCCGGCACGGCGGCCGCCGATTCGATGCCGGCCGCCATGGCGGCCAAGGGGATGCCGAGGGCCGCGCCGACGCCCGCGGCGCAGAGGAGGTTTTCCACGTTGTGGGCCCCGGAGAGGGCGGAGCGGCAGTCGAAAGAGCCGGCCGGGGTTCGGATCCGGGCGGCGATGCCGGTGAGGTCGTTCCGGCGGACCTCGGCGCCGACCGCGCAGTCCGGGCCGGATCCAACGGCGATCACCGGTCCCCCGAGTTCTCCGGCAAGGGTACGGCCCCTGGGGTCGTCGCGGTTGATGACGGCGGTCCCGGGCCGGCCGCCGTTCAGGAAGTCGGTGAAGAGCCGTTTCTTGCAGTCCCAGTAGGTCTCCATGTCCCGGTGGTAATCCAGGTGGTCCTGGCTGAGGTTGGTGAAGACCCCGACATCGAACCGGCAGCCCTCCAGCCGGGCCATGGCCGGGGACAGGGCGTGGGAAGAGGCTTCCATGATCACGTGGGTGACGCCGGCGTCGCGCATTTCGGCCAGCATCCGCTGGAGGTCCGGGGCTTCCGGGGTGGTCATGGGCGCGTCCACGGCGATGTCGCCGTACCGGTATTGGATGGTCCCCACCATCCCGGTCCGGAGGCCGGCCGCGGACAGGATCCGGTCCACCAGGTAGGCGACCGTGGTCTTGCCGTTGGTGCCGGTGATGCCGATGAGACACAGGTCCCGGGAGGGATGGCCGTGGAACCGGGCGGCGATCCGGGCCAGGGCCTTGCGGGTGTCCGGGGCCGTCAGGAGCGCCGCACGGGCCGGTCGGGGGATGTCGGCGGCCCGGTCCGCCCGGATCATCACCGCCGCGGCCCCCTGGCGGACGGCGGCGTCGATGAAATCGTGTCCGTCGGCCCGGGTCCCCGGCAGGGCCGCGAAGAGGTCGCCGGGGCCCACGTCCTGGGCCCGGAACCGGAGGCGGCCTATGGCGACGCCCTCCGGATCGGGTCCGGAGACGAACGTCAGGCCGGCGCCGATGAGGTCGCTCAGCTTCATCCGCTTTCCTCCCCTTTTTTGAGGGCCGTCAGCTGGTTGGGGCCGTATTTGGGCGCCACGTTGAGGTAATTGAGGGCTTCCCGGGCGATCCGTTGGAAGACCGGCGCCGCCACCAGGCCGCCGTAATACTCGCTGGTGGGTTCGTCGATGATCACCAGGATGGCCGCGGCGGGCCGGGCGGCCGGGGCGAACCCCACGAATGAGGCGATGTATTTTTTGTCGGCATAGGCGCCGGTTTCGTCGATTTTCTGGGCGGTGCCCGTCTTTCCGCAGACGGCGTAGCCGTTGAGGGCGGCCCGGGCGCCCGTTCCCCCTTCGGTGACCACGCCCCGCATCATTCCCCGGATGACCGATGCGGTGGCGCCGGAAATGGCCTGCCGGACCTTCCGGGGGCCGAACCGCTCGATGGGCCGGCCCTGGCGGTCGGTGACGGCCTGGACGATGTAGGGCTTCATGAGGGCCCCGTCGTTGGCGATGGCGCAGACGGCGGTGATGAGCTGGATGGCCGTGGAGGACATGCCGTGCCCGTAGGAGATGGTGCCGGTGTGGGCCTTGGACCAGCGGCGGAAAGGGGGGAGGCGGCCCGGGGCTTCGCCGGGACAGTCGATGCCGGTCTTGTCGCCGAACCCGAAATCCCGGAGGGTCCGGTAAAGGATCTGGGGCCCGATCATCTCGCCGACCTTCACGGCGCCGATATTGCTGGAATATTTAATAATGTTTTCCAGGGTCAGCCAGCCGTGGGGGCTGGTGTCGTGGATCCGGTAGTCGCCCACCTGGTAGGCGCCGTCCTCGCAGAAAAAGATGGTGTCCCGCCGGCATCCGCCGTGCTCGATGGCGGCGGCGGCGGTGAAGATTTTGGTGGTGGAGCCCGGTTCGAAGGGGTCGGTCACGGCCCGGTTCCGCCACAGGTTCCGGTCGAACCGGGCAAAGGCGTTGGGGTTGAAAAAGGGGTAATGGGCCAGGGCCAGCACCTGACCGGTGGCCGGGGACATGACGATGGCCATGCCGGACGATGCGCCGGATTTGACGACCCCCTCCCGGAGGGCCTCCTCGGCGATGAACTGAACCGTCTTGTCCAGGGTGAGGACGAGGTTGCGGCCGCCGTAGTCGGGAACCTCCGTCCGGTCCAGATCGAACCCGCGGCCCAGGGCGTCCTTGAGGACGGTGAACTTCCCGGCCCCGCCC
Source organism: uncultured Desulfobacteraceae bacterium (assembly GCA_964652715.1). Taxonomy (GTDB): domain Bacteria; phylum Desulfobacterota; class Desulfobacteria; order Desulfobacterales; family JAABSP01; genus JAABTD01. The sequence continues at coordinate 2,577 of CAZZBE010000158.1, forward strand.
TTGAGGTAGGCGTCGTAGTAGAACTCCAGCCCCTCCAGCCCGCGGCCGTCGATGCCGGTGAAGCCCAGCATCTGGGCCGCCAGGGTCCGGTTGGGGTAGAACCGGCTGTGCTCGGGGATGAAATCGACCCCCGCGAGTTTCAAAGACCGGACGGCATCCGCCTCCCGGGGGCTGGCCTGGCGCTTGATCCAGACAAAGGATCGTTTGGAATCGAGCCGCCGCCGGATGTCGTCGATGTCCACATCGAGGGCCCGGGTGAGGGCCCGGGCGGTGTCGGGGCCCGATGCGGCCCGTCCCGGATAGGCGGCGATGGAGGTCGCATCAATGGAAAGAGCCATCTCCCGGCCCGAGGCGTCGTAGATGGCGCCGCGCTTGCCGCGGTATCGGAGGGATTTTTCGTATTCGTGGACGGCCTGCTGGTTCAGCCATGGTCCCCGGAAGACCTGGAGATAGGCGGCCCGACCGCAGATGACGGCGAAAACGAGGGCGAATAACGCCCCTGAGACGGCGATGCGGCGCTGCCGTTTTCGTCTTTCGGATTTCATGGAATCACGATGGTCTGTTCGGGGCCGGGGGTGATCAGTCCCAAATCGTGTTTGGCGATTTTAGCGATCCGCTCCGGCGATGTCAGCCGCGCCATCTCGATGCGCAGGCTGTTTTGCAGGGCGATCAGCTGCTGATGCCTCTCGGTTTCGCTGGCGATTTCGTACCCGATCTGGACGCACTGGACCCGGCACCAGGTGTAGAAAAGAAGTTGGCCGATGAACGCCAGCAGGATGAGGCCCCAGAGGAGCGTATGTTTGATCCGCCATGCCATGGGCGCAATCCTTATTTGAAGGTCAATCGCCGGGTCTTCAGGGTTATCGTTTTTCAGCCGCCCGCAGCCGGGTGGACCGGGCCATCGGGTTGGCCGCTGTTTCGTCCGGGCCGGGCCGCAGCGGCTTTCGGGTCAGGATCCGCATGAACGGCTTCTGGCCGCAGACGCACTGGGGAAATCCGGGCGGGCAGGCGCAGTCCGCCGCCATGGACTTCAATGCGTGCTTGACGATCCGGTCCTCCAGGGAATGGAACGCCAGGATGCAGAGCCGGCCGCCGTTCCGGAGGACGGCCCCGTCGTTTTCGGCCACCTGGGCCATGAACGTCCCGATCCGTTCCAGCTCCCGGTTGACCCGGATGCGCAGGGCCATGAAGACCCGGGTGGCCGGGTGGATCCGCGAATCGGGCCGATGCCCGCCGGGGACCGCGTCCCGGACCCGATCGGCCAGTTGGCCGGTGGTGTCGATGGTCGCCTGCCGCCGGGTTTCGACGATCCGCCGGGCGATCCGGCGGGCGTGTCGTTCCTCGCCGTAGACCTTGAAGATCCGGGCCAGCTCCGCCGCGCTCTCCCGGTTGACGATCTCCCAGGCGCTGGTTTCGTCCGCCGGGTCCATCCGCATGTCCAGGGGCTCGTCGTGCTGAAAGCTGAACCCCCGGCCGCTTTCGCGGATCTGGTGAAACGAGAGCCCCAGGTCCAGGAGAATGCCGTCCACCGCCGGGATCCCCAGTTCCGACAGGATCCGGGGAAGGGCGACGAAATTGTCCTGGAACAGCCGAACCTCCGTCGGCCCGTCCTTCAGAACCCTTCGCCCGTTTCGGATGGCGTCGGGGTCCTGGTCGATGCCGATGAGCAGGCCGCCGGGGCCGATTCGTTCCAGCACGGCCCGGGCGTGGCCGGCCCCGCCCAGGGTGCCGTCCACATAAATGCCGCCGGGCCGGGGGGCCAGGCTGTGGAGGACCTCGGCCATCATGACCGGCGTGTGGGTGAACGGCAAGGGCGCGTCCCGACCGGCTACAGCCCCAGACGGGCCACGTCGGTCCGGGCGTCTTCCGTCTGCAGGGCTTCTTCCATGAGCCGGTTCTCCTCTTCCCATTCCGCCTGATCCCAGATCTCGAAATGGTTGAGCACCCCCACCACGGCGATCTCTTTTTCCAGCTTCGCGTACTGCCGCAGGACCGGCGGGACCAGGACCCGCCCCTGCTTGTCCAGGGGGCATTCGAAGGCCCCGCCGATGAAGACCCGGCGGAACCGGCGCATGTTCTCGCCCTGCTCGGCCATGGCCAGAACCCGGTTTTCGATCTGCCGCCACTCCTCGAAGGTGTACGCGTAAAGGCATCCGTCCATCCGGGTGATCATGAGCAGATTCTCCCCCGCGGCCCGGATCGTATCGCGGAACCGGGAGGGGATGATGATCCGCCCTTTGGGATCGATGGTGTGGAAAGAGATGCCCCGGAACATTCTCTTCCATTACCACCACTTTCATCCACCCGACAAGCATAAAATGAGGTTTTTCTATAAAATTTAGGCGGATATTCCCGTCATGCTACGATATCACAAGTGTTCTCAAAGGGTTAAAAAAAGGGGTGGGATGCAAAAAAGTGGAGGAAAGTGGAGCCCCTTTTCTTGAAAGCGTATCCCAAGTCGCGCCGTCCGTCTATGGGGACGCCAGGGTAATCGGGGGTGGGAATATCCCCAAGGCGGGGAAGCGGGCGCCCGGCGCTTAGGGTCCCTTCTCATCGCCATTGTCGAGCCAAATCGCCATCCGTTCCAGTATGTGGTCATAGACGTCGGTCTGGGAGCGGTCCGCATCCGACGACTTCAAATGAAAGGAGTGGTCGGCGCCGTCTACGACCTCCAGGACGGCCCTGTCCAGCCGTCCCACCGTCTTTCTGAGGAGGTTCAGATCGGCGAAGGCGTCCCGGGTCCCGGCGAAAAAGAGCATGGGGGCCGGGATGTCGGGCAGATGGCCGTCCCGCGGCTGGTCTTTTTTGCCCGGCGGGTGGAGGGGATAGCCCAGGAAAACGAACCCGTGGGCGGGCAGGGCCCCTTCCGCCGCCATCTGGGAGGCCACCCGGCCGCCCATGGATTTGCCGGCGGCGATGATCCGGTCGATGGAGAAGCCGGATCCGGCCGTCATAAAATGGAAGGCCGCCGTCCAGGCGTCCACCAGCACCCCCTGGCTGTCGGGGGAGGTCTTGCCCCGCTCCCGGTAGGGAAAGTTGAACCGCGGGGTCATCCATCCCCGGCCGGCCAGGCCGTCGGCCAGATGAACCAGCAGGGGTTCGTTCTTGTCGAAGGCGGCGCCGTGGGCGAAAACGACGCCCGGTCCTTGCCGGAACCCGTCGGGACCGGTGAGCGTCGCCGACACCGCGCCTTTTCCGGGAACCGGAATCGTGATCTCCTGTTTCATCCACTTTCCTCCCTTGTTTTTTAGCTGCGCGGACCCCGAAAATTTATCACATCCATACCGGGCCTTCAAGGTTCCGGGTCGCATCCGATCCCGGCGGCCAGTGGCGGAATGGTTTTTTTGTCGTTTACATGGGGCTAAAGGCATGTTATCATCCGGTAAACGATCCGGTCCCCCGTTCCATGGCGCCGGGAAATCCATTCCCTCAACCCCTGCATCGGCTATGGACGACAGAAACGCGATCCAACCGGCGGACGCCCGCCCCGAACCCGAAAAAGCGCCCGGCCCCCCGCCGGCGCCGACCCATTGCGTGGGCATCGGCGCATCCGCCGACCGGGGCGTCTTTCTGGCCCGGTACAAGGCCTTTTTCAAGGTTCCCGAAGGGAAGTCCATTGATGTCCGGCTTTTTTGTAAAAACGGGGAGATCCGCCTGTCGGCGGAGGGCCTCCATTGCGATCCCAAGACCCTGGACCGGCGAGGGGACGGTGGTCAAGGCGTTGCTCTCCGCCCTGGAGAAGACGGCTACAGGAACCCCTTTGTAAGGGGCCGTTCGTCCAGTTGTTCGGCCCGGGCCTTGAACCGGGGACCCACCGGCGACATATCGGCCTTGATGGCCTCCTCCGGGCACTCCCGGACGCAGTTGAAGCACAGAATGCAACCGGGGCCGAACTCGGGAAAGGGCGTAAAGGCGATGGCGTCCGTGGGACAGACATCGGCGCAGATGCCGCACTCGGTACACAGATCTTCGTCCACCTTCCGGTTGGGCAGTTTCTCCTCGGACTTTTTGAGGGAACTCTTGAGCATCTCCTCCTTCACCGGCGGGGGCTGATAGTCGAGGGCGTCCAGGGGGATGTCGTCCTCGCCCACCGTCTTGGCGTAGACCGCCTCGGCCAGGTTCCGCATCATCTCGTCCTCTTCAGGATCCGGATGGCCTTCGCCCAGCGGTTCGTCCTCCTGCCACATCAGGGTGTGGACCGCCAGCACCTTGGCGGCGCCGGCCAGGTGATAGCCCCTGGCTGTCAGGGCTTTGCCCATCTCCCACAGGGCGACGCCGCTGGAGACGCCGCCCCAGGTCACGAAGGGGAAAGCGGCGACGCCGCTGTTTTCGGGGATTTTTGTCAGAAAATCCATGATCGGCGGCACGGCGTGGCCCGCGTAGACCGGCGACCCGACGAACAGCAGCGTATCGCCGGCCGCCGACGACAGTCGCTCATGGACGGCGCTCGCGTCCTCCCCCCGGCCCAGGTCGAGGACGGCGACGTCGCCGCCCAGCTCCTTCAGCCGATCCTCGATGATGCGGGCCACGTGGCGCGTACTCCCGCCGGGCGAGGCGTAGACGATCAGCGCGTTCTTTTTCTCGGTCATCAAATGTCTCCTCTTTTAAGTAATGGGTTTTAATTTGGGCGGTTGCGGTCAATGGCCGACCGTCTCCGGGACCCGGTTGGGCGGCGTCCGGCCCGTCAGGGCCGCGATGACGTTGTCCGCCGCCATGGCCGACATCCGGTCCCGGGCTTCGTGGGTGGCCGACCCGATGTGGGGGAGGAGGACCACGTTTTCCAGGTCCAGCAGCCCCCTGGTCACCTTCGGTTCGAACTCGTAGACGTCCAGCCCCGCGCCCTTGATCCGGCCGGCGGATAAGGCGTCCACCAGGGCCGCTTCATGGACGATGTCGCCCCGGGCCGTATTGATGAGGTAGGACCCCGCCTTCATTTTTCCCAATGCCTCGGCGTCTATAAGACGGCGGGTCTCCGGGGTGGACGGGGCGTGGATGGAGACCGCGTCCGACCGGGCCAGGAGGTTGTCCAGGGAGACGTGTTCGGCGTTCAAGGCCCGTTCCGTCTCCGGGTCCACGGGGCGGCGGTTGTGGTAAATGATGTGCATATCGAAGGCCCGGCACTTCCGGGCCATGTCCTGCCCGATCCGGCCCATGCCGATGATCCCCAGGGTCCGGCCGGCCAGTTCGTCGCCCCTCAGCAGCAGCGGATCCCAGCCGATGAACCGGCCCTGCCGGGTGAACCGGTCCGCCTCCATGATCCGCCGGGTCAGGGCGATCAGCAGGGCGAAGGCGATCTCGGCCGCGGCCGCGGTCAGGACGCCGGGGGTGTTCGTCACCAGAATCCCCCGCTCCCGGGCCGCCGCCACGTCGATGTTTTCATACCCCACCGCGTGGTTGGCGATAATCTTCAGATCCGGGCACTGGTCCATGACCCACCCGTCGATCCGGTCGCAGAGAAGGCTGATCACCCCGCCGCAGCCGGCGAGTTTGTCGGCCAGGGCCGATGCGTCCAGGGGGCGGATGTCCGGATGGACCGACACCTCGAAGCGCTCCCGCAGTCGGTCGATGCCGGTTTCCGGGATGGGGTGGGCGATAAATACGGTTCCTTTCATGACAATGCCTCCTTCCGATCATCCATCCATGTTGCGCAGAGTATACCACTCCAGATCGATTGGGGCAACTTCGTCATCGGCCTGATTTCGCCGTTTGCGGGGAGAGTTCAGAAATGCTAAGATGAATCGTTCATTGACCGAAACACAGGAGGAACGACATGGGCTTGAGAATCGAACCGGGGAAGCGGATCATGCGTGGGTTTTTCATGCGATGGATCATTTTGACGGTGGCCATCGTCGTATCGGCCTACATCCTGGACGGCATCCACGTGACCGGCTTTTTCTCGGCCTTTTTCGCGGCCGCCATCCTCGGCGTCCTCAACGCGTTCTTCCGCCCCATCCTGCTCATCCTGACCCTGCCCATCAACGTCCTCTCCCTGGGACTGTTCACCTTCGTGATCAATGCCCTGATGCTCATGATGGCTTCCGGCGTGATTTCGGGATTGGTGGTGTCCGGATTCGGTTCGGCCCTCCTGGGATCGCTGCTCATCAGCATCGTCAGCTGGGGGCTCAATTCCTTTGTCGCCGAACGGGGCCGGCTCGACGGGGAGAGAAAAGACGACGCCTACATCGAACTCGAATATCGGGAAGATCAGGATCGCTGGGAATGATTTGCCGAGAGGGTTCTACAAGGCGCTATAGTCGCGACCCTTTGGGCTTATGCGCTCGCCCGGCATCCCTCGCGAAACCCCGGCAACACCGCCAGGTTTAACGCCAGCCCCACGTCCCCCCCGGACAACCCCATGGCCATGCCCAGCAACTGGGGCAAATACAGGATGGTCGCGTTGAACGCCGTGCCGCTCTTTTTCCCCGCCTGCTTCTGATACGCCTCCAAATTCATCTGGCACATGGGGCAGACGGTGACGATGGCGTCGGCCCCTTCGGCGTCCTTCAGGATGGACGAGACCAGGGTGAGGCCGACATCGGGCTTGGTGTTCATGTGGGAGGCCCCGCAGCACCGACCGCCCATTTTCCACGGGAAGACCGTGGCGCCGGCGGCTCTGATGAGGGGTTCCATGGAGGTGGGACGTTCCGGATCGTCGAAGACGGGGTAGGGGCGGAGGCACTGGCAGCCGTAGTAGGGCGCGATCTTCATGCCCGTAAACGGGGCCGTGATCTTTTCCCGGATGGCGTCGGCCCCGATGTCCGCGGCCAGAACGTCCAGCAGGTGACGGGGCTTTGCCCATCCCCTGAAACTCAGGTTTTTTTCCGCCAGCACGGCGTTGACCCTGGCCAGCAGTTCCGGATTTTTCCGGGTTTTCTCCGCCGCCGATTTCAGGTTGAGGTAGCAGGCGCTGCACGGGACCAGGATGTCGTCCCCGCTGTCGGCGGCTTCCACCCTGGCCAGGTTGAGGGCGGGCAGGGCCAAAGAAAGGAGCCGGCCCACCGGCGCCGCCGCGCTGGCGCCGCAGCAGGTCCAGTCGGGGATGTCCACGAGGGGCTGGTCCAGGGCCGCCATGAGGGCCCGGGTGGATCGATCGTATTCCCGGGCCGTGCCTTCCAGGGAGCAGCCGGGGTAGTAAAAATAAGTCATGCGTCCTCCTCCAGTTCCGCCGCTTTCTTGAACACCGCGTCCAGTTCCCCGCCGCCCCCGAAGGGCCATTCCGGCCTGACCTTGCCCTTGCGCATCAGTTTCATTCCCAAAGACGCGAACCGAAAAGGAAGGACCGGGTTTTTCATGGCGAAGAAATACAGCCCCATGAACTCCGATTCATGGACCCGGCCGTGACGTCGGACGCTCTCCATGAAGCTCTGATAAAAGCGGGCCCCGCTCTTGTGCAGGTCCGGCCGCAGTTTGGCCCCGATCCGCTTCAGTTCGGCCATGGCGTCGGTCAGGGGCAGGCCCCGGGGGCACCGGAGGGTGCAGTAGTAGCAGGACGAACACAGCGCGAAGGTCCGGCTCTCGAACACCGGGTCGGTCATCCCCATGATCACCATCCGCCACATCTTCCGGGGCGTGATGTCCATGGCGAAGGCGTTGGGGCAGGACCCGGTGCAGGTGCCGCACTGGATGCAGGGGCGGAGCTGCTCGCGGACGGCGGCCAGGGGGTCCGGGGGCGGGGGCGGCGGTTCGGGCGCCGCGGGTTTGAAGTCGATGATGTCGGCTGATTGGGTCATATCGTGATGCTCCTTTTGTCAGAACCGCAGATAATCATGATGATTATGATGGCGCAGATGGCGGCGAACATCATAGTTTATCCGCGGCATCAGGGTAATCCGCGGTTCAGACCGCCGCAT
>CAZZBE010000159.1:0-10392 GCA_964652715.1 uncultured Desulfobacteraceae bacterium
GTCCATGACCATGTCCGAGAGGCTCACCACCAGCCGCTCCAGGATGTCGACATCCGCCTCGGGCCGGCCCCGGAACCCGGTGAAGAGCTTGTACCCCTTGATGGACCGGATCATCCGCCGGGCCTCGTTCCGCTTGATGGGGGCCAGCCGGAAGGCCACGTCCTGGAAGACCTCCACGAAGACGCCGCCGTACCCGAACATCAGAAGCGGACCGAAGACGGGATACCGGGTACACCCGAGGATCACCTCGTCGCCGGGGTCGGCCATCTTCTGGACCAGGACCCCGTCGATGACCGCGTCGGATTTGAAATTCCTGGCGTTCTCCACGATCTCGTCGAAGGCGTCCCGGACCGCCTCCGCGTCCGCAAGTTTGAGCTTGACCCCGCCGGCGTCGGATTTGTGGAGAATCTGGCCCGAGGAGATCTTCATCACCACCGGGAATCCCATTTCTTCCGCGATGTCGGCCGCCTCGTCCCGGTTTTCGGCCAGCTTGGTGGGCAGGACGTTGAACCCGTAGCTTTCCAGCACCGCGTTGCCTTCCAGTTCGCCCAGGTGGGTTTTGTCCTTTTCGAGGCGGTCCCGGATGATATCCCCGGCCCGCTCCTTGTCGTGGGTGAGATCGAACTGGGCCAGGTGCTGGCGGTTGAGCCACTGGGAGTATTTGTAAAGCGCCCCGAAGGCCTTGGCCGCCTGCTCCGGGAACCGGAAGACGGGATAGCCCCGCTCCTGGAGGTATTTGACGCCGGGGGAGACGTCGATGATCCCCATGAAGCAGCAGAGGATGGGCTTGTGGGTCCGGTTGGCCACCCGGACGATGGCCTCGGCCGTGCCCAGGGCGTTGGTCATGGACTGGGGGGTGAGGATCACCAGGGCGCCGTCCACCCCTTCGTCCCGGATGACGGCGGCCAGGGCGTGCTCGTACCGCTCCTGGGAGGCGTCGCCGATGACGTCCACCGGGTTGTTGAGGTTGGCGGTGTCGGGGAGGTGGCTGTCGAGGACTTCCACCGTCTCGTCCGAGAATTTGGCCAGCTGAAGCCCCGACGAAATGGTCATGTCGGTGGCCACGATGCCGGGGCCGCCGGCGTTGGTGACGATGGCCACCCGGTTGCCGGTGGGGATCCGCCGCCGGACTTTGCCCAGACTGGTCTCGCTCTTGGTGGCGAAGGCCGAGGCGAAATCGAAGAGTTCGTCGATGGAGGCCACCCGGATGATCCCCGACTGCTGGAAGATGGACTCGTAGACCGCCTCGGAGCCGGCCAGGGCGCCGGTGTGGGAGGCCGCCGCCTTGGCGCCGGCCCCGGTCCGGCCCGACTTGATGACCATCACCGGCGTGGGCCGGCCGCCGGAAGTGATCTCCTTGACCGCTTCGATGAACTCCGGGCCGCGCCGGAGTTCCTCCAGGTAGATCATGATGACCCGGGTGTCCAGGTCCTCGTGGAAATACCGGAGCAGGTCCAGCTCGTCCACGTCGGCCTTGTTGCCGATGGAGATGAACTTGGAAAAGCCGAAATCCCGGTCCGCGGCGAAATCGAGGACCGCCGTGCACAGGGCCCCGCTCTGGGAGATAAACGAAATCTGACCCGGGTCGGGCATCCGGGTGGAAAAACTGGCGTTGAGGCGGACGTCGTCCATGGGATTGATGACCCCCAGGCAGTTGGGGCCCACCAGACGGACCCCGGCCTCCCGGCACAGGGCCACGATCCGGTCCTCGATCTTCCGGCCTTCATCGCCCACCTCCCGGAAGCCGGCCGACACGATCACCACGCCTTTGACGCCCTTTTCGATGCTCTCCTCGATGGCGTTCAGGGCCCGCTCCGGGGGCAGGATGATCATGGCCAGGTCCACGTCGTCGGGGACCGCCTTGATGGACGGATAAGCCGGAACGCTGAGCACCGACCGGGCGCCGGGATTGACCGGGTAGAGCACGCCCTGGTAGTTGCCCCGCAGAATATTGGCGAAGATGTCGTGACCGACCTTTCCCGGCGTGGTGGAAGCCCCCACCACGGCCACGGAACTGGGTGAAAAAATGGCGTCAAGCTTGTCCATGGCGTTACCGCTCCTCTCTTTTCCTGTTGGATGTCCGGCCCATCTCGTTCTGAATGTCCAGGGCCGTTGCGTAGACTTCGTTTTTGGGCAGGCCCAGGCGTCCGGCCACGGCCTTTGAAACCGCCGACACCTTGGCGCCGGGCGCGCCGAGGGCGTCCCGCAGTGCCGTCTTCAGCGCCGCTTCGGAGACCCCGTCGTCGGATGCCGACGCCCCGCGCCCCGCCACCAGCAGGGTGAATTCGCCCTTGACGGCGTCCCGTTCCGCCAGCCGGTTCCGGATTTCCGACAGCCGTCCCCGGAGAAACTCCTCGTGGGGCTTGGTCATCTCCCGGCAGGCCGCCCCCCGCCGGTCCCCCAGGGCGCCGACGAGGTCGTCGAGAAACCGGACAATCCGCCGGGGGGATTCATAGAACACCAGGGTCCGCGTCTCGCCGGCCAGGGACCGGAGGGCGTCGGCCCGTTTCCCCGGCTTTTTGGGCGGAAAGCCCACGAAGACAAAGGCGTCGGTGGAAAGGCCGGAAACGCTCAATCCGGCCAGGGCCGCCGAGGGGCCGGGAATGGGCGCCACCGGAAGACCGGCGTCGATGGCCGCGCCGACCAGCCGGTAGCCGGGATCCGAGACCGAGGGCGTGCCCGCGTCCGAGACCAGGGCCACGGATCCGCCGGACCGGAGCCGATCGAGAAGCCCCTGGACCCGATGGGCCTCGTTGTATTCATGGCAGGAGATCATCCGGGCCTCGATGCCGTGGGCCGCCAGGAGTTGCCCGGTCTCCCGGGTGTCCTCGGCCGCCACCAGATCGACGCCTTTGAGGACGTCGATGGCCCGGAGAGTGATGTCCCGCGGGTTCCCGATGGGGGTGGCCACCACATAGAGGACGCCGCCGCGGAGGGCGCCGGGGTCCGGGCTATCCATAGGCGAGGGGGAAGGCGTTTCGGACGATCTCCACCACCGTTTTTCCGGCGGCATCGGGTTTGAGGGTCAGCACGTCGAAGCGCGCCTTGACCCGGGTCTGGCCGGAAGCCTTGAGGTAATAGAGCGCCGCCATGGAGATTTTCCGCTGTTTGGCCCGGGTAATCGCCCATTTGGGATCGCCGTATTTGTCCGATTTCCGGGCCTTCACCTCCACGAAGACCAGGGCGCCGCCCTCCCGGGCCACGATGTCGATCTCGCCCGCCTTGGTCCGGTAATTCTGGGCCAGGATCTCGTAGCCCTGATCTTTCAGGTGGCGCACGGCCAGGGATTCACCCTTCTGTCCGAACCGTTGCTGTTCGTTCAACATGACGGATAAACTCCTTTACTCCGCGGAAGGACCGGCGATGGATGGGGCAGCACCCGTATCGCCGGATGGCCTCCCGGTGGACCCGGGTGCCGTATCCTTTGTGGTTGGCGAATGCGTAATGAGGATATTCCTCGTTGTAGCGCTCCATCAACCGGTCGCGGGTCACTTTGGCGATGATGGACGCGGCGGAAATGGAGATGCTCAGGGCGTCGCCGCCGGGAACAGGGCGCTGGGGGAGACTCGAAGGCATGGGGATTTTGCCGTCCACCAAGAGGTAGTCGGGAACGGGATGGAGATTTCGGGTCGCCATGGACATGGCCAGCAGGGCGGCCTGGAGGATGTTGATGCGGTCGATTTCCAGGGCGTCGACGATCCCCACGCCCACGGAGACCGCCAGCCGGTAGATGTCGGCGTAGAGGTCGAGACGGCGGGCGGGGGTCAACTGCTTGGAATCGAGGATCCCCGGATTTTTGAACCGCCGGGGCAGGATGACCGCCGCCGCGACGACCGGACCGGCCAGGGGGCCCCGGCCGGCTTCATCAATGCCCGCGACACGGACATGTCCGTATTCGTAGGCGGCTCGTTCGTATGCCCGGGTATCGGTTGAAGAACGGGAACGATTCGCCGCCACGCCCGCCGCCCGCCGCTACCGGCGCTCTTTGAGCCGCGCCGCTTTGCCGCGCAGGTTCCGCAGGTAGTAGATCTTGGACCGGCGCACCTTGCCCCGGGTGACGATCTCGACCCGGTCGATGATCGGGGAATGGAGCAGAAAGGTCCGCTCGACGCCCACGCCGTAGGAGACCTTCCGCACCGTGAAGCTGGCGTTGGACAACCCCTTGCGCTTGCTGATCACCACGCCCTGGAACACCTGGATCCGCTCTTTTTCCCCCTCTTTGATCTTCACATGCACCTTGACGGTATCCCCGGGCAGGAAATCGGGGAGGTCAAGGCGCATCATCTCCCGTTCGATCTGTTTGACTGCTTCCATGACGTCTTCTCCTCTTCTTCTCGTCCGCTACCGCGGACAGTGCAGTATTCGGAGACCCGCGGGGTTTTGGAAATCCCGCGGGTCTGATTCGGATTCAAACCTGAAACTATATGTCCAGGCACTTATTTCAATCTCCGGCGCGCCGGTCTCCCAGAAGCCGGTCCAATATGATGGCGGCGGCCGATCGCACCGACAGATGGTTGTAGGCGGTCGGCCCCTCGATGGGCGACAGCCTGTGGTCGGCCCCCCGCATCAGCTCCGGCGCCAGCCCCCAGGCGGTGCCCAGCACCAGCAGATAGGGTTCGCCGTCGGCGAGCATCCCCCTGAATCGTTCGTAAGAGAGCGTTCCCTCCCCTTTTCGCGCGCAGGTGACCACGGTTCGCGGTCCGGCGCCGACGGCCTGGCGGATATCGTCCGCCGCCGATTCGAGGCTGTCGCGGATCCGGATCAGGGAAAGGGCCTCCCGCCGGACCGGGTTGTACCGCCCGCCCCGTCCCCCGGTCCAGTGATCGATGATCCGGCGGGCCAGAACCTGTTGATCGGAGACCGGCGTGATCACGTAATAGCCCCGGACGCCATATGTTTTGGCGGCCCGGGCGATGTCGTGGAGGTCGAGGTTGGTCACCGCCGAGGCGATGACGTCTCCGGATTTATTGACGACCGGATGATGAACCAGGGCGATCCAGAGATTGTCCGCCGTCGGACCGGGCCTCGATGATCCGTTCAATTTCCCGCCCCCATTTCTTCAGCACCGCCACCTCTTCCGCCGCCAGGGGCCGCTCCGTCAGCAGTTCCGGCCGCTTCAGAAAGGTCCGGATCATGGCGTTCTCCCGGCGCCACGCCGCGATCTTTCCATGATGTCCGGAAAGGAGCACCCCGGGCGCCCGCATCCCGTTGAAATCCTCGGGCCGGGTGAAGTGGGCGTGCTCCAGCAGCCCGTCCTCGAAGGAATCCTTTTCCGCCGAGTCCTCGCCCCCCAGAACCCCGGGGATCAGCCGGGTCACGGCGTCGATGACCACCATGGCGGCCAGTTCGCCGCCGGAGAGCACATAGTCGCCGATGGAGAGTTCCAGATCGATATGATCGTAACAGACCCGTTCGTCCACCCCTTCGTACCGGCCGCAAACGAAAATCAGCCCGTCAAGCCGTGCCAGCTCGCGGGCCATTGTTCTGTCCAGCACATGCCCCTGGGGGGACATGAGCGCCGTTTTGGCGCCGGGCGCCGCCGCCCTCGCCGCCTCGATGGCGGCCGTCAGGGGCTCGGGCTTCATCACCATGCCGCAACCGCCGCCGTAAGGCCGGTCGTCGGTGACATGGCGGCGCCCCGGCGCATAATCCCGGATGTTGACCGCGGCGGGGAAAATCTTCCGGGCGTCCACGGCCCGCCGGATGATCCCGTGATCCCAGAACGGCGCGAACATCTCGGGAAAAATGGTGAGCACAACGAACTGCATGGACTCCTCCGGTCGTTCGGGCCGCTACAGACCTTCCGGCAGATCCACCCGCATGGTTCGCGACGTTAAATCGATGTCGATCACCACCGATGCCAGGGCCGGAACCAGGATCTCTTCCCCGCCGTCCCGGACGACGTAGACGTCGTTGCTCCCGGTGGGCAAAATGGCGGTCAGCCGGCCGAGACGATGGTCTTCGGCGTCGATCACCGTCAGCCCGATGAGGTCGGCCCAGTAATACGCGCCCTCTTCCGGCGGCGGCAGTTCCGATCGACGGATATAAAAATGCGCCCCCACCAGCGACTCGGCCGCGGTTCGGTCGGCCACGCCTTCCAAACCGACCAGAAGCCCCCGCTGATGGGGTTTCACCCATTCGATGGCCCGGGACCGCTCCCCTCCGTTGTTCCCGCTTTCGCCGGGCCCCATCAGGATCAGGGTCCGGCCGGCCGCGAACGCATCCGGAGATTCGGCATGGGACGCCACCTTCAAAGCCCCTTTCAGGCCATGGACCCCCACGACCTTCCCGATGGAAAGGAGTCGGTCCGGTTCCACGATATGCTTATTCCAGGATCTCCAGCACCGTCCGCTTTTTCACCTTGGCCGATGCCGCGCTCAGGATGGTGCGCATGGCCCGGGCCGTTCGCCCCTGTTTCCCGATCACCTTCCCGAGATCCTCTTTGGCCACCTTGAGTTCCAAAACAGATGTCTGATTCCCCTCGACTTCATCTACGGATACCGCTTCCGGGTTATCGACCAGCGCCTGGGCAATGTACTTAATCAGCTCTTTCATAGCTCCATCTCCTTTGTTGGCCGTGAGCACTTGAGAACAAGGGACACGCCGCCGTTATCTGCTGGATTCACCCAACAAGAAGATTTTATCAGATCGATCGCCGGTTGTATAGATGAAAATACGTATTTAATGGGATTACGCGGATTTGGCCTCGGTCGGTTGGGATTTGATAAGGGACCGGACCGTGTCCGTGGGGATGGCGCCCTGATCCATCCAGTACTGAACCCGGTCGTTTTTCAGGATCACCTCCGACGGCTCCTTGAGGGGATTGTAGGTGCCGATGATTTCCTTGAACCGCCCGTCCCGCCGGGACTCCACTTCCGACACCACGATCCGGTAAAACGGCCGCTTTTTCGCGCCGTGTCTGGCCAGTCTGATCTTCAACATGCCTGTACGATGTCCTTTCCGTGAATAAAAAATGTCTCTGCTAAAACGGCAGCATGCCTTTCATCCCGCGCATGCCGCCCTTGCTCATTTTTTTGACCATTTTCATGACCTGGGTGTAGTTTTTGAGCATCCGGTTGAGGTCCTGGACCGTGGCGCCGCTGCCTTTGGCGATGCGCCGGCGCCGGCTGCCGTTGATGATGGCGTGATTCCGCCGCTCCTCCGGGGTCATCGAGTTGATCATGGCCTCGATCTTCACCAGCTCCCGCTCGTCCACCTTGACGCCCTTCAACGCCTTCATCTTGCCCATGCCGGGGATCATGCCCAGAAGATCCTCCAAAGGGCCCATCTTCCGGACCTGGGCCATCTGGTCCCGGAAATCCTCCAGGGTGAACTGGCTCTTGCGGAGCTTGCGCTCCAGCTCCGCGGCCTTCTCCTCGTCGACGTTTTCCTGGGCCTTTTCGATAAAGCTGAGGACATCCCCCATGCCCAGGATGGACGACGCCAGCCGGTCGGGGTGGAAGGGTTCCAGATCGTTGAGCTTTTCGCCCACGCCCATGAACTTGATGGGTTTTCCGGTGACCGCCTTGATGGACAGGGCCGCGCCGCCCCGGGCGTCGCCGTCCATCTTGGTCAGGACCACGCCGCCGATGTCCAGGGCGTCGTCGAAGGACTTGGCGATGTTGACCGCGTCCTGGCCCGTCATGGCGTCGGCCACCAGCAGGGTGTCCGCGGGCTGGATCGCCGATTTGATCCGGACCAGTTCGTCCATCAGCTCCTGATCGACGTGGAGCCGGCCGGCGGTGTCGATGAGGACCGTGTCGCACCCTTCTTTCTGGGCCGCCGTGCGGGCCTCCCGGCAGATGGTCACGGGATCCGCGCCCGTTTCCGACGGATAGACCGGCACGGAAAGTTCCTTGCCCAGCTTCCGGAGCTGATCGATGGCGGCCGGGCGGTAGACGTCCGCCGGCGCCAGATAGGGCGTGCGGCCTTTTTTCCGCAGCAGCGCGGCGAGCTTGCCGGCCGTGGTGGTCTTGCCCGACCCCTGAAGGCCCACCAGCATGATCGGAATCGGCGTCGGCCCCGAAAGGGTCAGCTCTTCGTTGGCGGACCCCATGAGTTCCCGGAGTTCGTCATTGACGATCTTGACCACCTGCTGGCCCGGCGTCAGGCTTTTCATCACCTCCCGGCCCAGGGCCCGGGACTTGACGTCGGCGATGAACTGTTTGGCCACCCGGTAGTGGACGTCGGCCTCCAGGAGGGCCATGCGCACCTCCCGCAGCCCCTCCTCGATGTTCTTCTCGGTGAGCTTGCCGTGCCCTTTGAGCTTTTTGAAGACGCTTTCCAGCCGGTCGCTGAGGTTGTCGAACATAATCGGAATCCGTGGTCAAATCCGGTCGATAAATTAAAATCTTGAAAGTAAACCGATCCGCATGTTATGTCAAGAGAAAATCAAGCCGCGCCCTGCGCGGCCGACGCCGGAAAGCATCCATGCCATGAAACAGACCGATATCAAAGACCTGTCTTCGGAAGACCTGACCGACTGGCTGAAAGACCGGGGCGTCGCCCCCTTTCGGGCCGGCCAGATCCTCAAATGGATCTACGGCCGGCAGGCGGACGACTTCGCGGCCATGACCGATTTGAAAAAGGAGATCCGCCTGCTGCTGGCGGATGAATTCGCCATTCCCCGTCTCGACGTCGAGACGGTCGCCGATTCCAGGGACGGCAGCCGGAAATACCTCTTTCGCCTGGCCGATGATCGCCGCATCGAAACCGTCCTGATCCCGGAAAAGGACCACTACACCCTCTGCGTCTCCACCCAGGTCGGATGCGCCCAGGGATGCGGTTTCTGCATGACCGCCGCGGGCGGCTTCGAGCGGAACCTTTCCGCCGGCGAGATCATCGCCCAGGTCCGGGACATCCGCCGCGATCTGGGCCCCGCCCCGCCCCTGCGGCTGTCCAACATCGTCTTCATGGGCATGGGCGAGCCCCTGGCCAATTACCGGAATCTCATCCAAGCGCTGGGGGTCATCACCGACAGCGCCCACGGGCTGGGCTTTTCCACCCGCCGGATCACCGTCTCCACCGCCGGCCTCGTCCCCCGGATGGCCGATCTGGGCCGGGACGCGGACGTCAACCTGGCGGTCTCTCTCAACGCCGCCGACGACGAGACCCGGAACCGGATCATGCCCATCAACCGGACCTATCCCCTCGAAACGCTGCTGGCCGTCTGCCGGGACTATCCCCTGAAACCCCGGCGGCGCATCACCTTCGAATACATATTAATGAAGGGGATCAACGATGCGCCGGCCGACGCCCGGAAACTGGTGAAACTGCTCCATCCCATCCGGTCCAAGGTCAACCTCATCCCCTTCAACGAACATCCTGGGAGCCGTTTCGAACGCCCCTCGCCGGAAGCCATCGACGAGTTCCAGCAAATCCTTTTGGACGCCAACATGACCGTCATCATCCGCCACAGCAAGGGTCAGGACATCGGGGCGGCGTGCGGGCAATTGCGGGGAAGGAAAACGCCAGCTTAGAAATCGCCCTGACTTACAAAAGCTATGTCGTAACCGTGAATTTCGATTCAGACAACCTCGGCGTGAATTTTCTTCTCCAGTTCCTCCAGCTTTTTCCGATCCAGGCCGGTCACTTCCGATATTTGCCGTTTGTCCAGCAATTGGGAACGAAGCAGATTGACGGCTGTTTGTTCGATGCCTTGTTCAATGCCTTGTTCAATGCCGATGTCAATGCCTTTTTCAATGCCGACTTCTTCTATGGATTGCAGCATTTTCGCCTCCTGAAACATGGGATTTTCTTGTATGATCGACCGGAACTTTTTTTCTTCCTCCGGGTCCAGCCTCAGGCTGTGATCGATCAACGAGTACAGGGCCGATCTTTTTGGGCCTTGCCCAAGTCCGACGATGCCTTTGATGGCCTTGGCCTTGATCAGGGGCCTGTCTTTTTTCGGATAGTCCGTCAGCGGCAAATAGGCGGCGGCCAAAGGATTTTCCGCCGCTTTTTTCTCGAATTCCCCGGACGGCGTGTTTTTGAGTTTGATGAGTCGATATTTGAATTCGGCGACCGGATGTCCAAAAAGTTCGATTTGATGAGTGTCGTTTTTTCAAATCAAAACCCCCCGAACCCCGTCCCGCGCAGGCGTCCTCACCTGAATCTCTCCCCTTTGCCCTTTGACGCTTTCCAGCCGGTCGCTGAGGTTGTCGAACATAATCGGAATCCGTGGTCAAATCCGGTCGATAAATTAAAATCTTGAAAGTAAACCGATCCGCATGTTATGTCAAGAGAAAATCAAGCCGCGCCCTGCGCGGCCGACGCCGGAAAGCATCCATACCATGAAACAAACCGATATCAAAGATCTGTCGACGCCCGGAAGCTGGTGAAACTGCTCCATCCCATCCGGTCCAAGGTCAACCTCATCCCCTTCAACGAACA
>CAZZBE010000160.1:0-5770 GCA_964652715.1 uncultured Desulfobacteraceae bacterium
AATTTGCTATAGTCTGTATGGCGTCGTTGTCATTCAATTCAACCTGGGCCCGAAACGCCCGGCATTTTCGAGTCTGCACCCGCATGAAAACTATCCATACGGCCTTATTGACCGCGCTGCTCATGGCGGCAATTAGCCTTTTTTTACCGTCCGGACAAACCGCCGCCGCGGAAACCGTGGATGTCGTTTTCGAAAAGGGGACCTCCCTCCGCGCCCTGGCGTCGGAGCACCTGGGCAATCCCGACGAGTGGCGCGCCATTCTCCATTTCAACGACCTCGACCACCCCTCGGCGATCCGGCCCGGCATGCGGCTGTCCATACCGGTGGGGATTTACAACCGCATGATTAAGGCGCTCCGGAAGGCCGGCGACACGGCCCGCCGCGCCAACATGGAGGGCGCGTCCATTCTGGCCGGGGACGAGATCGACAAAGCCGAAAAGTCCCTCGACCGGGCCATGGATCAAAAAAAAGCGGGCGATCTTGACGCCGCCCTGGCGGCGGCGGAAGAGGCCCTCCGGTGGGCCGAAACCGCCCTGTCCACCACCAAGGCGAAGAAAATCCGGTCGGTCTCGGCCATCCTCGCCCGGAAGCAGGGGACGGTCCAGAGCCGGAAGCCCCGGGAACCGGTCTGGACGGCCGCCGTGGTGAAGCAGGACCTCGTCGAGCAGGAGCGGCTGCGGACCCTGGCGGCCTCCCGGGCCGGGGTTCTGTTCGTGGACGGCAGCGAAATCCGGATGGACGAAAATTCCCTGGCCGTGATCGGCGAAATGAAGGAAAACATCATCAAGCATTCCCTGACGGTGGATGTGGTGGTGCTCAAGGGCGACATCCTGGCCCAGTTGTCCTCCCTGAGCGGCCGGAAACGGTTTTCGGTCGCCGCCCCGGGAGTGACCACCCAGGTCCGGTCCACCCGGTTCCGGACCCTCCGGGACGCGGCCCAGGCCACGCGGATCGCCAATTACAACGGCGAAATCGACGTGGCGGCCATGGCGCGGCAAGTCACGATCCGGAAAGACGAGGGCACCAAGGTCGAGAAGGGGTCGCCGCCGACGCCGCCCCGGAAACTCCTGCCCCCGCCGACGGTGATCGCGCCCCTGGCCGACCAGGTCTTTTTCACGCCCACGGTCCGCTTCCAGTGGCGGCCCATTGAAAAGGCCCGGCTCTATGTTCTGGAAATCAGCGCGGACCGCTCCTTCGCCTCCCCCATACACATCGCCCAAACCGAATCGGACGCCTACGAATGGCGATCGGATCGGAAGGGGATCTATTATTTCCGCATCCACGCCATCGACGACGACCGGTTTCCGGGACCGTTCTCCGAGCCGGCGGCCTTTTTCGTCAACATCGACACGACGCCGCCCTATCTGACGGTCCGGACGCCGGAGGAAGGCGCGGCCCCGACCGACTGCGACAGCGGCGCCGTCCGGGTCAGGGGGACGGTGGAGACCACGGCGACGGTCGAAATCAACGGCGCGCCGGTCCGGACCGACGCCGCCGGCGGGTTCGACCATCCCCTGTCCCTGTCTCCAGGGGCGAACACCATTACGGTGACGGCCGCCGACCCCGCCGGCAACCGGACCACCGTCGTTCGCGAGGCGACCTGCCGGACCGGGGAGCGCCTGGTGGTGCTGGAAACGCCCCAAACCATGACGGTCAACGTCAACCGGATCACCCTGAAGGGAACGCTCCAACCCAATGTGGGCATGGAGATCGACGGCCAACCGCTGACCGCGCCCCAACGATTCGCCCACATGCTCACCCTGCCCGAAGGGGACCACACCGTCACCGTCAAGGCCACCGCCAAAGGGGGCGCGGTGGAGACGCTGCCGGTCCACATCAAAGTGGACACGACGCCGCCGGAGATCCTCCCCGACCCCTTCCCGTCCATGACCCGGAAAGATGAGATCCGCATCTCCGGCCGTCTGTCCGAACCCGCCGGCCTGACGGTCGGAAACAGACCGGTGGAAACGGACGGTCCGCGGTTCGGGACGACGCTGACGCTGACGGAAGGCGACAACCGCTTCACCCTGACGGCGGTCGACGCCGCCGGCAACCGGGCCGTGAAACCCATCCGGATTCTCCGGGACGCCGAACCGCCCGACATCCGCCGCATCGACCTGTCGCCGGACCGGGTGGACGGCGCGGAAATTCTCGCCTGCCGGGTCGAAGCCGAAGACGACGGCGCGGGACTGGCCCGGACCGGCCAGTTTTCCATTGCCGTGGGCGCCGAAGGCCGGACGTTCAACGGCGTGCTCACCCTCCATCGAAGCGGCAACGTCTTCGAAGGGCGCCTCTTCATTCCGCCGGGGGTCCGGGGCGCGGCCCGAATCGCGTCCGTCGAGATCCAGGACCGGCTGGGCAACGCGGCCGTCGGGCCGTAACGGGACGAGCGAGCCTTCTTGAAGTTCACCGCCATCAACCGGCCGTTGCTCTTTCTGACGTTTTTTTTCGCGTTCCTCGTGACCGGCTTCGTCCCCTTCGCCCTGGTGGAGCGCGCATCGCTGAAAAAGGTGGAACGGGAGATGCAAAGTTCCCTCAACGAGGCCAACTACCTGCTGACGGAAAAAATCACGGCCCGCATCGATCAGTCTCACATCCGGCGTTGGCTGTCGAACCTGGAGCAGCTCCGGCGGTCCCTGGATTACGGCATCGTCCGGGACCCGACGGTCCGCAATTTTCTCCTCAACACCTTTTTCCAGGCCGCCGGGGACGTGGCGGCCCTTTCCCTTTTCCCGTCCGACGCCGACGGACCGATCCATTTTCTCAAGCAGGGCCGCATCGAAGAGATTACCCGGCGGGATCCCGAAGGGGTGGCGGCGTTGTTTCGCACCGATCCGGAGATTTTCGGGCCGGGCCGTTCCGGGCCGGGGGCCAAGGAGATCCTGATCCGCCCGCCCCTGCTGCTGGACGGGGCCAACGACATCTTCCTGCCCATCGACGCCGCCCTCTCCTGGGACGACGGACGGTCCGCCCATCTCCACTGCGTCTACGACCTGACGCCGGGGCTGTCGGACCTGGAAAGCGAACTGCCCATCGGCCGCAAGCAGCTCTACGTGGTGGACGACGCCGGGATCGTCATCTTCTCCAACGGCGAAGGCCCCTTCGGCCGGGGGGCCCGGTTCGGCTTCCCGATCCTGGAGAACGTCCGGGAAAGCCTGGAAGGCCGAAACCGGATCTTCCAACTGGCGACCTTCTCCCACGGCGGCGACGCCTACGTCGGCCATTTTTCCACCAGCCGGTACGTCCAATGGGCCGTGGTGGTGGTGGAACCCTACCACCAGGCCTACGCCCTGGTCATTGAGACCAAACGGCACATCTTCTACTGGGCCCTGCTGGCGGTCTTCGTCTGTCTGGCCCTGGCCGCGGTCCTGTCGGGGGTTTTTTCCCATTTCATCGTCCGGGCGCGGAAGGCCCTGGTGGGGCCAAGGAAGCGGCCGAAGCCGCCAACCGGGCCAAGAGCGAGTTCATCGCCAACATGAGCCACGAAATCCGGACCCCCATGAACGCCGTGCTCGGGTTCAGCGCCATCCTGTCGGAAAAGCTGAAAGACCGCCACCTCAAGGCCTACCTCGCCCCGATCCAGGCCGGCGGCAAGTCTCTCATGACCCTCATCAACGACATCCTGGACCTGTCCAGGATCGAGGCCGGCAAGCTCACCCTGGAATACAAGCCCGTGTCGCCCCGCTCTGTTTTCGGGGAGATCGTCCGGATCTTCGAAGGAGAAACCGCTGAAAAAGGGCTGGAGCTGATCATCGACGTGGACGACCGGCTGCCCGCTCGCCTGATGCTGGACGAGGCCCGGCTCCGCCAGATCCTGCTCAATCTCGTGGGCAACGCCGTGAAGTTCAGTCGCCGGGGCCGCCGTGAACAAATATCAGGTCTTCGTTTCGTCGGATGACAAAGAAAACAGGCCCGTTCCCGGCATCCGGATCTTTTCGCCGGTCATCACCCTCGAGGCCCCGGCGTCCTATGACAAAGCCACGCAGATTCGGTTCACCATTCCGGCGGACGCCCGGAAACTCGCCATATCCAATTTCGATGCGGATCGGGGTCAATACCGCTTATCGTTTCGCTTCGAAGCCCTTTTTGCGGAACCGATCGATCTGGCGCCCTCCGGGGATGGAACAACCCGCACCGCTGAAATCCCCGTAACGCCCCAACTCCGGGGCCGAACCGGCGCCGTCGTCATCCGAAACGGCGACCTTCCCAACTATCTCCAGTTGTGGATCGCGGACGACGCCGAATCGCCCGTTCCGCTCCTTTTGCCCGTGCTGCTGGCGCCGGCGAACCGCCCACCCGTTCCGGACATCCGGGCGCTGCCCCTGTCCGACTGTTATTCCGCGTTGCTGGACGCCACAGGCTCCCGGGACCCGGACGGCGACGACCTGTCGTTCCAATGGGAATTTCCGGACGGAAACCTCCGGAAAGGCGGCCGCATCGTCCACGACTTCAAGACGCCGGGGGAAAAGACGGTGATCCTGAGCGTCCGGGATTCCTCGGATTTCGCGGCCAACGGCCGCCGGGTGGAACACGTCCTGACCATCAACGCCCCGCCGAAAGCGGTCATCCAGGGGCCGTCCCAAGCGGTTCCCGGAGAAACCATCCTCCTCGACGGTTCCCAATCCACCGACCCCGACGGCCGGATCACCCGCTACGCCTGGAAATTCGACGACGGCGGCCGGGCCTGGAACCGGAAAGCGCGACACCGGTTCGACCAGGCCGGGCGCCACCGGGTCGTCCTGACCGTTGAGGACGACGCCGGCGACAGCCTCTGCGGACAGGCCGAGGCCGTCCACTGGGTGGACGTCAACGCCCCGCCGGTCCCCCGGCTGCGGGCGCCGGCCGTCGGCGCGCCCGGCGAGGCCATCGAACTGGACGACGCCGGTCTCGCCAACAGCGCGGCGGAAGAGACGGCCGAGATCGTCATCAACGCCACCCCCGTCCCCCTGGCCGACTATCCCAAAGTCGTCGCCGCCGAAACCCCCGTCGAATTCGACGCGTCGGCCTCCAATGATCCCGACGGAACCCTCACGGCCTACGCCTGGGAGATGGGGGACGGGACCCGGAAGCAGGGCGAAACGATCCGGCACGCCTACGCCGCGCCCGGCGTCTACACCGTCCGGCTGGTGGTGACCGACGACGCCGAGACCCTCAACAACGCCTCGGAGACCACCTTCGACGTTCGGGTCAACCATCCGCCCGTGGCCGACGCGGGGGAGGACCGCGTGGTCAACGCCAGCGAGGTCCGGTTCGACGGGGGCGGGTCCACCGACGCCGACGACCCCATCACCGACTATTTCTGGGAATTCGGCGACGGCGCCGGCGCCCACGGCGAAACCGTGGGCCACGCCTACGCCGTCCCCGGAACCTACGAGGCCCGTCTCACCGTCACCGACGCCTCCGGCACGGCCTCGGCCAGCCGGTCGGACACCGTCCGCATCCGGGTCAACCACCCGCCCATCGCCGACGCCGGCGGGCCCCGCCTCGTCGCCGTGGACGAAACCATCGCCTTCGATGCCGCCCCGTCGGCCGACCCGGACGGCGGGATCGTATCCGCCCGCTGGGACATGGCCGACGGGACCGCCGCCGAAAACGGACGGACCGACCACGCCTTCAGCCGGCCTGGCGTCTACCCGGTGGTGTTGACCGTCACGGACAACGACGGCGCGAAGGGGACCGACGCCGCCGTGGTGACCGTCAACGCGCCGCCCGCGGCCCGGTTCCTGCCCGTGGCCCGGATCGCGCCGGGTCAGGCGGTCGCCTTGGACGG
>CAZZBE010000160.1:5870-7581 GCA_964652715.1 uncultured Desulfobacteraceae bacterium
CACACCTATCCCGGCCCCGGCCTCTACCCGGTGGCCCTCACGGTGGACGATCACATGGGGCTTACCAATTCCACGGCCCGGGATAAGACCGTGGTCCAGATCAACGGGCCGCCCGAGGCCGTCATCGACGTGGACGGCGACGCCCATTGCGCCGGCCAGCTGATCCTGTTCGACGCCGGCCGGTCCAAAGACCCGGAAAAAGGCCCCCTCCGCTACCTGTGGGACTTCGGCGACGGCGAATCCGCCGAGAACGTCAACCCGATCCACGCCTACAAAAAAGGCGGCCACTACCGGGTCCGGCTCGACGTGATCGACGACAGCGGTCTCGCCTGCGACACGGGCCGGGCCGAACGCATCCTGGAGGTGATCGACGCGCCCATCGCCGACGCCGGCGAAGATCTGACGGTCTGCGCCAACGGCCCCGCGGCCTTCGACGGGTCCGGCTCCACGGGCGGAAGCCGGCGGATCAAGAGCTGCGAATGGGTTTTCGGCGACGGCGCGCGGGGCGTGGGATCGTCCCTCTCCCATGTCTACGTTCGTCCGGGGACCTATACGGCCCGCCTGACCATCACCGCGGCCGGCGACGGCGCCTGCGGCAACACCGCCGAGGATACGGTCGCGGTCGCCGTGACCTCCGCTCCCGAAGCCGCCTTCACGGCCCGGGTTCCGGGGATCGAGACCCCCGGCCGGGCCTGCGCCGGCGAAACCGTCCGGTTCGACGCCGGCGCATCCAGCGCCTCGGACGGCAGCCGGATCACGGCATACCGATGGGATTTCGGCGACGGCGCGACCGGCAACGGCAGAACCGTCGAGCACGCCTACGAAGAGACCGGCGTCTACGCCGTATCGCTCCGGGTCGTCACCGACGCGGAAACGGATTGCCGCGCCACGACCCGCACCGAAACCGTGCGGGTCAACGATCCGCCCGACGCCGTCATCGAAGTCGCCGCCGGAGACGAACCCCTGACCGCGGAAGAGACCATCGAGGTCCGGCCCGGCGCGATCATCCGGTTTTCCGGCCTCGGGAGCGACGATGCCGACGGCCACCTCGTGGCGTACCGGTGGGATTTCGGGGACGGCGAAGCGGCCGAAGGCCCCACGGCGTCCCACGCCTACGCCGAAGCCGGCGATTACCCGGTCGCGCTTCAGGTCACGGACAACAGCGGGGCCGGCCGCGCCCGGAACACGGCCCGCGCGAGGGTCCGGGTCTCATCCCCGGAGGTCGCCCCCATCGCCGGCCCGGAGCAGACCTGCGTGGGCCGTGAGGTCTCCTTTTCGCTGCCCCTGGACGGCCCGGCCGAATGGCATTTCAGCGACGGCCGGACGGAAACCGGCAACCCCGCGACGCGCCGGTTTACGGAACCGGGCGTCTACGGGGTCCAGGCCGAACGGCGGGACGCCTGGATGGAGGCCCTGTCGGTGAACGTCATGGCCCTGCCGGAAATCATCCTCCCGGAAACCGTCCACGCCTTTCCGGGCGACCGGGTGGAGATCCAGCCCACTTACACGCCGCCAGAGGAGATGGACCTTATTTTCGAGTGGGACGCCGGCGACGGAACCGTCATCAAAGGTCAAACCCTGCGGCATGCGTATGAAGCTCCGGGGGATTACAACGCCCGGCTCACCGTCCGGGCCGAAGACGGCCCCGAATGTCTGACGGCCGCCGCTTCGGCGGCCGTCCGCATCCATCCGGACCCCGAAGCGGCGATCC
>CAZZBE010000160.1:7681-10389 GCA_964652715.1 uncultured Desulfobacteraceae bacterium
TCCCGGACGATCCCAACCTGTGGATCTATCGGTGGACTTTCGGCGACGGAGAAGAAGCCGTGGGCCGGATCCTGTACCATCGATTCCAAAAGCCGGGCCAATACACCGTCGAGGTCGCCCTGACGGATGCCCGTCGCCACACCGGGCGGAGTTTCTCGTTCTCCCGGCGCGTGGTCGTGCAACAACGGCCCTGAGCATGGAAGAATCATTTGCATTTCCGCCGTTGAGCGATTACTGTCAGCCTCTGAGCCGCCACACGGCCAACTACGACGTCCCGCTCGTAAAACGGACGGTCGCCGAATTTACGGCACTATTGAGCCGGATGCACCGGTTCGGCAACAGAGGATAGACGATCATGGGTCGCGAGAAATCCTGCCTCATCCTGCTGGTGGACGACAACCCCAAGAATTTGCAGGTGCTGGGCAATCTGCTGGAGGAATACCGGACCGCCGTGGCCGCGGGCGGCCGGGAGGCGCTCAGGTTCATCCAAAAAATCCGGCCGGATCTGGTGCTGCTGGACGTCATGATGCCCGACATGGACGGGTTCGAGGTCTGCGA
This sequence comes from uncultured Desulfobacteraceae bacterium, assembly GCA_964652715.1. Classification (GTDB taxonomy): domain Bacteria; phylum Desulfobacterota; class Desulfobacteria; order Desulfobacterales; family JAABSP01; genus JAABTD01. The sequence continues at coordinate 8,240 of CAZZBE010000160.1, forward strand.
GGCGCTCCAGGCCTCGGCGGATACCCGGCCCATCCCCATCATTTTTCTCACCGCCAAAACCGAAGCCGAGGACGTGGTCAAGGGGTTCCGGATGGGCGCCGTGGATTACATCACCAAGCCGTTCCGGAAAGAGGAACTCCTGGCCCGGGTCCGCACCCACCTCAAGCTCAAAAAAACCGAAAACGCCCTGCGCCGGGCCATGGAGGACTACAAGTCGGCCAAGGAGGCCGCGGAGCGGGCCAGCAAGGCCAAAAGCGATTTCCTGGCCAACATGAGCCACGAGATCCGCACGCCGATGAACGCCATCATCGGCATGACGGAGCTGACCCTCCAGTCCGACCTGGACGTCCGGCGGACGGAAAACCTCGAAACCATCCGCGACGCCACCCACCATCTGCTCGCCATCATCAACGACATCCTCGACCTGTCGAAGATCGAGGCGGGCAAGATCGAACTGGAACGGATCGACTTCGACCTGCCCGGGCTGCTGACCGGCATCGTCCGGGCCATGTCCCTCCAGGCGACCCAGAAGGGGCTTTTCCTGAAACTGGAAAAGAGCGCCGCCGTCCCCCGTTACGTGAAGGGCGATTCGGTGCGGCTGCGGCAGGTGCTGGTCAACCTGGTGGGCAACGCCCTCAAATTCACCGAAACGGGCGGGGTCGTCCTCGGCGCGGCGTTGCCGGAACGGTCGGTGGAACGCGACGGACCGACGGTCGAGGGCGAGGCGTCCATCATTCCGGTGAAGTTCGCCGTCCGCGACACCGGCATCGGCATCCCGTCGGACACCGTCGACAAGATCTTCGAAAGCTTCAGCCAGGGACGCCCCTCCACCACCCGGAAATACGGCGGCACCGGCCTGGGGCTGACCATCAGCCGGCATTTGGTGGGGCTGATGGGGGGGCAGATCCAGGTGAAAAGCGAGCTGGGGGTCGGCTCCACCTTCTCATTTGTCGCGGAATTCATGCCCGGCGACGCCGGGAAGGTTCCGGACAAACGATCCCACGACGATCGGCTCCTGGAGGCTAAGACGGGGCATCCCCTCAACATCCTGCTGGCCGAGGACAACATCCTGAACGCCGAAATCGCCGAGGCCTTCCTGAAGCGGTTGGGGCATCATCCGGTGGTGGTTCACAACGGGAAATCGGCCTTGTCCGCCCTGTCGGGCTTCACCTTCGACGCGGTGCTCATGGACGTGGAGATGCCGGAGATGGACGGCATCGAGGCCACGCGCTGGATCCGGGCCGGCCATGCCGGCGAACAGCACCGCCATGTGCCCGTCATCGCCCTGACGGGCCACGCCGTGGGCGAGTACCGCGACCGGTGCGAGCGCGTCGGTATGGATGACTTCGTGGCCAAGCCCGTCGATTTTTACGAAATCGGCGGCATCATCGAGAAGGTGATCGCCCGGAAAACCGGGTCGGGCGCCGAGCCGCCGGTTTCGGCCCGGGCGCCGGAGGACACGGGTGTGCTCAACCATCGGGAGGCCCTCCGCCGCGTCGGCGGCGACGAGGCCATGTTGAAGGAAATGTACCGCAATTTTCTCAAGCACGTCCCGCCGCGGTTCAAACAGCTCGAAGACGCCGTCAAGAACCATCGTCTGGCGGACGTCGCCCTGCTCTGCCACTCCCTAAAAAGCGTCTTCGGCGGCATCGGCGCGGATTCCTGCACACGGTTGACGGAACAATTGGAGTATATGGCCAAAGAGGAAAAGGCGCCGCGGATCGGGCCGGTGTTCGAGAGGCTGGAAAAGGAGATGGCGGCGGTGACGGATTTGATGGAGAGGGAGGCGCTAAAATCAAACAATTGACTTTAAAAACGCACAATGCTATATAAGATTATCTGTCTGATCTTATAAGAGGGGGGTTGTGCGAAAGATACCACCGAATCAAATCATCAAACGGATTCAGGCCGAGAATCCCTGGTGGGAAAAGCCGAATTCCATTTCGGTCCTGTTCCGAAATTACCGCCCGAGAGCCTACCTGCAACTGCTGAAGCCCCTTTTAAAAAAATGGGATCCCCACCGGGCGGTCGTGCTGATGGGGCCGAGACGCGTCGGCAAAACCGTAATGATCCATCACGCCATCCAGGATCTGCTGGACGACGGCGTCTCCCCGCGAAAGATTTGCTATTTTTCGGTGGACAATCCACTT
>CAZZBE010000161.1:0-10375 GCA_964652715.1 uncultured Desulfobacteraceae bacterium
AAGATGTCCAAATCCAAAAAAAACGTCATCGACCCCAACCTGCTGCTGGACCGATACGGCGCCGACACCACCCGGCTATTCTGCCTTTTCGCGGCGCCGCCGGAGCGGGATCTGGAATGGAGCGAGCAGGGCGTGGAAGGGGGGCATCGATTCCTGAACCGGGTGTGGCGGTTGTTCGCCGCCTGGGAAGATGCGGTCCGGGACGTTTCCCCCTCGAAGGGCGACGGCTTGACGGACGATCTCCGGAACCTTTACCGGAAAACCCATGGAACCATCAAAAAGGTGACCAACGACATCGAGGAGCGGTTCCACTTCAACACCGCCATCAGCGCCGTTATGGAACTGGTCAATGAAATGAACGCCATGGAACCCGGCAACCCGACCCCGGAAACCGCCGCCGTCATGAAGCTGGCCATGGAAACCGTCATCAAACTCCTTTCCCCCATGGTGCCCCATTTCGCCGAAGAACTCTGGCGGGCCGCCGGCCATGACGAGAGCGTGCTGCCGACCCCATGGCCCGGCTACGACGAGGCCGCCCTCAAAACCGACGAGATCCTGATCGTGGTCCAGGTCAACGGCAAGCTGCGGGGCCGGTTCACCATCGACGCGGACGCCGACGAGGCCGCCGTAAAGGAGCGGGCCCTGGCCGATGAGCAGGTCCGAAAATTCATCGAGGGCAAGACCATTAAAAAGGTGATCGTGGTCAGGAACAAGCTGGTCAACATCGTGGTGTAGCGTGGAACGCTTCCGGGGCTGTCTCGCGTTGTTGCTGCTCTGGGCCCCGCTGGTCTGCGGGGCCTGCGGCTATCGGTTCGCCGGCCAGGGGGAACTGCCGTCGGGGATCCAGCGGCTCTACCTCCCCCTGCTGGAGAACCGGTCGGGCATCACCGGCATCGAGACGATCTTCACCAACGACCTGGTCTACGAATTCACCCGGGCCAGCCGGGCGTCCGCCCGGCTCGTCAAGGCCGGGGACGCGGCGGATGCGCGCCTTACCGGGAGCATCGGCCCCATCGCCGTAAAGACCATCACCCACCGCGGCCATCAGGTGGCCCTGGAGCGACGGGTGACCGCGACGCTCTCCGTGACCATCGCGTCGCCGGACGGGACGGTTCTCTGGTCCGTCGAAAAACTCACGGACAACGAGGCCTACCCCGTATCCGAAGACAAACTGGCCACGGAGCACAACCGGCGGGAGGCCATTATCGAGATATCCCGGCGGATGGCGGAAACCGTCTATAACGGCTTCACCACGGATTTTTAAGAGGGGATCCCGGGTTAACGGGAAAAAACGAATAAGAAAGATCAGCGCCTGTTCGAAAACGTCGGCGTTTTCAAACAGGCGCTAAAGCGGATCTCAGGCGGCCGATGCGTTGGCCATGCGGCTGAGGCGGGAGATCTTCCGGGCGGCGGTCCGTTTGTGGATGACGCCCTTGGTCGCCGCCTTGTCGATGATGGATGCGGCTTCTTTCAGTTTTTCCTGGGTCGCGTCGCCGGCGTTTTCGGCCGCGGCCTGGCGGACCTCCTTCACCACGTTCTTGACCCGGGTCTTGACGGCCTTGTTGCGCGCCCGACGCACCACGTTCTGCCGGGCCCGTTTTAAAGCGGATTTATGATTCGCCACGCTCTTCTCTCCTTTCCTGATGTCAACATCATGGTCCTGTACGATTCATCAATAAAACTCTTTAAGTACAAAAGGAATCGGCGGTTGTCAAGAGTTTTCCGCCCGCTTCCGACGGGGTTTCCGACGCCGCCGCTTCCGGTCCATGAGAGCCTTTCTCCGGGCGATCTTCTCCCTGATCTCTTCCTGGTATTTCAGAACCGCCGAATGGACGAAATAATACGCCGCCGCCGCCAGGGGCAACCCCAGCAGGGCGCCCCCGAGGGTCATGACCCAGAGAATCCGCGGCGCCTTGGCCAGGGTCTCCAGAAAGGCCGACAGGTCGAGGCCCGCCAAAAACGGCGGCGGGCCGCCGATCCCCAGAAGATTCGCGCCGATATAATAGGTTATCCCATAAAGGATGGGGGCCGTAAAGGGATTGGAGATCCAAACGCCGATGGCCGCCGCGATCTTGTTCCATTTCAGGAGGCTGGCGATGAAAACCGCCATGGCCGTGTGAAGCCCCATGAAGGGCGACATGCCCACGAAGACGCCCAGGGCAAAGCCCAGGCCGATCTCCGGGGGTTCGCCCCGGATCTTGATGAGCCGGTTGTAGGCGCTTTTTAAAATCCGCTTGACGCGATTGTCCGGGATCGATTCCGGACAATTGCGTTCCTTTTCCCCGTTCATTGAGCCCCTGAAATGAAAATGAGATCCGATCCGGCGGCGAGCCGCCGACGAAGAGCCGAAAAAACAAATTCTTCTTTTACAATACGGGCGGTTTTGATACAACAGGCAAAAGTATAAGACCTAAATTAAGGAGGAGGCGACATGGCGGATGCGGACGGGAGGATCGACGAACTGAGCGGCTTCGCTCTGGACATCGTCAACCGGCTGGGTGAACAGGCGTGCAACATTTCCGGTCGCGGTGAAAACCGGGTGAAATTCGATCAGGGACTGGTTACGGGGGCGGAGATCCAGCTCTCTGAATTTTTTACCCAAGAACTGAAGGCGACCTTCCCGGAACACCGGATTTTTCCGGACCTGCGGGAGGACAACGCCTACACCCACGAGGAGAAGCGCTTTCTCTGGATCTTCGACCCCCTGGACGGCGTGGCCAATTTCCAGGCGGGCATCCCCATCTGGGGCATCTCCCTGGCCCTGTTCGAAAACTACTGGCCGGTCTTCGGCGCCTTCCACATGCCCGCCACCGACGACCTTTTCCAGGCCCGGGCCGGCGGGACCGCCCACTGGAACGACCGCCCCATCCATATCTCGTTCCAGGACACCGTCAACGACGAGAGCCTCCTGCTCGTCTATTCCCGGTTCCACCAGCGGTACCGGGCGACCTTTCCGGGGAAAATCCGTAACCTGGGCTGCACCGCCGCCCACCTGTGCTACGTGGCCGCCGGATGCGCCGAAGCGGCCGTGGCGGCCAACGAATCCTACCAGGAACTGGCCGCCGCATCCATCATCGTCAACGCCGCCGGCGGCAAGATCCACAAGCTGGACGGCGGGGAATTCTTCCTGTCCGACTATCTCCACGGCGACAAGGAAGAAGAACACCTGATCGTTCTCCCACCCGGCCTTCACCCCCAGGTTCGGAACCACCTTCAGACCGTCTGAGCATGGCGATCCCGTCCGGCAGACCGACCTATGAAACCGTCGGCCTCGGCATTGCGGCCGTGGCGGCGGCGGGACTCTATTTCGCCCTGGCCCTCTGGACGAAAAAAAGCGGCCCCGCCGTCTACGTGGTCGCCCTCACCATTCTCTGCTACGGGCTGGTCACCCAGTTTCTCCTCAACCGGTTCCGCCGATCCGAAAAGCGGTTCCGGTCCATCTTCGAGAACAACGGCGCCGGCGCCCTCATCGTCAATGGCGACATGATCGTCGCCCAGGCCAACAGCCAGTTCGAATCCATCACCGGATACCCCCGGGAGGAGGTGGAAGGGCGGACCTCCTGGCTGACCTTCGTCCATCCCAAGGACCAGGAAAAGGTCCGCCGGACCCTGCGGCCGGAAGATCCCGACCCGTCCGTCCCCCGGACCTGCGACTGCACCTTCCTGGACCGCGAGGGGCGCTCCAAACCGGTCTTCGTCACCTTCTCGGTCATCCCCGGCAGGGGGGACAAACTGGTTTCCCTGTCGGACATCTCCGAACTGAAGGCGGCCGAGAAGGAACTCCAGCACCGGGCCCTGTTCGACGAGCTGACCGACCTGCCCAACCGGGTCCTGCTCATCGATCACCTGACCATGGCGCTCAAACGGCATCGCCGCCATCCCGGCTACCGGTTCACCCTGCTCTACCTAAACATCGACCGGTTCCGGAACGTCAACGAGAGCCTGGGATACAAGACGGGGGACGAACTGCTCCAGTCCTTCTCCCATCGGTTGAAAAGCTGTTTGCGGGACTTCGACACCCTCTGCCGCATGGGAAGCGACGAGTTCGCCATCCTGCTGGAGGACATCGACGTGTCGGCCTCGGCCCTGGCCATCGCCGACCGGGTCCATGAGCTGCTCTACGAGCCGTTCACCATGGGCGACCACGAGATCTTCGTCCGGGTCAGCATCGGCGTCGTCCTCAACGCCGAAACCTACGAGTGGCCGGAAAACATCATCCGGGACGCCGACGCCGCCATGTACCAGGCCAAAAAACAGGGCAAGGCGCGGTACGAAATTTTCGACCGGCGGATCCACGAACGGGCCCTCCAGAACCTGCAACTGGAGATGGACCTGCGACGGGCCCTGGCCCGGAACGAGTTCGAACTCTACTACCAGCCCATCGTATCCGTGGAAGCCGGGGACCTCATCGGCTTCGAGGCCCTCATCCGGTGGCGTCATCCGGAACGGGGGATGATCTACCCCGACACCTTCATCCCCCTGGCCGAGGAGACCGAAATTATCATTCCCCTGGGGCGGTGGATCCTGACGGAAGCCTGCCGCCAGATGGTGGAATGGCAACAGGAGAACCCGGCGTTTCCCAAACTCTTCATCAGCGTCAACATTTCCGTCAAGCAGTTTTCCCACGAAGCCCTGATCCGGGAGGTGGAAACGGTGCTCGAAGAAACCGGTTTTCCGCCGGAACTCCTGAAGCTGGAGATCACCGAAACCATGCTGATGAAAGACGCGGGGCCCGCCCTGGAGGCGATCCTCCGGCTCAAAAACCTGGGCATCCAGATCGTCATCGACGATTTCGGCACCGGCTATTCCTCCCTGAGCTACCTCCAGCAGCTGCCCGTGGACACCCTCAAGGTGGACCGGCGATTCGTGATGCCCATCCAGCAGGCCGCCACGCCGGACCGGGAAATCGTGGAGGCCATCATCTCCCTGGCCCACCGGCTGGGGATGAACGTCATCGCCGAAGGGGTGGAGACCCTGGATCAGCGGACCGTTCTGTCGGGCCTCAAATGCCAGTTCGCCCAGGGGTTTCTCTTTGCGAGGCCGCTGAACAAGGCGGATGCGGCGGCGTTTATACTGAAGGGACAAAGGGACAAAGGGACAGAGGGACAGAGGGTGGGATGGAGGTAGCGCGTTTCGAGCGACGAGTGGCGAGTCAGGGCGCTGGTTCCAGTTGGAGGTTTCGGCCCAGGAGGAAACGGGCCGTTTTTTCCGCGCCGGGGGGGATGTCGGACAGGAGGACCCGGAGGCTTCCGGTTTTGGGCAGTTGGGCGTCGCGGTCGGGGGCTTCCCGCAGGAAGAGACGAACGGCCTCGGCCATGGCGTCGAAGGGATCGATCAGGGCCACCCGCTTGCCGGCTTTCCGGCCGATGGCGGCGGCGAGGGGCAGGTAGTGACCGCCGCCCAGGATCAGGGCGTCGATCTGTCGGGATTTTAGGGGGATGAGGTATTTCCGGACGATCATGTGGGTCTCGGGCTTTTTGAGACGCCCCTCCTCGACCAGGAGCGGGAGGAGCGGGCAGGCCGACGGGTGGACCCGGACGTCGGCGTCGAGAGAAGCCATGGCCTGGCCGTAGGCGTCGGTCTGGATCGTCAGGGGCGATGCGATCACCCCGACGGCGCCCTTTCGGGACCGGGCGATGGCCCGGGCGGCGCCGGACGGGATGGGATCGAAAACCGGGATGCCGGGGGCGGCCCACAATCGATCTCCGGCCGCGGCGGCCATGCTGTGGGAGGTCGCGAGGATCAACCGGGCGCCCAGGGCCGCCAGGCGGCGCGCGCCGTCCAGGGCGAACCGGGCCGCGGTTTCGGCGCTTTTGCCGCCAAATGGGCCGTGGGCCGTGTCGCCGAAATAGAGCAGATCGTAGTCGGGCAGCCGGCGTCTCAGGGACTTCACGGCAGCCAGGCCGCCCAGTCCGCCGTCCAGGATGCCGATCATTCGGGAGTTCCGGTTTCAGCCAGTTTCCGACGGACGGCGCGCCGGATGGCGTCGTCCGGGGCGTCCGCCCGCATGCCCGGGCAGGAATCGGCCATGGACCGCCAGTTCTGAACATCCGTCAGGATCGCCCGGATAAAGGGCCATTGCCGGCACATCCGCGGTTTGACCGGATGAATGGTGCAGAGCTTGTCCCAGAAAACGCACCGCCCGTCCGGCCCCTCGGCCAGCACCGGCCGGCGGCCGGACATCTGGCAGTACCGGTCCACGAAGGCGTCGATGTCGGCGCCGATGTAGTCGGCGATGGCCCGGACATCCGCGGGGGTCACGAAGGCCCCGCCGTATCCCCGGCAGCAGTCTCCGCACATCCGGCAGTCGAAGAGATCGTCGGGCCCCGGTTCAGAGGACATGCCGGGTCTCCATGGCCCGTTTGAGGGTCATGCCGTCCACAAACTTCAGGTCCCCGCCGATGGGCACCCCCGAGGCGATGCGGGTGATCTTGACGGGAAACGGTTTGAGGCATTCCGCGATATAGCTGGCCGTTGCCTCCCCCTCCACGCTGGTGCCCGTGGCCAGCACGATCTCGGTCACGCCGCCGCTTTCCACCCGCTCCAGGAGTTCCGAGACCCGGATCTCGTCGGGTCCGATGCCGTTCATGGGCGAAAGGGTCCCCTGGAGGATGTGATATTTCCCCCTGAACCCCCCCGCCCGTTCGATGGCGACCATTTCGGCCGGCTGCTCCACCACGCAGATCAGGCCGGCCTCCCGCCCCGGATCGCCGCAGATGCGGCAGATCTCGGTGTCGCTCAGCCCGAAGCACTCGGCGCAGAGCCGGACCTTGTCCTTGAGGTCCAGCAGGGCGGACGACAACCCCTCGGCCTCTTTCCGCGGCGCCCGGAGCACGTGCATGGCCAGCCGCTCGGCCGTCTTCTCCCCGATACCCGGCAGCCGGGAAAAATGCGTAATCAGCCGCAGGATGGACGCCGGGTAGTGGCTCATTACATCAGCCCCGGAATGTTCATGCCGCCGGTGAGTTTGCCCATCTCGGACGAGACCATCTCCTGGGACTTGGCGAGCGCGTCATTGACCGCGGCCATGATCAGATCCTGGAGCATTTCCACGTCTTCGGGGTCCACCACTTCCTTTTCGATCCCAATGGAGACGATCTGCTGCTTGCCGTTGGCCACCACTTTCACCATGCCGCCGCCCGATGCGCTTTCCACCGTCTGCTCGGCCAGTTCCTCCTGCTTCTTCATCATCTGGGCCTGGAGCTTCTGGGCCTGTTTCATCATGTTTCCCATGCCTTTCATCGGCATTATCCTCCTTCTGTACGGTCTAGTATTTCGACATCCATGAGCTTGCCCTGGAAGATCTCCAGGGCCGCCGCCACCATGGGGTGGTCCAGGGCCTCCTGCCGGGCCTGCTCCGCCCGGTTCAGTTTCTCCCGCCGGGAAATCCCGGCGCCGTCCCCGGCCTGGACGTCCAGGGTCATCTCTTTGCAGAAAAATGTCTCGCACGCCGCTTTGATCCTATCCTGCTTCCGCTTGATCCTCTTCAGGTTGAAGCCGTTGTCCGGCGCCTCGATGACGAGCCCTTCGTCGGTCAACGCCTTGAGCCGGCATTTGCCCAGGGGGCCGCTCACCGAGGGGGCCTTATCGGTCACGCAGGCCATCAGCTTCTCCCAGGTCTTTTCGTCCGAATCCGCGGGATCGAATACCGCCGCCGGTTGTTGGGGCGGGGCTTCGGCCTCCGGGGGCGGTTCCGCCGCCGGCGGGGATTCCGGCGCCGCCCCGGCGGGGCGCGGCCGGGGCCCCGGATCAGGATCGGGATCGGGGGGCGGTTGCGGCGGCGCGGCCGGCTGGGGTCGGGGTGGCGGTTCGTGTACCCGGGGTTCGGTCGTCGCGATCCCTTGAAACGGGGTCGGGGGCGGTTCGGCCGGGGCCGAGCCCATTTCGTCCCGCAACCGGTCGAGTTTTTGGATCAGGTCCTCGATGGGCAGGGACGGTTTGATCTGAAACATCCGGATGACGGCCATCTCCAGGGCGATCTTGGCCTGGACCGAAAACTTGATGGCGGTCTCCTCCTTGAGCAACGCATCCACCATCCGGCTCAGGTAGATGTCGGACAGGTCCTTGACCTGCTCCTTCAGCCAGCCCCGCTCGTGGGCCGGGACGTCCACCAGCCGGTCCGAGTCCCTGCCCAGCCGGGTCACCAGGAGATTCCGGAAATGCTCGATGAGGTCCGCATACAGCGTCTTGAGATTGTGGCCGTGATCGTGGGCGTCGTCGATGACGCCCAGAACGGCGGGCACATCCCCCCGGAACATCGCGGCCGAGAGATCGAACAGCACCCGTCGATCCACCACGCCGAGGATGTCCAGGACCCCGTCATGGGCGATCCCTCCGTCCGCGGCGCTCATCACCTGATCCAGGAGGCTCAAGCCGTCCCGCATGCTGCCCCCGGACTCCCGGGCGATGAGGGACAGGCTTTCGTCGTCGATGGCCACGCCCTCCCGCCGGCAGAGGTCGGCCATATGGGCCGCGACATCCTCGATGGGGATCCGCCGCAGGTCGTGGCGCTGGCACCGGGACATGATGGTGATGGGGATCTTGTGGGGCTCGGTGGTGGCGAAAAAGAAAAGGACGTGGTCCGGGGGCTCTTCCAGGATTTTGAGCAGGGCGTTGAAGGCCGGGGTGGAGAGCATGTGGACTTCGTCGATGATGTAGATCTTGTAGGGGCTGTGCTGAGGCATGTACTTGGCGTTTTCCCGCAGCTCCCGGATGTGATCCACCCCGTTGTTGGAGGCGCCGTCGATCTCGAAAACATCGGCGGCGTTGCCGCCGGTGATCTCCCGGCAGGAGTCGCAGGCGTTGCAGGGCGTCGCCGCGGGCCCCTGGGCGCAGTTCATCGCCTTGGCCAGGATGCGGGCCACGGTGGTCTTCCCGGTGCCCCGGGGGCCGGAAAAAATGATGGCGTGGGCCACCCGCCGCGAGACGATGGCGTTTTTCAGGGTGCGGGTGACGTGATCCTGCTTGACGACATCGTCGAAGGTCTGGGGGCGGTATTTGCGTGCAAGAACGAGATAGGACATGGAGGGGCTTTTTTGCCGAAATCTCAGGAAATAAAAATGGCGGAGAGAGAGGGATTCGAACCCTCGGCGCCGCTATTAACAGCGCACACGATTTCCAGTCGTGCACCTTCAGCCAACTCGGTCATCTCTCCGCGCGAAAAAACGGGGCGCGTCGGCGCCCCGGACGCCCGGCGTTGTTATGTAAACCGGCGTCCTTATGTAAAACAGCATCCGCACGGGTGGCGGAGAGGGTGGGATTCGAACCCACGAACCCGGTTTTAGCCAGGTTACCGCTTTTCGAGAGCGGGGCCTTCAGCCACTCGGCCACCTCTCCGCATGGGTCCCATGCGTCAAGACAGGTAATATAAAATGATCGGGGAAAATTGTCAATGGTCTTGTTTTTACGACGGATAATTTTTGTCAATGATTTGAATTTATATGGTTTTTACTATTGAGGGCGGCGGGTTTTCGGGCCAGCGGCGTCGAATGCCGCCTTTCGGTAAATATGATCGAGGGCCAGATCACCACCAAGCGATTCAACAGGCACGCTGCTGTTCAATCCTGCCGCGACGGAATACAGCCAACGGTTCTCGGCTTGTTTGTAAAACCGCTCCACCGTCGGCGAATCCTGGGAGATGAGCAGGTATTCCTGAAACGATGGGATGCGCCGGTAAAGCTCGGAATTTTTTGCCGCGATCGAAAGATTCCGTGCTCGGAGAGATCACTTCCACGATCAATGCCGGGTTTCTGACGGCGTCGGTCCTGTTTTGATAAAATTCGACCGCTCCGCATACCACCATCGCGTCGGGGTACAGGATCGCATGGGCTTTATGGATATCCAGTTTCATGTTGCCGTCGAAAACAATGCGGTCCTTGTCATCGACCGCCTCGCTGAGTCGCCGGATGACGTTGACGCAGATGACGCTGTGGTTCCGGCTCCCACCCGCCATGGCGAAAATTTCACCCTGATGATATTCGCTCTTGTAATCGGCCTGGTCTTCGAGCGCCAGGTATTCTTCCCGTGTATATTCGGTTTCGTCGGGCAGCGGTTCGCTCATTGGGTTTTCTCCTCGCGCCAAGCCTGGCCCGGTTCAGTTTTCGACGATTTTCTGGAATTCGGCGACGTTCGGCACGGATATGATGGCGTTTTTAATCGCCTTCAACCGGTCGATATCGTCGATCCGGCGGATGCGCCCCATCAGCCGGAGCCCTTTCTCGCCGAACCGAAGGGAAAGGCCGAGTTCGATGGCTTCCAAGAGGCCGTTATGGAATCCCTGTTGAATGCCGCAGAGCTTCTGATTACAGCGGACTGCGGAGGAAGCAACAGCAGCAGGCAAGACGCCAGATGCGTCTTTACGTTACCTGTAATTAAC
>CAZZBE010000162.1:0-10355 GCA_964652715.1 uncultured Desulfobacteraceae bacterium
CGCCTTGTCGGGCTGAAGACGCAGGACAGCCCGGCACAGAAGATTCCCTGCGGAAAACCCGTCATTTATTTTTCACCCCCGTAAAGTACGGAACGCTGGTTCCCGGCGTGGTCGTTCGCATTGACGCAGGGGCCGACGATGACAATCGCATGGCGGTCAATGCCTTTCTCCCTGACGGATTCGGGCAGATCGGAGACGGATGTTTCGATGATTTGTTCCTCCGGGTGGCTGATCTTGTAAGCCACAATGGCCGGGGCATCCGGGCCATAGGTTTCACTCAGGATTTCAGCCACTTGATTGATGCGAGCCATGCTCAGGTATATGGACATGGATGCTTTATGCTCGGCCAAATCGCGCAACGCTTCGGCTTCAGGTACGGCGGTGCGTCCGGCCAGGCGAGTGAAAATCAGGGTTTGGGTGGTTTCCGGCAGGGTGTATTCCATATTCAGGGCCGCGGCGGCGGCAAAAGCCGCCGTGACCCCGGGGATTGTCACATAGGGGATGTCCCGGGAGCGGAGTTCGACCATTTGCTCGTGGGTGGCTCCGTAGAGGCTCGGATCGCCGGTGTGCAGACGCACGACCCGCTCTCCCCGGCGGTATGATTCGACAATGAGGCCGACGATTTCCTCCAGGTCCATGTCCGCGCTGCTGACGCGTTTGGCCCCGGGCCGAGCCCACGCCAGGACGGCTTCCGGGACCAGGGAGCCCGCGTACAGTACCAAGTCGGCGCTTGCCAGGGCCTCCTTTCCTCTGACAGTAATGAGATCGGGATCTCCGGGGCCTGCGCCGCAAAATACGATGGGATGATTTTTCGTTGACATGCTTTATAGAACTCCTTTTTAGGGTAATTATTGTTTATCCTGAAAACACATTTCATGCCCGGGGGTGATCGCGGCGCCCGCACCGATCATGAGGGTTTATGCCGAAATTCCACAAGCGCGGCGACGCCCTTCCGGTGCGGTCGATTCCCCAAAACGGTCGCCGTCTTCCCTGCGTCCACCGGTTCGATTAGCGCAAGAACCAACGGGATACCAGCATTGGAGACCGTTTTTCCCGCGCATCGGTTCCACTTCGACGCCGAAGACCGCACCGATATTCCGGGCGGTCAAAACGTCCCCGGGAGGGCCGAAAGCGAACACGCCCCCCTGATGTATGACGACGGCCAGGTCGGAAAAACGCAGGGCCATGTTCAGGTCGTGAATCGCCACCACCGCGCCGGCGCCTTTTTCTCTCACCGTAAAGCGCACAATCTCCATGACCTCCAGCTGGTGCTTCATATCCAGGTTGCTGGTCGGTTCGTCCAGAAGCATGTAGTCGGCGTCCTGGACCAGCGCGCGCGCCAGCATGACCTTTTGCTTTTGCCCCCCGCTCAGGGCGTCGAAGTCCCGGTCGGCCAGGGACCCCAGGTCCATGGTTTTCAGGACCCCGCCCACCCGGGCGATGTCGTCGTCCGAAGGCCGCCAGCTCAGGTAGGGCCTTCTTCCCGCCAGGACCATGTCGAAGACCGTCATGGGAAACCTGAACGGGTACGCCTGGGGAACGTAGGCCAGTTTTTTCGCCCGCTGAAGAGAAGGCAGGTCGCGCACGTCGCGGCCGTCCACGAAGATCCCGCCCTGGGAGGGTCTAAGAATGTCCAGCATGCACTTGATCAGGGTGGACTTTCCCACGCCGTTGGGCCCCAGGATGCCGAGGATTTTTCCCCGAGAAGTTTCAAAACAGACGTCCTCCAGAATGATGCGCTTGGCGTAGCGGAAGGAGAGATCCTGGACTTTCAGCATTACCAATATTCCTTTCTTCTCCTCATCATGAGGTAGAAAAAAAAGGGCACTCCGATAAAGGCGGTCATGATGCCGATAGGAATCACCTGGGGCGCCCAGATGCTGCGGCCGAGGGTATCGGCGTTCAATATGAGGATGGCGCCCAAGGTTCCCGCGGCCGGAAGAAGAAACCGGTGGTCGCTTCCGATCAGAAGCCTTGCGATGTGCGGCGACACCAAACCGATGAAACCGATAACCCCGCAGAAACAGATCGATCCGGCGGCCATGAGGGAAGCGAGGATCACCCCTATGGTGCGAAGACGATTCACATTCACCCCCAATGATTTGGCCGAGTCGTCGCCCACCATGAGCAGGTTCAAGTCCCATCCCCACCGCATCAGAAAGAGCGAGGGCGGAACGATCATGAGCGTGGCGATGCCGATTTCGCGCCATCCCACCTTGCTCAGGCTCCCGAAGAACCAGAATACGATCTGATGCACCTCCTCCATGGTGCTTACGTACTGCATGAGAGAGGTCAGCGAAGAGAACAGGTACATGAAGGCCACGCCTGCCAAAACGAGCGTTTCCGGGGAGGCGTTCTTCATGCGGGACACCGCCAGGATCATAAGCGAGGTGACCAGCGCGAAGAGAAACGCGCTTGCCGCGACGATTTCGTTGGAAAGGCCGTCGCTGATCACGATTCCCAGCACCGCCCCGAATCCGGCCCCGGAGGCCACGCCCAGGGTGAAGGGGGATGCCAGGGGGTTGCGCAGGATCGCCTGGGACAACGCGCCCCCAGTGGCGAGACCCCACCCGGCCAGCACGGCCATGACAACCCTCGGGAGCCGAAAATGCCAGACCACGTTCGCGGAGTATTCCGAATCTCCCGCCAGGGCCGTGAAGACTTCCCAAAAACGAAGCTTTACGGCGCCCGTCGAAAGACCGGCCAGAGCGGAGACAAGAAGCAGTATAAGGAAGAAACCCAGAATCGAGGTCTTTCTTGCGCTGGTTTTCCTGTACCATCGCACGCCGTTGTCCGCCGCGGGCGCGGCGGACGCCGAAACCGAACGATCAGGGCGCCGGATACGCATAATGGCCCCGATAGGGTATGGATTGAAAACGGTTCAAGTATTCCCGGTGGACGGCTTCCGGGTTCAGATCCGCCAACTCGCCCGGATGGAACCATTTGGCCATGTATGCCGTGCCGACGGCATCGCTCGGCCCCGAACAGACATCGGAATCCAGTATGTACACCGCGCCTCGCCTTACGGCTTCGATGTTCTTCCAGCCTGACCGATTCATAATGGTGGTCCGAAGGGCGCTCATGCGCTTCAATTGGCTCTCCCGATAACCACCGGGCAGGTAAGCCGTCTTGATGATGATTTCCGGGTTCTTCGCGACGACCCATTCCGGCGTGATCAGGGAAGAGGGGATTTCGATTTCGGCCGCCGCGTTTTTTCCGCCCGCCGCAACGCACATGTCGAAAACCCCTGAGCCGCGCCCCCAGGTCTTGTAGTCGCCGTAGCCCTCGAGGTAAACGTTTGGGGCTCGTTTAGACCTGGCGACTCCTTCGGCGATCCGGTCGATAATTCCATTTCTCCACCGGATGAATTCCCCGGCCCGTTCGGATTCGCCCAGCAGGACTCCCAGGTCCCGCACCTCCCGGATCATCTCGGGACTCCTGTAAAAATCCAGGCGAAGGACCTTCACGCCCGCGGGTTCAAGCATTCTTTCGGCCTCCTGTCCGGGGGAACGTCCGTAGCACAGGACGAGATCGGGTTTGACCGAGGCGATGGCCTCATAGTCGGGACTGCGCCACCCCCCCGCCCTGGGAAGGTCCGTCAGTTCCGGCCAGTAGTTTTTCCTTCCCGCGATGTAGTCGCTTACGGCCGCCACGCGGTTCATAGCGCCCAGCATCCGGACGATTTCCATGGCATTTTCGTTGATGACCGCGATCCTTTGGACAGGTACGGAAATTTTCACCTTCCGGCCTCTGGCGTCGATCACGGTCTGATATCCCCGTTCCTCGGCCATGCTTTCCCCCGCCAATACACTCCAGAAAAAGCAAGCAAGAAAGAGGCGAACGAAAATGCGCTTCCTTTCAATCTTTCGGAAAAACATAATGTCCCTGGTAAGGAACTCCCTGGAAGTTTTCCAGATACTCCCTGTGTATTTCCTCGGGTTTCAAATTATGGCTGACCTGGGGATAAAACCATTTGACCATGCAGGCAATCCCGACAACACCCCGTGGACCGGGCCCCACGTCGCCGGAAAGCGCGAATACCTTCCCGTTTTTGACGGCTTCGATGAATTTCCACCCGGGTCTGTCGAGGATTTCCTTCCGAAAGGCCGCCATCCGTCGGTTGTCGGTCGCCAGATATTCGCCCCGAAGGGATGCCAGCTTTACAATCGCGTCGGGATTCTGAGCGGTCACCCACTCGCTGGTGATCAGCGGGGCGTGTACGGTCAGCTCCGAAGCGATATTACGGCCTCCGGCCATCCTGCAAAGCTCGAACCCGCTGGAGCCCGGACCGGCCGCGCGATAGGAAGTGTAGCTTTCCACATACACTCTAGGCGGATCCGAGCCGCTCGACACGATTTCATCGATGTCCGACATATGCCGGCCCAACCAATTCACATAGGCGTTCGCTTCCGCCTCCTTGCCTAACAGGCGACCGAGGGTTTCGACCTCCTTTGCAACGGTGGACATGCGGAAAAATTCGAGTCTGAGGACCTTTATTCCGGACGGTTCCAGCTTTTTTTCCAGCTCCGGTCCCGGCCGATGCAAATAGGACAGGACAAGGTCGGGACGAAGAGAGGCGATTCGTTCCATGTCCGGTTCGAACGGATGGCCGACTACGGTCAAGTCCTGAAACTCAGGCCAGAAACGGGGTTCACGGGGTATGTTATGGTTGACCCCGACCACTAGCGCCTGGGCGTTCAGGATGCGAAGGACCTCGAGGCTGTCGGTGCTTAGCGCCACGATTTTTCGAACAGGCGCGCGGACTTCGACCTCTCGCCCGGCGGAATCGGTAGCGAATCGTATTTCCTGGGCCATGGGCGCCTTGGCCAAAAAGAATAGGTATGTCATCCACAGCGCGATGAACCCCAGGCAGTAAATGATATACGGCGGCTTTTCAGGCCGCTTACCGGCGAATCTGATTAAGAACCGCTTGTTTTTTATTGCAAACATAGAACCTTAGTATTTCAGTGTGAACCCGGCGAAAAAAGTCCGCGGCTGTCCCACGTAATAATCGAAATATTCCTCGTCGAATATGTTCGTTACGGAAAATTCAAGGTTCACCGACTCGTGCGGTGATGCCAGGATCTTGGCGTCCCACAGCCATCGCTTGCTGTACGTGGTATATGTGTCGTCGATTCTTTCGTTGAGTTCATCGGTATAGATTCTTCCGGTGTAGTTGCCGGAAAGGCTCAATGTAAGCCAGTTGTAATAAAATTCGGCCCCTACGTTGGCGATCCGCTCGGGCAGGTCCGCAATCTGTTTGCCCTCGGCCTCGGGCTGCTCCGGCCAATCCTTGTATTCGCCGTCGTTGTACGACCAGTTGGCCCAAAGCTTAAGCCAGTCGGCGGGATAGGCGGAGGCTTCCAGTTCGATCCCCTTTATTTCGGCGCTGCCCACGTTGTCCTTGATGGTGTCGGTCTTGTCCGGTACGCCGGGCCGGGGGATAGTCCGGCTGTCGATATAGTCTTCAAAATCGGTGTAAAACGCGGTGGCCCCCAGTTTAACCATTCTGTTCAAAAGGTACTGGGTGACGCCCGCTTCGTAGGTCCACAAGGTCTCGGGGTCCAGATCGGGGTTCGAATTATAGGTCGTGCCGGTGGCGCTGGAGGTCCAGGTCCGATAGAGTTCGTAGATATTCGGGGGACGGAACCCGTGCGATATCCCTCCTTTGAGATACGTGTCCTCGAAAGGATGCCAGACCGCGCTCAGTTTCGGACTTACATTGCTGTCGTCGGAATCGTTCAGAATTTTGGGAGCGTCGGCGTCGCCTGATTTTCCGTCGGATGTTTCCCAGTGGTCGAAGCGAAGACCGGCATAAAGACTCAGAGCGTCCGAAACAGCCCATTCGTGCTGCACGAAGGCCGCGTAAAGATCGGCGCCGCCCTCGGTAAGCCCGGTCTTGGCGGTCTTACTGTCCTCGTCTCTGTAGTAAGAAAGGGTATGCTCCCCCTGTTTGAAATCGTCGCTTCGATAGTAGATCCCGAAAGTGGTCACATGGTTTTCCCCGAAGGGATAATCGACCTGCAGATCCGTAGTCCAAGTCCTCACATCCGATTCGGTTAGCTTACCCGGCCGGTTGTCGTAACCGCCCTCTACAGACCTGCTCGTGTTTCTCGATGTGTAGAGCTTGTCCTTGTCCCAATATCCTATTTTTCCGGTAAAATCCGCAGATCCGAATGTTTCCGCGTAGGTCAGGCTGGAAATCAGAGTTTCCTCCTCGCCTTTTCCCTTTAAAAAGTCCTTTTCGGAGATTGAGGATGTCTTTTTATCGTCGTATGCATCGGCGCTGCCCTCGAAGACACCGCCTTCCAGGTAGCTGTGGGGGCGGTCGTATTCGTACCGATGACTTCCGGCGGTGACGTCTAAGTTGATTTTACCGGTGTCGGACGTATCGTAGATTCCCCCGATGTTCAGGGACCACTGGCCCGCTTCGTTGTCGCCCTTGTCGCCGACCACCCAGTAGTCGGAATCCCTCGAGCTTTTTATCGGATACCCTCCCTCGACTGCACCCGCGCCGCTGGAAGTCGATTTGGTTACCAGATCGGTCGGATAACCGTCGGACCAGATGGCGTCATAGCTGACCTTGAGTCCGAATGTGTCCATGAATCGGTCCGCCGCGTAAAAACCGACGCTGTATTCCTCGTAGTTGTTTTTTACGCCACCGTCGTTTTCGTAATCGCCCCAGGAATAGCCGGCCCGCGCTTTGGCGGTCAGCTCTTCGGGCTCTCTGAGAATAATGTTGATCACGCCGCCCATGGCGTTTCCGCCATAAAGGGCGGAACCGGGTCCGCGGGTCACTTCGATACGCTCGACGGAATCGACCGGAATCTGGTTCCACGGGGCCTGGTTCGAGTACCCGTCGTTGACCGGAATTCCGTTGACCATGATCAGTGTGCGTTCGTCTCCCGGAAGGCCCCGGAGGGAAATTCGGGGAAGGGTTTCCCGAATCCCCTTGCTTCTCTTGGTGTAAACGCCCCCCACATGTCGCAGCGCATCATCGATTTTTCGAATGTCCATGACTTTCATATCCTCGCGGGTGATCACGGTTACGCTTGCCGGGGCGTCGTCCACACGCTTTTCCGTTCGCGTCGCCGACACCACCACTTCCTCCAGCTTCAGGACTTTCCCGCTTGACGATGCTGCCAGTCTCTTTTGCGCCCCGTCGTCTTTGCCCTGCTCCGCATCGGTTGTGGTTTGAGCGCCAATCGGCATCGTCGTCAACCAGATGCTGATAAGGCTTACCAGAAAACATGTCGCCCGCCGTCGCTTTGCCATGCACCGATTCATTCTCGACTTCCTCCTTGTCATCATCACAAAAAAACCTATCCAGACAGTGTGGAAAAGCGTCGGAGCGGCCCCTCGTTCGGATATGATTGACGAGGGGCGAAACGGGGTGATATGGATAAAAAATACCCCTCGCCCCGAGGGGCTTTTCCCCGGGCGACCGGAGACTCTTTGGCCGGAGGCCGGTCGCCCATTCCCAAAACAAAAAAGCCACGAAAGCGGATCCCGTTCGGGAAGATCCGCCTTCGTGGCTTTCGTTTCTATATATCGGCTTGTCTAAAGATCCCTTCAACAATTTCAGCCAAAGAGATCGTGCCGGTTTCTACCGGCTGATTCGACGGGGGAGGATACCGATACCCCGCGGCAGTGTCAACTCTTTTTTGAACCCCGAAGCCGTGCGCCCGGCATGGGCGCTTCAATCCGCCATGTCGATTTTTCATCTGCGATTTCAGCCATAAGCGGCGATCACAACTGCGAGCCTAATGGCTCAATCCCTCGCCCGGTTCACAGTGAGAACGGCAAACCCAAAAGCCCCAACCCCCAGGATGATCAGCACGAGATATCCCGTGATCTCCGGCGTCCCGCCGAAGGCCGCGGCCCGGATGGCGTCGGTGGCGTGGGTGATGGGCAGCAGGTGGATCAGGCTTTGGGCCCAGCCCGGCAGGCGGTCCAGGGGGAAAAAGGCTCCGCCCAGGAAAGCCATGGGGGTGATGACGAAGCTGTTGAGCAGCATTTGATCGCCGTGGGATTTCACCAGCATCGCCAGCCCCACGGCCAGGGATGAAAAAACCAGGCTGTTGAGCAGAAAAGCCGCCCAGAAGAACAGATTGTAGGAGAGAACCACGCCGAACAGGGCCCCCAGCAGAAGGATCACGAGGCCGGCCAGCAAAGCGCGGGTCGTCCCCGCCAGCACCTCGCCCAGTACATAGTCCATGTTGCGGATGGGCGCAGCCTGGAATTCCTCGAAAATGTGCCAGTAAAACCGGGCGATGTTGATCTCGCTGCCGATGGCAAACGCCTGGGTCATGCTGGTCATGGCCGCCAGACCGGGGATCAGAAACTCGAGATAGGAGTGGCCGTCGATGCTGATGTCGGGCCCCACGGCGTAGCCGAATGCCACGAGGTACAGCAGCGGGGTCACGGACCAGGCCCCGACGAGGCGGGACAGCCGCCGGCGGAGAACCATCATTTCCCTCAGATAGATCGCCGTCCAGCCGCCGCTCATGCGACCTTCTTTCCGGTCAACGACAAAAAGGCGTCTTCCAGGTTCACCCGGCGCAGGGTCGCCCCGCTGTTTTGACCGGAAACATAGGCGCCGGCCGACTCCCGGTCCGGAAAATAGGATGTTTGCATGTCGCTTCCTTCGAAGATGTCCGCGG
Organism: uncultured Desulfobacteraceae bacterium; assembly: GCA_964652715.1. Lineage (GTDB taxonomy): Bacteria > Desulfobacterota > Desulfobacteria > Desulfobacterales > JAABSP01 > JAABTD01. The sequence continues at coordinate 8,664 of CAZZBE010000162.1, forward strand.
CCCACCGGCCGATGCCGTCCATGAGGGCGGCGGGCGCGTCCGTAACCACCACGACGCCCTGGTCGATAAACGCCACCCGGTCGGCCAGAAACTCGGCCTCCTCGATGTAATGGGTGGTCAGGAAGACGGTGACGCCGTCGGCCTGAATTTTCTTGATCAGGGCCCAGAGCCGCCGCCGGATGGCCGGGTCCAGGCCCACGGTCGGTTCGTCCAGAAACAGGATGCGCGGGGCGTGGAGCAGCGCCCGGGCGATCAGCACCCGCCGCTTCATGCCGCCCGACAGGTATTTCACGGGCGCGCGCCGCTTGTCGGTCAGTTCGACGTAATCGAGCAGCTCGTCGATGCGGCTTCGAATCGCGGCCCCGGTCATGTGATGAAGGCGACCGTGGACATAGAGGTTTTCAAAAACCGACAATTCGCTGTCCAGGTTGATGCTCTGGGGGACGAGGCCCAGTTGCCGTTTGGCCGCCAGCGGGGATTGGATGATGTCGTGGTCCCCCAGGAAAACCCGGCCGGCCGTGGGCCGGGTGAGGCCGGTCGCGATGCGGATGGTGGTGGTTTTTCCCGCGCCGTTGGGCCCCAGATAGGCGAAAAGCTCCCCCCGCCCGGTTTCGAGGTCGATGCCTTTCAGGGCTTCCAGGTTCTTATACCGCTTCTTCAATCCGACGATGCGAATCATTCAGGTCCCCTATATCGCCTTTTCCGCTCATGGACGGCTGCTTAAAATTGGTTTTTATCAACCTAAAACCTTGCGCTTCGTCACCCCTCCAAAGCGTCTTCCTTTCTTGAAACTGCATCGGTCAGGGAGTCGATTTCCGGAGCCGCCAACTCATCCGTCAAAGCCTTCCCCTCCAGGCAGGCGGCTTGAAGCGACTCGTGAAACCCGATGCTGCCGATCACCGGCACGCCGGACTCGCTCAGCCGCTTCATCACAAGCTGTTCCTGCTCCCCCGAACCGATCTTGTTGAGAACCGCGCCGTAAAACGCGCTCCCGGCGGCTTGCGTCATTTCCATCACCTTACGGGCCAGGGATACGGATTCCAATGACGGTTCCACCACGCCGATCACCCCGTCTACGCCCGCTTCCAACCCCCTGCCGAAATGCTCGATGCCCGCCTCCATATCTGCGATCAATATTTCATCCCCGCCCGTCCGAAATTTCTTGAGGAACTCCCGGCTGACGGTCCCCATGGCACAGGCGCACCCTTCAAGGGCCTGATGAATTTTGCCGGTGGAGACAAGCGTCACGCCGTCCTTTTCAGCAGCGTATTCACCCGGAATCGCCTCCCGCGTGATCTCCTCCATGTCCCAGATCGACATGGCCGGTTCATCCTCTCCTTTGGAGAAACGCGCCATCATCCGTTTCTGAACCTCTTTTCTACCGCCTACGAAATCCATCAGCGGCAGCGGGGGCGCCTCAAGACCGAGCATCCGGAAGAGGCTCGTGTTCGATTCGTCGGAATCGAGTACGACCGGCTTTTTGCCCTTGCGCTTGAACCCCAGCGCCATCAGCCCAACGACGGTGCTCTTGCCGCATCCGCCTTTGCCGCACACGCATATCTTCATACCTTTTGTCTCCTTGATTCAGAGTTGTTTCGAACCGGCCGATCTATGTCGCTGTCGTGACTCGGCCTGATTTTATTAATGAAAACCTTCAGCCCCAAAAAAAGATTCGCGATCAGACTCAAACCG
>CAZZBE010000163.1:0-1231 GCA_964652715.1 uncultured Desulfobacteraceae bacterium
CCCGGCGCAATACACCACTACATTATTGTAATTTACTTCAGACAAATATTTTTGCAGCGCCTTGTCCGCTCCGTTCGCGTCGCCAACAACAACATCAAAATTCTGATCCAGCGCATTTTGCAAACGATTTTTGATGTCTTTATTCAATCGGTTAATCTTTATGGAACCTGAAATAAACAACACTGTCGTCATTTTTTTCTCCGGGTTTTTGTCATGGCAAGGACGAACACGTCTTTTACCTTTGCTTGTTTATAAAGGATGTCCGAGGCAACCGTCAGTGTCGTGCCTGATCGGTACAGATCATCGATAAGTAGGATGTTTTTGTCGAACAAGTCGTGTTTGCCTGTTAGTTTTATGCCCTCTTGCAACAATCTTTTTCTTTCATCCGAATCATCAACATTCTTCAGTTCTTTGCCGCCATGAGACTTTTCGAGGGCGTCCAGCATCACCGGCACTTCAACTCGCTTGCCAAGCTCTTTGGCGATTTCGCAAACAGGCTTGATTGGCCGCTGTTTATTGGTCGAGGGAATCGGAACTATGGCGTCCATTGTTTCCAATCCCTTATATTTCCCTAACAAATCTACAATTTTTGCGATGGATGATCTGTCATTTTGATATTTTAGTCGATATACAAGTTCCCCCATTTCTGTCCGGGTGGTGTCCCATCGATCATATCCAAATTCATCCACTCCCATGTAAACGCTGCCGAGAGTGTGGACATCAAAGGCAAAGCCCTTTTGCCAGTTTCCTTTGATTTCGATGGTCATGACTCATTCCGTCTTTTTTTTAACCTGCTCCATCTGTTGGGCCACAGCCGCCATAACCCCGTCAACATGAAACAAACACGTTAGTGGATTCAAGGCGTCCGCCCGCCACAGCCATTCGGGAGACAGCCAGAAACCGCCGATGACTTCGGAATCGGCTTTGTCATCGTCTTCAGTGGCGTAAAGCCGATAAACGCCGTTGTCATCCAGCCGGAAAAAATCAGCGCGTTGTTTTTCGGGACGGGGATCAATGATCCAGTATTCCCGGACGCCCGCCTGCTGGTATTCCCTGAATTTTTCATCCCGGTCGTGCTTTACGCTGTGTTAGGAGATGATTTCCACCGCCAGGTCGGGGGGGCCGTTCAGTCGCTCTTGCGTCAAACGGGACAGATTCTCTTTGGCGACAAAAAACAATTGTTTTAAAAACCCCACAACCAAATGTCAATCCTCCGGAATATAAGGGATCA
>CAZZBE010000163.1:1331-10344 GCA_964652715.1 uncultured Desulfobacteraceae bacterium
AATTGTTTTAAAAACCCCACAACCAAATGTCAATCCTCCGGAATATAAGGGATCAACCCTTTCTTAAAAGCGATTTCCTGTATGTGCCGGGGCTGAGTCCGAGCATCGACCATAAACCCGTTGATCGTGATGCTCCACGCCAATGGATTTTCATCCATCAGGCTGGGCAGGCACCAGTTGGGGTCCATTTGCACCAAGTCCAGGGCGTCGCGGACTTTTTTGGAATAATTGCCCCCGCTGCTTTTGCTGACGCCGAACGCATCGCAAAGCTCCGTCATGCTCATGTGCGGCTCCGTTGATTTGTCGGATAAAAAATTGACAAAGCCCAGCGCGTAAAGAATCCCGCAGGCCCAGGATTTTTCCTTGCCCTTTGCGAGGGGGGACGGTCGCTTTCGGGCAAGGGCCGCGGCAACGTATCGGGACAGTTGCGCGTATTCGTCATTCAAATGATTTTTGCAAAATTCATCGGTCATCTTTACGATTGACGCGACTTTCGGCTCCATCTCTTTTGGAACTTTTTCGCTTTTTGTCGTCATGGCTGCTTCCTCCATTTCCTTTTACCGCAATGGCGATCAGATGTCTTGCAAGTCAGTTTTCAACTCTCCCAATATTCAATTTTTAACCCTGGAATTTTTTCAAAATCAAGTCGATTTTTTGAAATTAAAGTGGCTTCGTGAACAATGCAAATAGCCGCAATCCGAAAGAATAGTCTCATCGCGTTGTCTATACGCTTCATTGCAGATATCTTGAAGCGTCGGATCGGATTCGTATTTACCGGCGATATCGGACAAGCCTGCTGCCCCAATATCTATAAATAACAATTCTCCGGATTCAATGCTAATGAACAAATTCAATCGGCTTTTCATTAGGTCTTGCCATAATTTCAATTAGTTCCCTCCGCCGGTTTCCGAGCCGCCCGCTGTTATCCTCGCCCAATACCCCACCGCCCGCGCGATATCGGCGATGGCCTTGTCCCGGTCGTAGTAGGCGGCGGCGGCCCGGGTCCGGGCGCGGTTGCGGTCGAGTTCGGCTTCCAGGTAGCGGGTGATGGCGGCGGATCCGCCCTCGTACTGTTTTTTGACCAGCCCGAGGGATTCCTCGGCCGCCGCCACGCTGGCCCGGGCCACTTCCAGGCGCGCTTTGGCGGCTTCGGCGTTCAAGTAGGCGTTTTTGACGTCCATCTTAACCGATAAGGCCGTCTTCCGGTCGGCCGAGAGCATCTCCTCCAGGGCCGCCTTGGCCTTCAGTTCCTCGGCCCGGGTGCTAAAGCCGGTGAAGATGTCCCAGTTGAGCATCACCCCGACGGTCCAGTTTTCCCGGTCGGTCTCGTAATCGAGATCCGGGTCGTCCATGTAATATTTTCCCTGAAGGTCCAGCCGGGGCAGGTATCCGGCTCTGGCCCGGTCGATGTTCATTCTCGACCGGACCAGTTGCTGGCGGACCTTTTTCAGCTCGGGCCGGTGGTTCAGGGCGAAGGCCACGCCCCCCAGGTAATGTTTGGGCACGCGTACCGGCAGAACCCGGGCTTCCCGCGGCCGGATGGGCGGCTCGGGCGCGACGCCCATGACGTTGGAGAGGGCGGTGAGGGCGATCCGGTACTGGTTTTCGCTGTCCACCACCGCCTGTCGGGCCTCGGCGAGTCGGACCTGCAACGACAGCAGATCCGACTTGAGGGCGCCGCCCGCCCGGTACCGGACGTTCATGACCCGCAGCTGGCTTTCGACGGTGACGACCGATTCCCGTGCGATATCGATGAACGCTTTGGCCGCCAGGCTGTTGTAGTAGGTCTGGATCGCCGACGCGACCAGCGAGTTTTCGACCACCTGACGGTCGAGCCGGGAGATGGTCACGCCGGTTTCGGCCATCATCCGGCCCAGCAGGTTCCGGCCCCCGTTGAACAGATTGAGGCGGCCGGTAAGGCCCGACTCCCAGTTTTCGATCCGCCCCGGTCGGTTAAAATCCGTCTGTCGCGGCAGTTGGCGCTGGTCGATCTTCTTGAAGAGATAGGCGGACGGGGCATCCCCTTCCATGTATTCGGTGTAAAACCCGATGGCCGGGAAAAAGGCCGCATTGGCCCGCATGAGGTCGGCTTCGGCCTGCCGGATCCGGGCGATGGCCATCATTTTATCCGGATTGTTGGCCAGGGCGATCTCGATGATCTCTTTCAGGTTGACGGGCCGGTTTACAGCGCGGTTTTGGCTCGTTGGCTCCTTTTCGGCCAGGGGCGCAAGGCGGGGCCGCGCGTCCGCATAGTCCGCTTGGACGGCGTCGTAGGCGTACCGGTTGTCGTGTCTGTCGGAAAAGCACCCCGCCGGGCCGAGGAGCCCGACCAGCAGCGGAAGCCATAAAAAAGAAACGGAGCGGACCGGGTATTTCATGCGTTCACCCAATAAAATAAGTTCGAGTGGATCGTATCCTGTCCTGCCGAATTGCGATTATTACCTATATATAGGATAGTTCCACCAATGAATCAATTGAAAATCCCCTTTGGGGACTTTATATTGCGATTAGCGAGTGGGAACGCGGTTTTCGCCATGGAGAAGACAATGAACAAACGATATGCCATCATCCTCGGGATCATCCTGGCGGCTTGGGCCGCCGCGGCGCCGGCATTTGGGGACGCCGCGCCGACGGGCCCTTCGGGCCGGTCCTTCACCCCCCGCATCGTTGGCGGACAGGTATCCGTTCCCGGGGCGTGGCCCTGGATGACCGCCCTGGTCTATTCGGACGACAGCAGCGCCTTTTACGGCCATTTTTGCGGCGCGGCCCTGATCCGGCCCAACTGGCTTCTGACGGCGGCCCATTGCGTCGAAGGAATGCGGCCGTCGGAGCTGGAGGCCGTGGTCGGGGCCCATGATCTGAAAAACGACCCCGCGGAGCGGATCGGCGTCCAGGAGATTCTCATGCACCCGGATTACGATCCCTACAGCCTCGACTCGGACATCGCATTGGTGGCGTTGTCCCGGAGTCTTTCCGGGGAGACCGTCCCGCCCATCGCATCGGGAACGGATTTGGCGGGCGAGACGGGCATCGCCCTGGGATGGGGCTATACCGACCCCGACCGTCTGAGCCCTTCCGAGACGCTTCAGCAGGCGGCGCTGCCCATCGTGTCCAATCTGACCTGCAACACCGCTTTCAACGCCTATACGGGCTACCCGTACGACGATCCCATAACCGGGAACATGGTCTGCGCCGGAGACCTGAAAGGGGGAAAGGACGCCTGCATCGGCGACAGCGGCGGTCCGCTGATGGTTCTGGATGGCGATGCCTGGCGGCTGGCCGGACTGGTGTCGTGGGGCGAGGGATGCGCCGAACCGGATCTTTACGGGGTTTACACCCGTGTGGGCCCCTTTCTGGATTTCATCAACGAGAACGTGAAGGTCAGCCCCCTCTACGGACAGGTGACCACCGACTTCGCAGGGCAAAGCGGACTCGGCGTGGCCAACGCCACCGTCGCCCTGGAGGGCACGCCCTACACCGCCGTCACCGACGCCGAGGGGCGGTTCGTCCTGGATGCCCCGCCCGGCGGCTATTCGGTGCGGATCGAGGCGGACGGCCTGGCGCCGCTCACGGAACAGGTCACCCTGTCCACCGTGGACGGCGTGGAGCTGAACCGCCGGATGACGCCCCCCCCGGCCGGCGACTTCAACGGGAACGGTCGACTGGATATGGGGGACGTGATCGGGCTGTTGCGGACACTGGCGGGGGCGCGGTAAGCCCGTTACTGGACATTCCGGAACATCCTCAACGAATTGGGGTGGTGGAGTTCATATGCCATATCGACGGTGTGGCAGACTTTGCAGTTCTTGTCGGCGGCGATGGGATACGGGTTGCCCTGGTACTGGATGGGCTGGAGGCTGTCGCTGCCGTAGCGGTTGGAGGCCGGGTAGACGGCATGGGGGCTGCCGTGGCAGGCGGCGCACATGATGCCGGCGTTGTCCATCCGGTATCGGAACAAATCGGACATGGCGTCGGTTCGCTGATCGGGGAGCACCCTGTCCGTTTGAGGCGGCTGGAAATCCACATGGCAGTGGAGGCAGTCCGGCTGCTGGGCCCAGGGGCGGCGGGGCGGGATGGCGTCCGCGTCCACGCCTTCGATCATCGCCAGCCGGTTTCGGGCGGACCGGTCGCCGCCATCCGCCGCGTGCTTCAGCAACCCCGCGGCGTGTTCGCCCATGGATCCGTGGCAGCTGACGCAGTCGAGAAAGAGTTCCCGGTGGATGCCCCGGAATCCCTGGGTGAAGGTCTCCGGAGACGACGGGTGGCAGGCGAAGCACGCGTCGGCGCCATTGCCGGCGAGGTAGACGGCGTGAAAACCATGAATGGCGGCCGATAGATTTCGGGCGTCCGACTTTTCCGCGCCGTGGCAGGCGCCGCAGGCCTGGGGCTGCCCGTTTTTGGCCTTCAAGGATAGATCGGTGCCGTTCATGCGGTCATGGACCGCGAGGACGGTGTCGGCGGTTTGGCCGGCGATGCCCGCCCGCTTGTCGACCCGCCACTCCCCGCCGTGGCAGTGGCGGCAGCCCATCTCCGTGGAGACGGGAAGGGTGGTCTTGGCGACGGCCAGAAGGTCGCCGGTGTCGCTGTCCCGGGCCTCCAGGGCGGCCATGGGGTAGGGCTTGAAATCCCCGTCGCTGCTGTAGGGGACGGCGGGAATGCCTTTCGCGAGGTAAGCCATGGCCGCGCCGTCATAGACCAGGTCGCCGGCGGGTCCATTGCCGTCGAGGCCGGTATTGGGGGGCGGATCCTTGCCGGCGAGGGATTCGGCATACTGCCAGAAATCGATCCGGCCGGCCGGATCGCGGAATCCGTCCTCCAGGGAATAGGAGAGGGTCGCGCCGTCCATGACGTGTTCCGGCAGTTCCCCCCGGCGGATCAACTGGGCGTAAAGATCGTTTCCGGGCGGCGACAGGCTGAACCGGTCGTCGCAGTCGGTCATGAAGTGCATCCCCCGGCTGGACCACGCCAGGAGGATGTACGCGTCCGATTCCGGATCGAAGGGCGGAATTTCGATGGCGTCGGGGGAGACGTCGGCCCCGTCGGCCGTCCCGGTTCTCTTTCCGTGGAGATCTTCCACGATGTAGGCGGCCAGGGCGTCCCGTTCGGCGGCGTTGCCCGGAAAGGGCGGCATGTACCGGTTGATCTTGCCGATGCCCCCCAGAAATCCCGCCATTCCGTATCGCGTGAACCCGTCGGTGAGGGGCAGGATGTCGTTCATGGGGCCGTTGACCGAGTGGCAGCCGGCGCACATGAACCGGAACAGATCCGCGCCGGCGGCCAGCCGGTTGTCGTCGGTCACCTTCCGATGTTCCGTCCAGCGAATGGCTTTCAGCAGCCCGCCGTTCTTGAGCGTTTCACCGGCGTCCGCCGGCAGCGAATTGGAGTAGGTCAGGCCGTGGATGATGTAGGGCCGCCGCCCCGCTTCCCGTATCCATTCAAAAGAGCCCATGTAGGCCAGACCGAGGACCGCCAGCAGGAGGGCGATGGTCTTTTGCATCCCCTGGGGGACCCGGAACACCAGCAGAACGCCGCCGACCACCAGGACCGGGGACAGCCGCCCGAACGCCTTGAGGAAGGGCATGATTTCCGGCGAATGGAACAGGATCATGGTGGTCTGGGCGTCGGGGAGAGCTAAAATGTACCACCATCCCGAGGCCAGCAGCAGGGGAAGGGGCAGGATGAGCCATCCGGCGCAGTACCGGAGCATCCGCCGGCGCAGGTCGTCGTCCTTCAGGAAGGCGGCGGTGACGAAGCCGAAAATGCCGGCGAACATCAGGGCGATAAAGGTGCGGAAGAAAAGCGACGGCCAGAAGCTGGGGTTGAAGAAGCCGTCCCAGAAATTCCGGGTCTCCAGCCAGTCCCCCGGCGTGAGCATGTAGGCGATGATGCCGTTGACTACGAAAAGGGACAGCCAGGCGAAGCCGAAATAGAGCCAGCCCAGGGCGAGGTGGCGCCGCCGTTCCATTTTGCCGAAGGTGTAATAATAGACAAAGAGGGCGGCGATTTCGGCGGCGAAAAAGACCCATTCCGCGGCCCAGCCAAATACGAACCCGTGGATGAGGGTCGAGGTGGCGGCCGGGTTGAGCACCGAGATGGTGAACCAGATGCCGACGCCGGTGAGCGCGCCCAGCACCATCGTGAGCAACAGGAAGAACCGGCCGTGCATCCGGGCGTATTCCACCACCCCCGGCCGGTTCTCCCGGTATCCCTTGGTTTCGGCCAGCACGATGAACAGGCCGCCTCCGACGGCGAAATGGGCGATGTAGACATGGACGGTGGCGATGAGGGCGATGAAAAAACCGCCGCCGAAGATGTCGAGGTCCCAGGCGGGGTAGTGAAGAAGCCAGTTTCCGTTCATCGGGGGATGGACCTTTCAGCGCGGGGCGAAGGCGTCGGGTTAATCATAGGGCTGGACGGCGTCGTCATAGGCGTCCGTCGATTCGTCGTCGTAAAGTTGATCGTCATCGGGTTGTTCCTGGGACTCCCAGTCGGCCGCTTCGTCGACAGGTTGTTCCAACCCGGAGTCGATGTCTTCCAGGGGCGGGCTGTCCAGACCCTCGTAGATCCCCTCCGGATCATCGTAGATGTCCTTGTACAGATCGGTCCAGTCGTCTTCGGCGGTTCCCTCCCGATCAGGCGTCTCTTCGGGAATCACGCCCGCCGGCCGCTGGACCTCTTCTTCGACCGTCGTCTCGTCGTTCCATTCCTCGGTGTATTCGTCCGCCTCCCAGGGCTCGGGTTCCTCCAGGGGCGTATCCGCGGAATCCTGCTCGTAGGGATCGTAGACATCCACCATTCCGTCGTCGTCGGACTGGGCGGCGGAGGGGGCGACCCCGCGGAGGAAAGGGGCGGCGGTCAGCGCCGCCGCCATGAAAAGAACCGCCGCCAGGGGCGGGAAAGATCGCTTTTTCATGTCCGTTTCTTTCCGGAGGGGTCGTCCCCCCTGATTCCGTTAATCCACCTTGAAGAAAACCGATTTCTTGGCGCCGCACACGGGGCAGACGTCCGGGGCCTCGTCTTCGCAGGTATAGCCGCAGACCTCGCAGACGTAGTAGTCCGCCTCGGCCAGGCTTCCCAGATTGTCCAGGGCCTTCTGGTAGAGATCGGCATGGACCTTTTCCACCTGGTTGGCGTAATCGAAACTCCGTTCGGCGACTTTTTCGCCCTCTTCCCTGGCCGTTTCGATCATGGGCGGATACATGCTCTTGAACTCGTGGGTTTCGCCGGAGACGGCTTCCTTGAGGTTCTCCTCGGTGGAGCCGATGCCCTTCATGGCCCGCAAATGGGCGTGGGCGTGGACGGTTTCGGCCGCGGCCGCGGCCCGGAAGAGCCTGGCCACCTGGGGATGGCCTTCCCGGCCGGCCTTTTTGGCGAAGGCCAGGTACTTGCGGTTGGCCTGGGATTCTCCGGCGAATGCTTCCTGCAGGTTCTCTTGGGTCTTGCTCATGGGGGGTTTCCTTAATTTATCGGGTTGCGGAACACAGACCCGCGAGGTTTTTAAAACTTCGCGGGTCTTTCTCTCGGTTTAATTCAGAAGGGCCAGAATTGCTGGTCGTACCAGACTTTTTCGGTCAGTTCCTTGTCCATGTCGATGAGGAAGTTGAGGTGCTCCCGCTCCCAGCCCGAAAGCCAGTTGTAGAGGGCTTTTTCCGTTTTGTCGGTGGCGGCTTCGGCCCGGTCGGCGTAGAGCCGGATCGCCTTTTCCTCCATGGAGATGGCCGCTGAGATGGCCGCCGCCTCGAAATCGGCCGCGGCGATCCGGGATTTCTGTTCGGGATCGAGAATCTGGGACGGCGCCTCGCTCTTTTCCCCGTCTTCGAAGACCGTGGACAGCAGTTGGCCGCCGGACTTGTAGGCGCGCATCTGATCCGTGATCACCTGGATGTGTTTGGCCTCTTCGTCGGCCATGATGTTGAAAAAACATTCGACGGCGCTGTTGGTGGTGTTCTGAGCCACCTTCCGGTAAAACGCGTTTCCGCGTTTTTCCAGCAAAAGCGCCTGCTTGAGGATGTCGAGCGTGGGGTCCTGGGTCATCGGTTTCCCTCTTTATGGTTGGATGTCGTTATCGCATACGGCAACGGTTTTTTAAGTGGAATATATCATATCCTGTTTCGGGGTTCAATTCATTATCTTGAGACAATCAGTTTTGACTGGAGCGGGGATTGCTGTTATCTTTAGCGATAATCGATGAATATTAACGGCTCTGATGCCCAAAAGGAGGCGATATGACGGAAAAAGCAAAGGCGATGGTCCAGGCCGCGTTCGTGGCCGACGCCCTGTCCCTGGGGCCCCACTGGATGTACGATCCGCAAAAGATCGAGGAAAAATTCGGCCGGGTGGACCGGCTGACCGCGCCCCTTCCCAAATCGTTTCACAACACCAAGGAGAAGGGGCAATTTACCCACTACGGCGACCAGATGATGGTGCTTTTGGCGTCCGCGGCCGAGAAAGGGGCCTTCGATCTCAAGGATTTTTCCGACCGGTGGCGCCGCTTGTTTGAAAATTACGACGGATATTTCGACGGCGCCACCAAATCGACCCTGGCCAATTACGAAAAGGGCAAATCTCCCGAGGAGGCGGGATCAAGTTCCGACGACCTGGCCGGGGCCTCCCGCGTCGCGCCGCTGGTCTGTCTCTACAGGAACGACCCGGACAAACTGGCCGAAAGCGCCGAAGCCCAGACCCGGATGACCCACGCCGATCCGGCCACCGTCGAATCGGCGGCCTATTTCGCCCGGGTGGGCCAAGCCGTGCTGGAAGGCGCGGCCCCCGTCGAGGCCATGAAATCGGTGGCCGAAGCCCATTTCGATGTGTCCCCGGTGTCGGCATGGCTCCAAAAAGGGCTGGCCACCGTGGACCGGGACAGCGTCGAGGTGATCGGTGAGTTCGGCCGGAGCTGCCACACCGGCGAGATGTTTCCCGGGGTGGTCCACCTCATCGCCAAGTACGAGAACGATCTCAAGGAGGCCCTGATCCAGTGCGTGATGACCGCCGGCGACAGCGCGGCCCGGGG
>CAZZBE010000164.1:0-10303 GCA_964652715.1 uncultured Desulfobacteraceae bacterium
ATCACCGCGCGGCCTTTTCGAACGCCTCCGCCGCGGCCCGCCGCAGTTCCGATTGGGTCAGGTAATCGTACACCGTCATGGCCAGCGTCTTGGCGGCCAGCAGGAGCGCCGTCCTCCCCATCTCGCTTTGGGTGGCGTCCGCGAAATCGGTGGAATGGATGTTGACCGAAGGGTCGCAGATGGCCAGCCGGGGCTGGATGGTGGGCAGGAGATGGCTGATGTTGCCCACATCGGAAGAACCGGGAGACTCTTCTCCATAATCCAATTCCACGCCCAGGGCTTCGGCGTTGTCTCCCCAGGCCCGTTCCAGCGCCGGATTGCGCAGCATGGGCTCCAGGGACGGCGGGAGGATCGTCATTTTATACTCGCAGCCGGCCGCCGACGCCGCGCCTTTCAAACAGTCCTCGAACCGATGGATCAGCGTATCGTACAGGTACGTCTTGGAGGCCGAACGGACGTAATAGAGCCCCTCGGCGAAATCGGGGATGATGTTGGGCGCTTCCCCGCCCCTGGTGATGATCCCGTGGATCCGGACGTCCGCCGGCGCCTGCTGGCGCATGGCGCTGATGTTCACATAGGCCAGCACCAGCGCGTCCAGGGCGTTGCGGCCGAGATGGGGCGCCGCGGCGGCGTGGGCCGTTTTGCCGAAAAATTCGATCTTCGCCTTGATCCGGCCCAGGGAATGGTCCCCCACGCGGTTGTGCCGGCCGGGATGGCACAGCAGGGCCATGTCGACGCCGTCGAACACCCCGGCCGCCGCAAGCCGGGCCTTGCCGCCGCCGCCTTCCTCGGCCGGGGTGCCGATAAGCATGAAATCGCCGTCCAGCGATGATTCCGACCGCGCCAGGGCCGCCGCCGCCCCCAGGGACGATGCGGCGATGAGGTTGTGGCCGCACCCGTGGCCGATCCCGGGCAGGGCGTCGTACTCGGCCATGAAGGCGGCGCGGGGCCGTTTGCCGGAAAACCCCGGCGGTTTGGCCAGAAACGCGGTCTCGATGCCGCCGACGCCGGTTTCCACTTCAAATCGCCGGTCCCGGAGCCAGTCGCTCAGCCAGCGGCTGGCGTTGCGTTCTTCATAAGCGGTTTCCGGATTGTCGTAAAGCTTTCGGCTCAAACGGAACAGATCTTCAGCCAGTTCGTCAACCCGTTGGATGATGGTCTCTTTTTTATTGTCCGTTTTATTGTCCATGTCTCGACATTGTCCTCCTGATTTGAAAAACAGACGCCCCGATCACCCCTCCGCCGCCGGCGCCGCCGTCTCATGCGGATGCCCGCACAGCATGCAGTGGAGCGGCGCTTCATTCGTCCCCTCCCCCAGCAGATGGGTGGGCAGCATATAGGTTTCCCCGCAGCGGGTGCAGGTGAGTTTTTCCGGGCTGCGTACCCCGCAGTTGGGGCAGAAGTTGGACAGCGGATAGCCGGCGCCGCAGGCGAGGCAGTGGATGGTGTTGGCGGCCCGGAGGTCTTCGGCTTTTTTGCGTTCCCGCCGTTTTTTGAGTCCTGAAACGGCGTCGGAGAGGTCGTCGGCGGCGTACTGAATGCGCCGCCGCCGGTGTTCGGCCGACGACCGGAGTTCGGTCACGGCGGCGGCCAGGGCTTCGTCTTCGGCGATTTCCGCGAGTCTCGCCGCCTCCGACCGCATCTCCGCGATGGGGTCCTCCTGGCCGGCGATGTCCACGATGGCTTTTTTGAGGGCCTCCTGGAGGTCCGCCTCCCCGGGCATCTCGCCGTGGGCCAGCAGCAGTTCCGCCTCCGTCATCAGGTTTTCGGCCCGACGCCACGCCTCCTCCAGCCGGTCCACCGCCGCCCCGGCCTTCTCGATCCGGCTTTTCCGCCACGCCCGCCGCCGCGCTTCTTTTTTCCGGTTCTCTTCTTCTTCCAGCGCCTCGGCCCGGACCGCCTGTTGTCGCCGCTCCTTTTCCGCGAGAAAGGCCTTTCGGTTTTCCGCCCAGGCCCGGTAGGTGAAAGTGAAAAAGGCGGCGGCCAGCACGGTCAGTCCGAGGTAGATATAGGTTTTGTAGGCGCCGCCGTAGACGCCGTTGACGACGATGGCCAGGGTGAAGACGGCCAGGGGGAGAATCCAGAAGACGGCGAACCCCGCGCCCCAGAAGCGGCTGACGTGAATCATGAGCAGCGGCAGGGAGAGGATGGCGGACACCAGCAACGCGACCCAGGCGCTCAGGTGCTGGCCCAGGTGGAGGGCCGTGAAGATGATGAAAAAAAGCGAGTAGGTGAGGGCCAGCAGGAGGAAATGGCCCCACCGGAAACTGTCCAGTCGGCCCGGTTCCTTGAGGTCGTTGAGGTAGATGAACCCGAGGCCGAACAGGAGCACCGCCAGGCCCGCCAGCCGCAGAAACAGGATGGCCCGGCCGGTGGGGGACAGGGTTCCCGGCAGTTCCACGGCGATCCGGCGGCGGGTGATGAGGTTTTCGAAGTCCCAGATCAACCGGTCGTCCTCGATCCGGGTGGGCTGGAGGGAATCGGCCGGGATGAACTCGGAGGTGAGTCCCTCCAGGGTCATGACGATCTTGAGGGATCCGGCCCGGCTCGACCCCGGGCCTTCGTAGACGTACCGGTCGGCGCCCTGTGCGCTGTAGGCGACCCGGGCCGTGAGCCGCTCCCCGGCGCCCAGCTCCCCGGACCATTGGATGCCGTCGAGGCTGTAGACCGCATCGTCCGGCTCGTAAAAGGTTCCGCCGTTTCGGGCGATCTCCAGGGAGACGTTCATGGCCTGGGTGGCCGACCGGGGAAACGGGAACCAGAGCCGGACCCGGTCGGCGTCGCCGCCGGAGCCGACAAAGGTGTACGCCCCTTTGAAATCGGCGTTGAACAGGGTGTAGACCTTGAGCCGCCGGATATAGCTGCTGGCGGACAGCCGGATCCGGATGTCGGCGGCCTCGGTCTCCGGCGCGACGGCGCTCGGTTCGGCCGGACGCCCGGCCGGGGCCGGCGCCGGATTGTCCGGCCTGTCCGCTTCCACCGCCGCCGGCGCGGCCGGTTCGCCGCCCGCTCTTTTTTTCTCCATGAAGGAAAGAAGGTTCGGGATGACGATGGCGGCCAGGAGGCCGATGATGACCACCACGATCATCAGCTCCATGAGGGTGAAACCGGCGCGTCGCCGGAGACGGTTCATGGGAAGATGCCCCTGATATCTGTCCATTGGCGGCGTTCCCGGATCGGATCAGTTTCCGACCCTGAAGGAGACCGAGGTCAGTTCCCGGCCGTTGCTGTCGGTGTCGTGCATCCGGAAATCGTAGCTTCCGGGCGCGGCCGGCGCGGTGAAGATCAACACGCCGCCGGTTCGGCCTTTGAGATATTGATACGTCAGATCGTGCTGATCGTTGACCGATTCGCTGCCGTGGGCGATCCGGGAGGGAATGATTCCCACCCAGGCGTCGCCGGGCAACCCTTCGGGGGCCGTGAAACCGAGTCGGATTTCCTCCAGGGGCGAAAACACGCTCTTTTCCAGGTTCAACCCGACGGCGTTTTTATCCAGGGCCACCGAAAAAGAGACCGACGCCACTTCCCGGCCGTTGCTGTCGGTGTCGTGCATGCGGAAATCGTACTCTCCGGGAGTTTTCGGCACGGTGAACGTCAGGGTTCCCGACGTTCGGCCGGTCAGGTACTGGTAGGTTAGATCGTGACCGTCGTTGACCGCCTCGCTGCCGTGCGCCACATGGGAAGGGATAATCCCCACCCAGGCGTTTCGGGGGAACTCGGCGGAGGCCGTAAAATGGACCGACGCCGACGCCGACGGCGGAAACAGCGTCCGGTCAAGGCGCAGATGGGCGCTGGGGACCGCTTCCTCTTCCACCCGTTCCGTCACCGTGAAGGAGGCGAAGGCGACCTCCCGGCCGTTGCTGTCGGTGTCGTGCATGCGGAAATCGTACTCTCCGGGAGTTTTCGGCACGGTGAACGTCAGGGTTCCCGACGTTCGGCCGGTCAGGTACTGGTAGGTTAGATCGTGACCGTCGTTGACCGCCTCGCTGCCGTGCGCCACATGGGAAGGGATAATCCCCACCCAGGCGTTTCGGGGGAACTCGGCGGAGGCCGTAAAATGGACCGACGCCGACGCCGACGGCGGAAACAGCGTCCGGTCAAGGCGCAGATGGGCGCTGGGGACCGCTTCCTCTTCCACCCGTTCCGTCACCGTGAAGGAGGCGAAGGCGACCTCCCGGCCGTTGCTGTCGGTGTCGTGCATGCGGAAATCGTACGCCCCCGGCTTGGCGGGGGCGGCGAAGGCCAGTTGTCCCGAAGGCTTTCCCCGCAGGTACTGATAGGTGAGATCGTACCGATCATTGACCGCCTCCCGTCCGTGATCCACGTGGGAGGGGATGATGCCGATCCAGGCGTTGTCGGCATATCCCGCGGCCCCGGAAAACGTGACCGTGATCCGTTCCTTCGGCGCGACGGCGGTCCGGTCCAGCCGAAGCGACTGCGCGGCGGCCGGGGCCAAGGCGATGCCCGCCAAAAAGATCGCCGTCAAAGCGGCGGTTTTGAAAACTTTCATGGTTCCTCCCAAAATCGTTAAGAAGTTAGATAAAAAGTTAGGTTTCAAAGGTTTCCTTTGTCAGCAGGGCGGCCCCGAAGGCGATGAGGGCCGAAACGAACAGGGCCAGGAAGGCGGCCTTGTACCCCGGCAGCGTGAACGCGACGCCGGTTTTGGGGTATTGCTCCAGGATATACCCGAGAAACGGCTGGAACACGGCGCCGCCGGCGAATGGAAAGAGGTTGATCAGCCCGGTGGCGGTGCCCGCGATCCGGACCGGGAACAATTCCTTGTTCATGGTGAATCCGATCACCACGATGGCGCTGGAACAGACGCTCATGGAAAAGACCAGCCCGTAAAGGCCGGGGCGGGACATGCCGTCGGTGTAGAACGCCAGCAGGCCGGTGATGAGAACCATGGCCGCGGCGGCGACCGCCAGCATCGGTTTTCGCCCCTTGAACACCTTGTCGGAGAGCCAGGACAACAGCGGGCTCCCGACGATCATGCCCACGGAGATCATAGAGAGGATCCGGCCCGATTCGGCCTTGGTGAGGCCGTAGACATGCATCAGGTAGGGCCCGCCCCAGAGGCCGCCGAAGGAAAAGAAGACGCCGCAGTTGAAGAAAAACCAGACCGTCAGGGGCCAGAAGTGGCGGCGGGTGAGGACCTGCCGGACCCCTTCCGCCAGCCCGATGGCCGGCGGGGCCTCCGTTTCGACGGAAAAGGGCGACGGCCATCCGAAGTCGGCGGGCCGGTTTCGAACGAAGATCCAGACCAGGGCCGCCAGCAACAGGGTGAACCCGCCCACGGCCACGAAGGAGTTGCGCCAGCCGATGGCGGCGCTGAGCCAGACCAGCGGGGTGGCCGCCGTCAGGGTGCCGACGCCGCCCATGGCCATGAGGATGCCCGTCATGTAGGCGAACTCCCGGGCGTGGAACCATTCCGCAAGGGTCTTCATGGTGGGCACGAAGAGCATGGCCACCCCAAGGCCCACCAGGGTGCGGCCGACGATGGCCGCGGCAACCGTCGGGGCGTAGCCCAGCACCAGGGAGCCGATGAAGGCCACCACGAAGAAAAACGCGATGGTTTTCCGGGCGCCCCAGGAATCCGACAGCAACCCCGCCGGAAGCTGCATCAGGGCGTATGGATAAAAATAGGCGGCCCCCAGCAGGCCGGTCAGCGCGCCGCCCGCCTGAAGATCCCGCATGATGTCCACGGCCAGCACCGCGGGGCAGAGGCGGTGGAAATAGACCAGGATATAGCTGAGGGCCAGGAGGGCGAAGATGAACCACCGGTAGCGGCGGGCCTTTTCCAGCAGGTCGGTCTCCATGGATTACCGGGTCCGGCCGTTCATCCGGCGTCGCCGCCGAAAAAAAGCGTTATTCATACTTTTTCAGCTCGCCTTTTTGGATCAGCTCCTTGTAGCTGTCCTCGATGGTCTTCAGCAGCGCCCGGGCGTCGGGCGTGTCCTTGTGGATGTTGAAATAGCAGTACCAGCGAAAGAGAGTTTTGACCTGGAGATCGGGAATCTCCACCTGCTCCAGCATTTCGGAATCAATGTACTTGTAATTGAGCAGATACTCCGCGCGGCCCCGTTTGAGCATCTTGAAGGCCGACTCGTGGGTGTTGACGTCGAAAAAGGCGATGTCCTGCCGGCCCTCCCGGATCCAGGCGCCCCAGTCCTTGTAGGTGAACCCCCGGACCAGGATCACCGAATGGCCGATGAGATCTTCTTTGACGGCAATGGGGTCTTTGTCGCCCCGCCAGTAGACCCGCATCTCCAGGGGAAACAACTTGATGTCGCTGGAAATGCAGTTTTGGTTCACCACCGGGATGGAACTGAGCCCGTTGAAGAAATGGATGTCCCCTTCCTCCAGTTGTTTGAAGAACCGGGCGGCGGAATAGTCCTGCAGTTTGTAGGGGATGCCGGCGTTGTCCAGGGTTTTGACGGTGATGTCGTTGACGAACCCGGCGGGCTCGCCGTTTTCACCGGTGTAGGTGAGACCGGAAAACTCGAAATAGCCGGCGTTAAGGACAAACCCCGGGGGGAGGTCCAGCGTCCGGGCCTCCGAGACCCCGGTTAAAATTCCGGGGCCGACCCCCATCACCCCTGCAATAAAGATGATCACCATCCAGTTCAGCAAACGATCCATGCCTATTACGCTCCTTATCTTGATTTTTAGAAGAAAGCAACGCCCGTCAGGAGATGGATCGGATGTACCGACACCGTTCCCCCTCTTTTTCGAGATCCGTCTCCCGGTATTCCGAGATGGACTTGCGGGCGCCTTCGTATCCCACCCGGATGCCTTCATCCAGGTTGGAATGGTTCCAGTGGTAATTGACGTCCTTGTAGGCCATAAGGACGTTGATGAACTTGATCTTTTTGTCGCTCCTCCGGTTGTGGGCCCGGAGCCGGTGGGAAAAGAGTTCAATGTCGTCGTCGGATATGGTGTCGAAGGGCAGCATGACGCCGAGCAGGGCCGCCTCGATGAGGTTTTTCGGGGGCTTGACCGCTTTGTAATCGGCGATTTTGATGACCCAGATTTCGTCCAGATCCGGATGGTCGGTCAAAAGATGATCAAGATTGACCGTGTCGATGACCGCGCCCTCGCAGTACTTGTCGCTCTTCCCGTCGATGGTGCGGTTTTCGGTGTAGTGGAGGACGCTGGAGCCGGCCATGAGCGCATCCGCGTCGATGTCGTTGTATCGATGCCCCTTCCGGTTGATGAAGATCTCCATCCGGTGTTTCGAGAGGTTGTAGGCGTTCAGATACACGACCTTTTCCCCCTTAAATAACTGCTCGAAATCGATGTACTTGTCAACAAAATTTTCACTGTTGACGAGGCCGGCGATGCCGCTTTTCTTGATTTTGTACTGGAGTTCCGTCGCGAACCGGACAAAGGGATTGAGGGCGAGCCCCTCGGTAAGGCAGTAAAAACAATCGTCAATGGTGGCGGGGGGGCGGCGCATCCACTGCATGGCGTACTCCCAGATCCGATTGGGGAGAAACAGATGCTGATAGGTGGACGCCTCGAAGATCTTTTCCATCAGCTTCCGTGCATCCTGGAGAAAATCCATCCGGAAGACTTTGTAATCGATGGGGAAGCTTTCGTAGATGTCGTCCGGGATGAAGATCTTGTCCCGGAAAAAGGTCTTCACTTTTTGCAGCCGCTCGTTGTTCGCCGGCAGGCTGTTGTAGAGGCACCCCACCCAACTGCCCACGCAGGCGCAGGAGTAGATGTCGAAGTCGATATTCTTCTCTTCAAAGGCCCGAAGGGCTCCCAGTTCTATGCCCACCACCGGGCCGCCGCCGGACAGGACAAGCGCCCGCTTTTTTCGTTGTTCCTCAGCCATCGGCGGATGTCTCCTTTTTTTAGAGCAGTTTGTACATCACATAGGCGTCCACGAATCCAAGCCGCGGATGCCGGAAGGCTTCCGGCAACCGGCCGACGATCTCGAATCCGTGATTTTTCCAGAGCCGGACCGCCCCCTCGTTGGTGGACACCACCAGGTTGTACTGCATGGCGCGGAAGCCAAAAGACAGGGCCTCCCGTTGGGAATGGCGGCACATTTCGGACGCGATGCCCTTGCCCCGGGCTTTTTCGGCGACGATGTAGCCGCAATTGCAGACATGGGCGCCGAGGCCGGGCTGATTGGGTTTGATGTAGTATGTGCCGAGAATCCCGTTGTTTTCGTCTGCCGCGACAAAGGTGGCGGACGGCGCCTCGATCCAGGCCGAATGGGCCTCCGCCTCGTTGATGTCCGGTGGAAACGGGTAGGTTTCGCCGGCCCGGAACACCGGTTCGATGATCCGCCATACCGGGGACCAGTCCCGCTGTTCAAAGGGCTGAATTCGGATCATGGATCGCTCCCGCTCCAGTTTGCACTTCTCTCACTTGAGAGTGTTTTCAAGAAATCGGGTGAAACGTTCCCAGGATTTCCGATCCGCGTCCTCCCGGTACCGGTCGGAACCGAATACGGTAAAGGCGTGGGGCGCGCCGCCGTAGGTGATCATCTCATGGGAGACGCTTTGGGCCTCCAGCGCTTTGGCGAGGTTGGCGAAATCGTCCATGGTGATGTGGCTGTCCGCCGTGCCGTGCATGATCAGCAGTTGGCCTTTGGTTTGTGAATAATCCTGGCCTTCCGGCGTGCCCAGGCCTCCGTGGAAGGCGACAAACCCTTTCATGTCCGCCCCGGATCGGGCGAACTCCAGAACGGCGGCCCCGCCGAAGCAGTAGCCCATGACCACGGCGTTGCCGACATTCGCGCCTCTGGACTTGGCGGTCTCCACGGCGCCCCGTATCAGGTTCCGCATTTTTTCCCGGTCTTTATAAAGCTCGCCGGTGTGCTGCCGCTTGTCCTTCACCTTCGTCGGCCGGACGCCGGCGCCGAACAGGTCGGCGGCGAACACCGCGTATCCCAGATCCGCCAGCATGCCGGCGCGCTTCACTTCATAATCCGTAAGGCCGTCCCAGTCGTGGATGAGCAGCACCATCGGGGCGTCGGGTTTCGGGCTGACGTAATAGCCTTCGCAGGGTTTTCCATCGACTTTGTAAGCGACGGATTCGCCGGCGGCGAAGGCGGTGGATGCAAGACTCAATGTCAGCAACAATGCGATGATAGGTTTCATGGTATGCCTCCTTGGGTTTCATGGGGTTGGGTGGCAAGGGCGCCATGGAGGTCCAAAGAAAACGAGTCTCGCCTATCATCCTTAAATCAACTCTCTGATCCGCCTGTTCTGAATTTCCGGCGCCACCCTGCCCATTTCGGGAGATGTCATCAGGTTATCCGTTTTTTCAAATAGCGTCTCAATCCATTGCCTCGCGGCGGATAGTTTGTCACGGGCTATATATTCGGCGATTTCGGAGGCCCGGTCGAGGGAAAGAGGCGACCAGACAATCTTCATTTTCCGATTCTCTTCAACAGGTCCTCTTTTGCCGCTTCACTATCCACCCCCTCCCCGTTTTCAATCTGCTCCATCGATAGATGAACATCGGTTAAAAGGTCCATTTTTTCCTGCATCGCCCTCATATTCCCGCACATCCAGCAAAACAGCCACGCCTTTTCCGTGATGGGTGATAACAACGGGTCTTTTTGTCTCGTGAACCTGTTTAATGAAACTGGCGATGCCGGTCCGTATCTCCGATAACGGCCGAATGTCCTGATCAAGTCTCAATCTTTGCATTTTGCACCTCGCGCCGGTTCTTTATTTAGCACACAATAACGTACACGATTCGGCTTCGCAAGGAGACTTTCATACCAACAGCAAAACACCAAACATTTTTTCGGTCAATAAATGCCGCGAATCGGTAAGGATGCATTTCCATAAGAGCCATGCATAGGGCTTCATGCCGGAAACAGCAGAAAATCCGGCCCGAATTTTATGGGTGTCGCTTTTCGAAAAATGCCGATGGCGCTACATGGAATCGGTTTGAAAGGGACTGAATTTGTTCGCGCGTCATATTTCGAGAACCATTTAAAATCTCTAAAACCTGGTCCGTACTTCCAATCTCGTCCTCCAGATCTCCGGCCCCTATCCGATATTGGTCCATTAGTGTTTTCAGAACCGAGACGCCGTCATCAAGATCTTCGATTCTTTGATTAAAATCTGAAAAATGCTCGGCATCGTTTTCCCATTTTTCGATTGAAGAGGAAAGCACTCCAATCAAGGGACGATACAAATCATAGTCTTCAATAAGCTCGTCCATCAAAGCCAGTGCATGCTCATAGTCCGCCTCATTGCGGATTCGGCTGATGAAACCCGCTTCGGCAAAAAAGTCCACCGCCTTTGCCTTGACGATTGAAAAGTCCATC